>JAFXHR010000010.1 GCA_017536305.1 Clostridia bacterium | reverse complement strand
ACTAGAGATGCATACATTTCCACTCTTGAAAAGAATAAAAATAAACTTGCTCAATTGAAATCAGAATATGATGCAGTTATAGCTGTTGAAGGAGAGAGATGACGACGACGAAGACGACGATTTTGACGACGACGCGCCCACGCCCAAAAGTGGCTCTAAAAAGCGCAAGAAAGCGGACGACGACTTCTAATTCGTCCCAGCGATAAAAACGCAAAATAATGGAAAAGACGAGCTGTTATAGTTCGTCTTTTTTGATGTTCATTGCGCTCAGCTTTCTGCTTGCAACGTGTCATTGCGAGCGAGTTTACGAGCGTGGGGCAATCTCATATAAATAGTGCCTTATTCCTACGAGATTACCGCGTCGGGCTTTGCCCTCCTCGTAATGACAAAACGGTGTCCCTGTCATTGCGAACGAGCAACGCGAGTGTGGCAATCTCATTTTAATTCGACATTATTGACGGAAAGGATAATTGAGCGTTTCCATAACCAACCTTACGCCCGTGGAAAAACCAAATTTGTACGTTTCGTCTTCCGCGTACGCTTGCGTCGCAAAATGCGCGTCTAAAAATTCGTTGAATAATTTGTCCTGCTCTGGGGTCAAGGTGGCTACAAGCTTGTCGTACGCTTTGCTTTCCGCGTTTTCTAACTCTTCGTCTCTGGGTAAATGATATAATTCCATAAACATGCACTGTATATTCTCTAAAATCGTATTCATAATTTTCTACTCCTTTTTGTGTAGCTATATTATATCACACGAAAAAGTGTAGGTCAAGCATTTTTACACAAAAAAGTGTATAATTTTATCAAGGAGCGGAAAAATGAAAAATTACGGAATAGTATTGAAAGAGTTTAGAGAAGAAAAGGGGATATCGCAGTCAGAGCTTGCGAAATTAACGGGGATAAAACAACAAAATATCAGTCGGTGGGAATCGGGTACAACCCTGCCGAATATAGATTTTTGCGTACAGCTTGCTGATTTTTACGGTATATCGCTCGACGAGCTTGTGGGGCGAGATTTAGAAACGGTATATAAAAAATAAAATAAACTCTCTTGCATATAAACAAGAGAGTTTATTTTGTTATAATCCTACCACAACGAATTGCGTAGCAATTCATTTCACGCGCGCAAGCGTATTTCACGGCGATAGCCATTTCACGAACGCAAAGCGTTCATTTCACTGCGTTATCCCTAACGCTATAAATCGTCCGCGTCTTGCACGGGGATTCCCTCTTTGTTTTTAGGTCTGCCCGTATAACTGCCGTTCACGTCCGTTTTAGACGGCTCGGGAAATAAATCCAAAGCCTTTTGGGT
This sequence comes from Clostridia bacterium, assembly GCA_017536305.1. Taxonomy (GTDB): domain Bacteria; phylum Bacillota; class Clostridia; order Christensenellales; family Borkfalkiaceae; genus Scatosoma. Next base: position 6,195 of record JAFXHR010000010.1, on the reverse strand, counting down.
GGGGGCAGGTATCGAGTTAGACCGTTTTTTAATCGTTGTTCCCGCCATGTTCAAAGCTATGGTTTTGTTGCGCGTTCTTATTGCCACAGTTCTTGCTACCGCAGTTCTTGTTGCCACAGTTTTTGTTTTGGTTCTTGTTTTGATTGTTTTGGTTTTTCATACATTTTCTCCTTTTAACATAATAAAATGCGCACGCCTATGATAGGTTATTTTCTAACGCCTTCAAATGGCAGGTGTAAATCGACGTAACCCTGTTCCGCTTTACAAAGGGGACAAATTTTCCAAGCCTCCTCCGCTACGTGCATATAGCCACATTCGCTACAAATCCAAAGAATAGGTGAAGTGCTCTTGTAAAGCGTGCCGTTTTTTACCCCTTCGCAAAGATAATTAAAGATAATTTCGTGTTGTTTTTCCACTTCCGCGACCATGGTATACAGCGCGGCGATATCTTCAAAGCCTTCCTTTTTCGCTATCATAGCAAATTCGGGATAAATATTTTCCGTTTCGCTGTGTTCGTCTTGCATAGCAAATTTCAAGCTCTCTGCAAGCGTACCTGCGTGGAACGGATACCCTGCGTCAAACTGTACGTTATCCCGACTACCCGTTTTTTCAATCATCTTATTGAAAAATTGCGTAGCGTGTAACGTTTCGTTCTTGGCAATGGTGCGAATCGCGTCCGCAAGCGTCTTCAATTTCTCTTTCATAGCAAGCTTAGCTATCATCTGATAGCGCATACCTGCTTGACATTCGCCCGCAAAGCTACGGGCAAGGTTACGATACGTTTCCGTTTGTTCAAATTGCATAGTAAACTCCTTTTTCAAAGGCGTCGCCTTTTCTTGAAAGGTAGTATGCGTGCAAAAATAAGATTTATACGCAATTCCCCAAAAAAACGCTTGCTAAATCGCGCGTATGCGTGTAAAATATAAGGTAGTATTGAAACGGATAGGTGTAACAATGTTTAATATCGTACTCGTAGAACCGGAAATTCCCCAAAATGCAGGCAATATCGCGCGCACCTGCGCCGCGACGGGCACGCGCTTGCACATGATAAGACCGCTGGGTTTTGAAGTAACGGATAAATACTTAAAGCGGGCGGGCTTGGATTACTGGAATTTGGTGGAAATTTGTTATTACGACAGCTTTGCCGAGCTGGAAGAAAAATACAAGGACGCGCGGTTTTTCTTTTTTACGACCAAGGCTCGAAAAAAGCATACGGACGGCGAATACAGGGACGGGGATTTTCTCGTGTTCGGCAAGGAAACGAAAGGATTGCCCGAAGAGCTGTTGCTCCAAAGAGAAAAGGATTGCGTGCGTATTCCTATGCGCGACGAGGCGCGCTCGCTCAATTTAAGCAATTCCGTCGCCGTTGCGCTTTACGAGGCGCTCCGTCAAACGGATTTTGTCGGTTTGAGCTTTGCTGGGGAGCTCCACGAGCATAAATGGGACGAAAATAAATAGTATAAAATGAATGAATATAGGCAATAACTTTCGTGTGAACACACACGGAGGTTATTTTTTTTATGAAAAAGTTTTGCATAATTTTTTTAACGTCAATCATAATAATTTTAACGGCGGTCGGCTTTGGCGGTTGCTTTACGAGCGCAAGTAAGCAAACGGATTATCTCCGTATCCACATTCGCGCGGATAGTAACGAAGAAAGCGCACAGGCGGTCAAGTATCTCGTACGCGATAAGGTGGTCGAGTATTTAACGCCTATCGTGGCGAGCTGTGAAAGCAAACAAACGGCACTCAAAAGCGTAAAAACCGCGCTCACGGATATTGAAAGCGTGGCAAACGGGGTGCTCGTAGAGCAGGGCTATACCTACGGCGCAAGCGCAAAAGTGGCGACGGAAAACTTTCCAACGCGCGTCTACGGCGAATATACCCTTGGCGCAGGGGTATATACCGCGCTCATTATCGAGCTGGGCTCGGGAAAAGGGGATAACTGGTGGTGCGTCGTTTATCCGCCCCTTTGTTTTACGGGCGCGACGGGGGAGAACGTCGTGTATAAAAGTAAGATTTTAGAAATTATAGAGCGTTGGAAAAACGGCTAAACCGTACTTTTTTACATAGGAGGAAGAATATGAGAAAAGGTATAAAAAAGACGGCGCTTTTAGCCGGTATGATACTGGCTACGGCGTTGCCGATTGCCGTGGCGAGCGGTTGTAATAAAGGTATGCAACAAAATAACGGCACGGCGGTAGAAGAAAGTTTACGGGTAGCCGTGCTCAAACAGGGTTCTAAGGGGAGCGAAGTACGAGAAATGCAAAGGCGGTTAAAGCTTTGGGGCTATTATAAGGGTAGCGTGGACGGCGTATTCGGCGCAGGTACGAAATCGGCGGTAATCGCGTTCCAAAAAAAGAACGGCTTGAAAGCGGACGGCGTGGTCGGCAAGGAAACGTATAAGGCGCTCGGAATGAACGACGCGTACAATACGCTCGTTAGCGGAAACACGCAAGGTGGTGGCGTTGGCGGATATTCGAGCTCGGACGTGTATCTTTTGGCGCGTACCATTTACGCGGAAGGGCGTGGGGAGCCGTATACGGGACAGGTGGCTATCGGCGCGGTGGTTTTGAACCGCGTGCAAAATCCAGAATTCCCCAACACCATTTCAGGCGTCGTGTATCAAAAGCACGCGTTTACGGCGGTATCCGACGGGCAAATTAACTTAACCCCTAACGAAACGGCTATGAAAGCGGCGCGCGACGCGATTAACGGTTGGGACCCTACGGGCGGTGCAATCTATTATTATAATCCTGCTATTGCCACCAGCTCTTGGATTTTCAGTAGACAGACTGTAACGGTTATAGGAAAACACGTTTTCGCTATTTGATGGCTGTTTTAACGGTTAATAAAGAGTATAAATTGTTAAGGAGTAAAAAATGAAAGAAGAGAAAAAGAAAGAAGTAGCCGTCAACGTATCGTCGGGTGCGGAAAAGGTGCAGGCGGTAGAACGGGAAAAGAAAACGGAGCAGGGGGCGAAAAAGAGCGTGGAAACCAAGACGGTAAAAAAGACGCAAACAAAGCCCGCGGAAGATAAAATCGACGTGAAAAAGAGTAACGCAAGGAGTACGGACGGGAAAGCGGAAAAGGAAAGCGAACGTGCGAAAAAGCGTGTTGCGCTCGCCTTAAAGAAAAAGGAAGAAAAGGAAAAGAAGAAATTAGAGCGCAAGGCAAAAGCGGAAAAGCGAAAAGCGGAACGGCTGGCGAAAGCGGAAAAACGCAAAGCGGAGCGCAAAGCGCGTGCGGAAAAGCTTATGGCGGAAGAAAAAGCGCGGATAGAAAAGAAAAGGGCGGAACGCGAAGAAAAAATTCGTGAACGGGCGCATAGAAAAGCGAATAAATCGCAGGCAAAAAGTCGTAAAAAACAGGCAAAAAAGAAAAATAACAGCGAGCGTAGAGAGCGTAAAAGCTACGGTGGTTGGTTGGCGGCGGTCGTGTCGCTCGGTGTGATTACGCTGGCGCTTTCGGCAATCGTTACCGTGGGCGCTATGGATATGAAACGGACGAAAGATAGCGCGATTGCAGGGTATAAAGCGACGACCTACGAGCTTATCGGGGTAATGGAAAACGTGGATAACGATTTGGACCGCGTGCGCGTTTCGGCGTCGCCCGTGCAACAAAGCCGTATTTTAACCGACCTTTTGATACAGGCTCGCATTGCAGAAATTGACCTTGAAAAATTGCCCATTGACGGTCAAGCGGATAAAAATTTGACGGCGTTTATCAACCGCGTAGGCGCGGAATGTGAAAGAATGCTTGCCAAGCTTAGAAACGGGGAAAGCTTAAATGAAAAGGACCAAGCGACCTTGCAAAGCTTATATGAAATCAATCATTCGGTGCGTCAAGAATTAGACGCGTATGCAGGGTTAATCAATAACCAAGATTTGATGCAGTTTATGAAGAACGGCGAAAGCGAACTTGGTAAGGTCTTAGAAAAGGTGGAAAACGCGACCTTGCAGGAAAACAAACCGCAAATGGGCGAAAAGCGCGACGTAACCGCTCCGCCCATGGGCGAAGAGAACGCCGTAAAAATCGAAACGTCCAAAGCGGAAGATTTATGCGCGACGTATTTTTCCGAGTATAATATCGCCGATTTTCAATGTATCGGGGAAACGGTAGGTCGTCGTTATACCGCGTATAACGTGCAGGGCTACGATAACGAAGGTACGCTTTTATTTGCGGAAATCGACAGTAAAACGGGCGCACTGCTTCGGTTTAACTATTATAAAGAATGTAACGAAGATAAATTCGATATCGACAATTCCAAGCGTATTGCGGAAACGTTCTTAGAAAAGCTCGGCTACGACGATATGACCGCCGTACGCGTGCGCGAAAACGGTACGGACGCTGACTTTACCTTCGTCTATGAAGAGGACGGCGTGGTCTTTTATCCCGACGAAATCAAGGTCAAGGTTTGTCGTACGAGGGGCGTGGTAACCGGTTTTGACGCGGAAAAATACTTGGCGCATCATACGGATAGAGAGGACGTAGAAGTGTCGCTCTCGCTTGCGAGCGCGAAAGCAAAATTGCACAAGGGTTTGGAAGTGGAATTTTCCAGACTTGCCGTCGTGTCTACCTTGCGCGGTGAAAAGCCTGCCTACGAATTCCTTTGTCGTTACGGCGAAGAAGAATACGTCGTATATTTGAACGCCAACAGCGGTGAAGAAATCGCTATCGTGAATTTGAAAAATTTAAGATAACTTGTAATATATGGTAAAAACCGTGCGAATTATGAAAAAAATCCGCGCGGTTTTTCATTTTTTTTACAAAACCCCTTGACGAGCCGTTCAGAGTGTGTTATAATATAATCAATACTCAATCTCAATAAAGGAATAAAAGGGTATGCAAGAACGGCAAACGAAACAAAAACAAATCATATACGAAGGGTTACAGGCGTTAAACCATCCGACGGCGACGCAGGTATACGCGTGGGTGCGCGAGCATTATCCGACGGTATCGCGCGCGACGGTATTTCGGGTATTAGGTGGTTTTGCGTTGTCGGGGCAAGCGCTGGAATTGCGGTTTGCAGGGAGCGAAGTGCGGTATGATTACAACACGCACGCGCATTATCACGCGCGCTGTGTGCATTGTGGAAAGGTTACGGACGTGAGCGCACCGCTTATTGAGCAAGAGAGCATCAAAAGCGTACGTACGCACGACGAATTTGAGATAGAAGGTTGTGTCATTGAGTTTTACGGTAGATGTAAAGAATGTAAAGAAGAGATAGTATAAAGAAGGTCAAGCGAGCGCGCTTGACTTTTTCATTTAGAAAAAGTTTATAAATTGCGTAAAGTGGGAATAAAACTGTTGACAAGGTATAAAAAAACGGGTATAATAATAACGAAGATGCAGGTGTCGCCTAGCGGTATGGCGGCAGCTTCCCAAGCTGTTCCCGGCGAGTTCGACTCTCGTCACCTGCTCCAAAAAGAAAAGCACCCGTGTGGGTGCTTTTCTTTTTGGACGGCTAACGCCGTCGAAAAAATTCGACTTTTGAGAAAAATAACGATTTTGAAAAAATTGTATATTAATTTTCAAAATAAAAAAAGGAATTTGCCACTTTTTGTCGAATATCTATTACAGAAAGATTTTTTACACTAGGAGTACAAGAATGACGGCAACAAAAGAAAATAAAATGATAGGCGTAGGTTCTGTTGTAGAGATTTATGATTTTGATTTAGACGAAAAAAGTTCTTTTACTATCGTATCCATAAAAACAGGCAAACCTAATGAGCTTTCTTTTGATTGTGCATTAGGGAAATCGTTATTAGGAAAAACAGTCGGCGAAAGAGTTGTTGTGAAAGCAGATGAGGAATACGAAGTAGAGATTTTAACTGTTGATAATTCAATGGTGCAAGCCGAAAAAATTTATCGCAATGCATTTTTCTGCTTTCAAGGTAAACAGTTTTTTCACGAGTATAAAGGCGGTTATATTTTTGCGGGCTTAAATCCAAGCATTTCTCATTGGAATCGTTTGCGAACTGTAAAAGAGGGGGATATTATTTTTCATGGAGATATGCAAGGTGTATTGGCTATTAGTGTTGCAGAAGGAAGATGTTTTATTGCAAAGCGTCCCCAAGAGCATTATTTAGCAAATGATAAAAAAGACGCAGAGGGGTTAATGGTTAAAACAAAATATCAATTACTAAAGTCGCCTATTATTACCTTTGAATATACCAAAGAAATAATAAGATT
>JAFXHR010000009.1 GCA_017536305.1 Clostridia bacterium | reverse complement strand
GGCTTGGATTTCTCCGACCTTCCGTCGATCACGGCGGTGTCCGAGCGGGTTACCCGTATGAAGGTCAGCGAACGTCAGCCGTACAGCGGCTCACTCGTGTTCGCGGCATTCTCAGTTTCCCATCAAGACGCGATTGCAAAAGGAATGAAATATCGTGTAGAGAAAGGCGTGGACACTTGGACCGTTCCCTATCTACCGCTCGACCCTGCCGACGTTGGCAGAGTGTACGAGGCGGACGTCATCCGCATCAATTCGCAATCGGGCAAGGGCGGTATCGGCTATATTCTGGAAACGCAGTTTAAGCTGGTATTACCCCCGAAACTTAGAGAACAATTCGGTTATCACGTCAAGAGTATTTCCGACCACGAGCATAGAGAACTTTCGGCAAACGAAGTGCACGAAATTTTCCAAAGAGATTTCGTCAATCTTTCCGACAAGCTCAACGTTTTAGAGGCGGGCTATGAAGAAGTGAACGACCATATCAAAGGCAAGGTCGTCATTGAATATAACGGCACGGCTACGACGGTAGAAGTGGAAGGCAACGGACGGCTGGATTGCGTATCGGGCGCGATTAAAAAGGTTACGGGCAAGAGCTTTACGCTTGAAAACTACGTCGAGCACGCCTTGGAAGAAAAATCTTCGTCCAAAGCGGCGTCCTATATTTGTATCGTTTCGGACGATAAGAGCTTTTGGGGCGTCGGTATCCACACGGATATTATGACGTCGTCGGTGAAGGCGTTGGTATCCGCCGTCAACCGCTTATTATAAAAACAAAGAATATACGGCGCAATACGGCGTTAAGCTTGCGTTTTCTCTCGCTCGTTTACTAAAAGTAAATCTCCCGTCGAGAAATCCGCGCTTGCCTTGTCTTGCTTGTATCTTGCTTTGTTTTTATCGCTCGGCTCGGTATTGAGCGCAATGTCATTGCGAACGAGCAACGCGAGTGTGGCAATCTCACATCAATCATACAATAAACCTAAGGAGAAAGTTTTATGAAACTCAACGGTGCACAAATTTTAATAAAAACGCTCATTGAACAGGGCGTAACCGACGTATTCGGTTACCCTGGTGGGCAGGTTATCAATATTTACGACGCGCTTTATGAATATAAAGACCAAATCAATCACGTGTTAACGGCGCACGAACAGGGTGCTTCCCACGCTGCGGACGGGTATTCCCGTGCGACGGGTAAAGTAGGCGTTTGTATCGCTACGAGTGGTCCAGGGGCGACCAACCTTGTTACGGGTATCGCAACCGCTATGCTCGACTCCATTCCGATGGTAGCTATCACGGGGAACGTACCTTGCTCGCTTATCGGAAAGGACAGTTTCCAAGAAATTGATATTACGGGTGTAACCCTGCCGATTACCAAACACAACTATTTCGTAAGTAAAATCGAAGATTTGGCGGATACGGTGCGCGAAGCGTTCCAAGTCGCGAAATCGGGTAGACCTGGTCCCGTCCTTATCGACATTCCCAAGGACGTACAGGTGGGGAAATACGAATACGAAGAAAAACCCGTCGTGGAAAAAATTCCTTTGCCCACGGTCAAGGAAGATTTAATCGATAAGGCGGTGGAGCTGATTGCAAGTGCGAAACGCCCGTATATTTACGTCGGCGGTGGCGCGGCTGGGCTTGGAATGGGTAAAGCGGTCGTGGAATTTGCTGAAAAAATCGACGCGGTTATCGGTTGCTCGTTTATGGGTCTTTCCGCTATTCCCCAAGATAGCGAACGGTTTTTGGGTATGCAGGGTATGCACGGACATTACGCGTCGTCTATGTCGCAAAACGAGGCGGATTTAATTCTCGCTATCGGCGTGCGGTTCTCGGATAGAGCGACGGGCAACGTTTCCAAGTTTGCGAAAAAGAGCAAAATCATTCAATTAGACCCCGATTGCGCGGAAATCAATAAAAACGTGCGCGTAGATTTGGGGCTCGTGGGCGACGTGGAAAATGCGTTCAAGAGAATTGCCGAGAAGTGTGAAAAGAAGGATAATCCCGCTTGGATGTTGCGTGTGCGTGAGCTGAAAAAGGAAGAAGTTACCTTTGAAGACGAAATTGCCAGCGCAAGCACCGCTCCGCTTACCCCGAAACAGGTATTCGATATTATCAACGCGGACAAACCCGCAAATACTATCATCACGACGGACGTTGGTCAGCACCAGATGTGGACGGCGCAATACGCGCAGTTTGATAAACCCAGACGTTGGGTATCCAGCGGTGGTTTGGGTACGATGGGCTTTGGCTTGGGTGCGTCTATGGGTGCGTACGTGGCTACGAAAGACCCGACGATTTTGATTACGGGCGACGGTAGCTTTGGTATGAACTTGAACGAGCTTGCAACCGCCGTTACCTATAACATTCCTATCGTAATCGTACTTATGAACAACGGCGTTTTGGGTATGGTAAGACAATGGCAAACGCTGTTCTTTGGAAAACGCTATTCTAATACCGTTTTGGAAAGAAAGACGGATTTCGTCGCGCTTGCTAAGGCGTTTGGCGCGGACGGCGCGTTGGTAGAAACGCCCGTGGAATTTAGAAAGGCGTTCAATACCGCGCTCAAATCAGGCAAACCGTTCGTTATCGACGCGCGCATTGACAAGGACGAATTCGTATTGCCTATGTTGCCTCCTGGGGGTGCAATTGACGACATCATCACCAAAGTTAAGTAAAAACGACGTATCTACTTCACATTTCAGCGTTGGTGCTCAGTTACGTACTATCGGTACGCGCCTTCGCACCGCCTTGAATTGCTCGTATCTACGCATTTTTACACGCACAGCTCCAAGTTTTGGAGCGTTTGGCGACAAAAATAACGATAATAAGGAAAGGAAAAATTATGGAAAACAATAAATTCGTAATAGCCGTATACGTAGAAAACAAATCGGGTGTATTGACGCGCGTAACGGGTATGTTTACCCGTCGTGGTTTCAATATCGACACGCTCACCGTTGGTGAAACGGAGCGGAGCGAGTATTCCCGTATTACTATTTGTATGAGCGGTGATGAAAACGTAAAAGAGCAGATGGTAAATCAGCTTAGAAAACTGCTCGTCGTTAAGAAAGTAGAAGTACTGGAAGACGAGCCGATTAAACGGGAGCTTATGCTCATTAAAGTGAAAAATTCGTCTGAAAATCGGAGCGAGATTATGACGGCGGTGGACGTGTTCCGCGCCAGCGTAATCGATTACTTCGTGGACGAAATGTGTATTGAAGTTACGGGTAGCCCGTCGAAAATCGACGCGTTCGTAAAACTGATGGAGCCGTTCGGAATTTTGGAAATGTGCCGTACGGGTATCGTTGCGCTCGACAGGGGTGCAGTAACGCTTTTTTCTAAATAAAAAATAAAAAATAATATAAAAATAAAAAGGACAGGAAAAAAATTATGGCAAACAGAATTTTCTATCAACAAGATTGTGATTTGAACAAGCTCAGCGGTAAGACGGTAGCGATTATCGGTTACGGTTCGCAAGGGCACGCACACGCGCTCAACTTGAAAGATTCGGGCGTAAACGTAGTCGTAGGTCTTTACGAAGGCAGTAAGAGCTGGGCAAAAGCGGAAAAGCAAGGCTTAAAGGTTATGACTTCCGCTGAGGCTGCGAAGGTTGCAGACCTTATTATGATTCTTATCAACGACGAGAAACAAGCGAAACTTTACAAGGAAAGCATTGAACCCAACCTTACCGAAGGTAAGACGCTTGCGTTTGCGCACGGCTTTAACATTCACTTCGGTTGCATTAAGCCCCCGAAGAACGTCAACGTTATCATGGTTGCACCCAAGGGACCTGGTCATACCGTTCGTAGCGAATACCAAGTAGGCAAAGGCGATCCCTGCTTGATTGCAGTAGAACAAGACGCAACGGGCGACGCGCTCGATATCGGTCTTGCGTATGCGCTTGGTATCGGCGGTGCGAGAGCAGGTGTTTTGGAAACGAATTTCCGTACGGAAACGGAAACGGACCTTTTCGGCGAACAAGCGGTACTTTGCGGTGGTGTTTGCGCGTTGATGCAAGCGGGCTTTGAAACGCTCGTAGAGGCAGGCTACGACCCTCGTAACGCGTACTTTGAATGTATTCACGAAATGAAACTTATCGTAGACTTGATTTATCAAAGCGGTTTTGAAGGTATGCGCTATTCCATTTCCAACACGGCGGAATACGGCGACTACGTAACTGGACCGAAGATTATCACGGACGAAACGAAGAAGGCAATGAAGAAGGTCTTGAAAGATATTCAAGACGGTACGTTTGCAAAAGATTTCCTTTTGGATATGTCGGATGCAGGCAGTCAAGTACACTTCAACGCAATGAGAAAGCTTGCCTCCGAGCATCCTTCTGAAGTAGTTGGTAAGGATATCCGTAAGCTTTATAGCTGGGCGGACGAAGAAAAGTTCATCAACAACTAAGAATTTGCGTAAAATTATCGCTTGCGTTCCCGTTTTACGGGAGCGCAGGCTTTGCTGTTAAAAAAGGCGTGGAAAAAATTCGCGTTTTATAAAGGATAGAATTATGATTAAAGAACAAATAGTAGACGGATTTCAAAATGCACCGCATCGTTCGCTGTATCACGCGCTCGGTATGACGGAAGAAGAGATGGCGCGCCCGTTAATCGGCGTCGTTTGCTCGTACAACGAAATTGTACCTGGGCATATCAATTTGGATAAAATCGCACAAGCGGTCAAGCTTGGCGTGGCGATGGCTGGCGGTACGCCCATTATGTTCCCTGCGATTACCGTATGCGACGGGATTGCAATGGGGCATACGGGTATGAAATATTCGCTTGTTACCCGTGATTTGATTGCGGACTCCACCGAGGCAATGGTGCGCGCGCACGGCTTTGACGGGCTCGTGATGATACCCAACTGCGACAAAAACGTCCCCGGGCTTTTGATGGCGGCGGCGCGTTTGAATATTCCCACCGTATTCGTAAGCGGTGGTCCTATGCTGGCGGGCAGAGTAAACGGTCAAAAGCGTTCGCTTTCGAGTATGTTCGAGGCGGTCGGCGCGTACACGGCAGGTAAATTAGACGAGTGTGGACTTACGGAATTTGAGAAAAAGGTTTGTCCTACCTGCGGTTCTTGCTCGGGTATGTATACGGCAAACTCTATGAACTGCTTAACCGAGGTTTTGGGTATGGGCTTGCAGGGCAACGGTACCATTCCCGCCGTTTATTCGGCGCGGATTGAGCTTGCTAAGCATGCAGGTATGCAGGTTATGGAGCTTGTGAAAAAGAATATCCGTCCACGCGATATTATGACGGCGGCGGCGATTAAAAACGCGATTACCGCGGATATGGCGCTCGGCTGTTCGACGAACAGTATGTTGCACTTGCCTGCGATTGCGAACGAGTGCGAAGTACCGTTTGACTTGGAAGAAGTGAATAAAATCAGCGAAAAAACGCCGAATTTGTGCCACTTAGCGCCTGCTGGTCCTACGTATATGGAAGACTTGCAAGAGGCAGGCGGTGTGTACGCCGTTTTGAAAGAGCTGGATAAATTAAATTTAATTGATACGAGCGTAATGACCTGTACGGGTAAAACGCTGGGCGAAAATATCCAAAACGCGAAGAATATGGACGAAACGGTCATTCGTACCCCCGAAAATCCTTTCTCGAAAACGGGCGGTATTGCCGTATTAAAGGGTAACCTTGCGCCCGACGGGTGTGTTGTAAAGCGTTCGGCGGTTGCGCCTGAAATGCTCGTGCACGAAGGTCCTGCAAAGGTATTTGAAAGCGAAGAAGAATGTATTTCCGCAATCTACGGCGGTAAAATCGTCAAGGGCGACGTGGTGGTTATCCGATACGAAGGACCTGCCGGCGGACCTGGTATGCGTGAAATGCTTTCGCCCACCTCTGCGATTGCAGGTATGGGCTTAGATAAGGACGTTGCGCTCATTACCGACGGTAGATTTTCGGGTGCGACGCGCGGTGCGTCTATCGGCCACGTTTCCCCCGAGGCGGTTTCGGGTGGTCCGATTGCGTACGTAAAGAACGGGGATATTATCGCGATTGATATTCCGAATTATAAAATCGAGCTCAAAGTATCGGACGAAGAGCTTGCCAAGCGCAAAGCGGAAACGGTGCTTAAACGCAAGCAGGTCAGCGGTTATTTGAAGAGATATGCTATGCAGGTTAGTTCGGCAGACAAGGGCGCAATCATCAATAAATAAAACGACGTATATACGTCGCATTTCTTCGTTGCCACTCAGTTACGTGCGTTTTAGCACGCGCCTTCGTGGCGCCTTGAACTGCTTGTATCTCCGCCGTTTTGCCAGCTTGGTTGTTGAACTGCTTGTATCTACGCCGTTTTGGCAATTCACGCCCAACGGGCAATTCACGAACGCATAGCGTTCAATTCACTCAATAAGGAGTTATTATTATGTCAATGACAATGACAATGACGCAAAAAATTCTCGCAAAGCACGCGGGACTGGATAAGGTCGAGGCAGGGCAACTCATTCTCGTCGATTTAGACAGAGTGCTCGGCAACGACATCACTTCCCCCGTAGCCATTCGCGAGTTTGAAAGAATCGGGGCGAAAACCGTGTTCGATAAAGATAAGGTTACCATGGTTATGGACCATTTCGCACCGAATAAGGATATTAAAGCGGCGACGCAATGTAAAATGTGCCGTGAGTTTTGTTCCGAGCATGAAGTAACCCATTTCTACGACGTAGGACAAATGGGTATTGAGCACGCATTGCTCCCTGAAAAGGGACTTGTCGTCCCTGGGGACGTGGTTATCGGTGCGGACTCGCATACCTGCACCTACGGTGCGCTCGGTGCGTTTTCGACGGGCGTAGGCTCGACGGATATGGCGTGCGGTATGGCGACGGGCAAGGCTTGGTTCAAAGTACCCTCGGCAATCAAGTTCGTTTTGAAAGGAAAGCTTAATAAATTCGTGTCGGGCAAGGACGTGATTTTACATATTATCGGTAAAATCGGCGTGGACGGCGCGTTGTATAAGTCGATGGAATTCGTGGGCGAAGGGGTAAAATCGCTCACCGTATTCGATAGATTGACCATTTCCAACATGGCGATTGAGGCAGGCGCGAAGAACGGTATTTTTGAAGTAGACGAGCAAACGATTGCGTACGTGAAAGAACGCTCGAATAGAGAATTTACCGCCTATTCCGCGGACGAAGACGCGGTATACGACGCGGTATACGAAATTGATTTATCGCAAATCAAATCGACGGTGGCGTTCCCCCACCTGCCCGAAAATACCAAGACCTTCGACGAAATCGGGGATATTAAAATCGACCAAGTGGTTATCGGCTCGTGTACCAACGGGCATTATAAGGATTTGGAAGAGGCGTCTGAGATTTTGAAGGGTAGAAAGGTTGCGAAAAACGTGCGGGCGATTATTATTCCTGCTACGCAGGATATTTACCTTAAAGCGATGGAAAACGGACTGCTTAAAATTTTCATTGAGGCGGGCTGTATCGTTTCCACGCCTACCTGCGGACCTTGTCTTGGCGGTTATATGGGTATTTTAGCGGACGGCGAGCGTGCGGTAGCGACGACGAATCGAAACTTCGTTGGGCGTATGGGGCACGTGAACTCGGAAGTATATTTGGCGTCGCCTGCGGTAGCGGCGGCGAGCGCGGTGGCTGGTAAAATTGCCGACCCGCTCAGCTTATAAAAGGGGGATAAGACTATGAAATTTACGGGTAAATCCATTAAATACGGGGATAACGTAGATACGGACGTTATTATTCCTGCGCGGTATCTCAATACCATTGATAAAAAAGAGCTTGCGTCCCACTGTATGGAAGATATTGACAAGGAATTCGTCCATAAGGTACAGGCAGGGGATATCATGGTGGCAGGGTTTAACTTCGGTTGCGGTTCGTCGCGCGAGCACGCGCCTATTGCCATTAAAGAAAGCGGTATTTCCCTTGTCATTGCCAGAAGTTTTGCGCGTATTTTCTATCGCAATTCTATCAATATCGGACTTGCGATTTTGGAATGTAGCGAGGCGGTAGACGGCATTAGCGACGGGGATATCGTGGAAGCGGATTTGGACAAAGGCGTGATTTATAATAAGACCACGGGTAAAAGCTTTGCAACGCAACCGTTCCCCCAGTTTATCCAAAAAATCATTCAAAACGGCGGTTTGGTGCAATCCATTCAAGCAGGTGAAATCAAATAAGGGTATACCGTGTACGAGGTGAAATTATGAAAAATTATAAAATCGGACTGCTTAGGGGCGACGGAATCGGGCCTGAAATCGTGGATAGCGCGGTGCGCGTTTTAGAGGCGGTCGGCAAAAAATACGATATCGGCTTTACCTTTACCTCCTATCTTATCGGCGGGGTGGCGATTGACGCTTGCGGGGAGCCGTTACCCAAAGAAACGGTGGACGGGTGCTTACAAAGCGACAGCGTGCTGTTAGGCGCGGTCGGTGGACCGAAGTGGGATAATTTAGCAGGGAATATGCGCCCTGAAAAGGCGCTCCTTGGTATTCGCTCGGCAATGGGCTTGTTTACCAACTTGCGCCCTGCGAAGTTGTATCCTGCGCTCAAAGCGGAATGTCCGCTTAGAGAAGATATCGTGGAAAACGGTTTCGATATTATGATTGTGCGCGAGCTGACGGGCGGTATTTATTTCGGCGAGCGCGGATATCGCGAAGGGAAATACGGCGAAGAGGCGTACGATACCGAAAGCTATTCGCGTATGGAAATTGAACGGATTGTGCGCGTGGCGTTTGAAACGGCGAGAAAGCGCAGAAAGAAATTGACGAGCATTGACAAGGCGAACGTTTTGGAAACGTCCCGTCTTTGGAGAAAAATCGTGCACGAGATGGCAAACGAATATCCCGACGTGGAAGTGAGCGATATGCTCGTGGATAACGCGGCAATGCAACTCGTTAGAAACCCGTCGCAATTCGACGTAATCGTAACGAGCAATATGTTCGGGGATATTTTATCCGACGAGGCGTCGCAAATTACCGGCTCTATCGGTATGCTCCCGAGCGCGTCGCTCTCGGATAATACGCGCGGTTTGTACGAGCCTATTCACGGCTCTGCGCCCGATATTGCAGGTCAAAACAAGGCAAACCCGATTGCGACGATTTTGTCCGCGTCTATGATGCTACTTTACGCATTCAACGAACGGGAGGCGTCGGAGGCTATCGTTTCGGCGGTGGATAAGGTTTTGAACCAAGGGCTTAGAACGGCGGATCTTGCAAGGGGCAAGGACGCGCTTACAACCGTTCAAATGACGGACGCGATTATTGAAAATTTGTAATAGGATACGAATGATGGAGCAAAATAAACTGCGTAAAATTTACGGTGCGTTGGAATTTTCCGGCGTATTTATCGGCGTACTTAAAAAACCGCTGTTTCAGGCGTTTGCCGATTATATGCAAGCGGACGGGGTACAAAAGCGCTATGCGTATACCAAGTTCGTTTCAGTGATTTACGAGCACGGCGGTAATTTGACGGAGCTGGTGAAAAAGCTGGTGTTTGAAGACGAAAATATCTATATCAAAAGCGTGGCGAGAAAGGAAACGGTCAATCCTTGCATTATACAATCGGCGGCGCGCGAGCTTAACGTGTTTTCCGCGTTCGGCGAACTGAAAAGCGTGGATTTCGCGCAGGATTTGGGCGTTCAAGAAATAGAAATTCCCGTTTTCGCGTCTATGCCCGTAGATATGCGCAAGGCGTATCAAGAACGCTTGGCGGGTATCTATCAATACGGTTACGGAATTTTTTCGTCGAATTGTATGTTCAGACTTTCGGACGAAAAGGAAATCGAGCCGATTGTGTCCGCGGATAAAGTGGATTTGCGTTCCTTTATCGGTTACGAGGCGGAGCGCGAGCAAATTATTCAAAACACACGCGCGTTTTTATCGGGCAAACCGTCCGCCAACGCCCTCCTTTGCGGGGACGCGGGTACGGGTAAATCTTCGACGGTCAAAGCGGTGGCGAACGCCTTTTTTAAGGACGGCTTGCGCTTGATTGAACTGCGGAAAGACCAGCTCAAATATTTGCCTACCGTCATGGCGAAAGTTAGCGGTAATCCCTTGAAGTTCATCATCTTTATCGACGATTTGGCGTTTAATCGTAGCGACGATAATTTCAGTATGCTCAAAGCGTCGCTGGAAGGCTCGGCGAGTGCGAAAGCGGAAAACGCGGTCATTTACGCGACGAGCAACAGAAGACATATTATCAAGGAAAGCTTTTCCGACCGCGACGGCGACGACGTGCATAGAAACGATACCCTGCAAGAAACGCTCTCCCTTTCCGAGCGGTTCGGGCTTGTGGTACTCTTCCAAAGACCGAATAAAGCGTTGTATTTGGATATCGTGAAAGAGCTCGCTAAAAAGCGTGGTTTGGATATAGACGAGAAAGAGTTGGAACTTAAAGCGGAGGCGTTTGCGCTCAAACGGGGTAGCCGTTCCGCGCGCTGTGCCGAACAATTTATTGACAGTTTATGATAAAACGGGCGTACCGTGTACGCCGTGAAATAAAGAGGTAACATTATGTTGACGATTGATAACGTGTATAGAGCGAGTAACGCGCTCAAAGGCGTGGTACGTAAAACGGACGTTATTTACGCGCCCAAGCTTTGTGGGGGCGCGGAGCTGTATTTGAAAACGGAAAACCTGCAAACGACGGGTTCGTTCAAGGTGCGCGGTGCGTATTATAAAATGACCAAGCTCACCGACGAAGAAAAAGCACGCGGTGTGATTGCTTGTTCGGCAGGCAACCACGCACAGGGCGTAGCCTTAGCCGCGAAAAAGAACGGCATTAAGTCGGTCATTTGCTTGCCCGACGGCGCGCCCATTTCCAAGGTCGAGGCGACGAAAAGCTACGGTGCGGAGGTTTGTCTTGTCGAAGGGGTGTACGACGACGCGTATAAGCGCGCGCTCGAGCTCCGCGACGAAAAGGGGTATACCTTTATCCACCCGTTCAACGACGAGGACGTTATCGCAGGGCAAGGTACGATTGCGTTGGAGCTTATCGAGCAGTTGCCCGATTTGGACGCGGTAATCGTGCCGATAGGCGGCGGCGGTTTAATTTCGGGGATTGCGTATACCATTAAGACGGTCAATCCGCGCGTGAAGGTGTACGGCGTACAAGCGTCGGGGGCACCGTCTATGAAAAATTCGGTGGCGGACGGTCAGATTGAAGAGCTTGCGTCCGTTTCGACGATTGCCGACGGTATCGCGGTGAAAAAGCCTGGGGATATTACCTACGAGCTTTGCCAAAAATACGTAGATGAAATCGTAACGGTTACGGACGACGAAATTTCCGCGGCGATTTTGGCGTTGATGGAACAGCATAAGCTGGTTACCGAAGGTGCAGGCGCGGTAGCGGTTGCGGCGGTGATGTTTAATAAAATTAACATTCAAGGTAAAAAGGCGGTTTGCGTGCTGTCGGGCGGTAATATCGACGTTACCATTTTATCGCGCGTGATTAAACGCGGTCTGTTGATGTCGGGTAGAAGCTGTCAGCTGATGATTGAGCTTATGGATAAACCAGGGCAACTGAAAAACGTATCGAGAATTATCGCGGATTTGGGCGGAAACGTTACTTCCGTACACCACGAGCGTGCAAACGAAGGCTCGGACGTCAACGGCTGTTACTTGCGTATTATTTTGGAAACGCGTAACTTTGCGCATATTGAAGAGATTAAAAAGGCGTTGACCGATTTCGGGTTCAAGCTGTTATAAAAAGGAGAGAAAGCAATGGAGCTTAAAAAGGTATCGACGGAAAAAGCACCGTCCGCAATCGGTCCGTATTCACAGGCGATTGTTTGCGGTGAAATGGTATTCACTTCGGGGCAAATCCCTATCAATCCTGCAAGTGGCCAAGTAGAGGCAAAAGATATTACCGCACAAACGGAGCAGGTAATGCAAAACCTTGGCGCGGTGCTTTCCGCGTCGGGCAGTTCGTTTGAAAAGGCGGTTAAAACCACCTGTTTCCTTGCGGAAATCGCGGATTTTTCCGCGTTTAACGAAGTGTACGGCAAATATTTTACCACCAAGCCTGCAAGAAGTTGCGTGGCGGTAAAGGACCTGCCCAAAGGCGTGCTCGTGGAAGTGGAAGTTATCGCAACTTTATAATAGAATTTAGGAAAAACCTGTCGAAAATTTTCGGCAGGTTTTTCCTTACGTGAAATGACTATCGTCGTGAATTGCGTACTTCGTACGCGTGAATTGAAAACTTCGTTTTCATGAATTGCCACCTGTGTGGCATTGTGGAATAATACAATAACGCAATGCTTTGCATTGCAATTCACGCGAGCTTGCGAGCAATTCACCGAGCGTTAGCAAGAATTTATGCAAACTATGTTTGCAATTCATTTTATAAATGGCTAATCCCGTATAAATATTACGGAATAGTTTGCACATAAAAATATTTTACTTTTTTTGGTAATTTTTTTACGCAAAAGTATTGAAATTTTTATCCGTTTGGTTTATAATAGTAATATGCTTATCACGCGCGCGTGAAAGACGGTAAATATTTCCGTGGACTTCGTCCGTTTTTCTCGTTGAAAAGCTTGACAAATTTATTTGCGTTTGTTATAATATTCTATCGAAGTACTAAAAGGAGTTATGCTTATGGTCGGTCATGTTCATTCGTTTGAGTCCTTTGGTACGGTAGACGGTCCTGGGATTCGGTTCGTGTTATTTTTGCAAGGCTGTCCTTTGCGCTGTAAGTATTGTCATAACCCCGATACTTGGGGCAGTGGCGGTAAAGCGTATACAGCGGACGAAATTGCCGTGCAGGTATTAAAATATAGAAATTATTTCGGCGATAAGGGCGGTATTACCGTTTCAGGCGGGGAACCACTTCTTCAAATTGATTTTGTAACCGAGCTGTTTACCATTTTGAAAGCAAAGGGTATTCATACCTGCGTGGATACGTCGGGGATTACCTTTCAAAAGGACAACCCCGTTGCGCTCGAAAAACACGAAAAATTGCTCGCGGTAACCGATTTATTCCTGCTCGATATTAAACATATCGACGACGAGATGTGTAAAAAGTTGACGGGAAAATCCAACGAAAATACGCTTGCGTTTGCGCGGTATTTGAGTGAAAAGGGTAAAAAGATGTGGCTTAGGCAGGTGCTCGTGCCCGCGTGGACGGACAGCGAAGAGAGTTTGCAAAGAACGCGCGATTTTATCGATACCCTTTCGGGTGTGGAAAAGGTGGAAGTGTTGCCTTATCATACGCTCGGCGTGGTCAAATATAAAAATTTGGGATTAGAATATCCGCTCGAAGGCGTGGAAACGCCGAAAAAGGAACGCGTGGCGTTTGCAAAACGGATTTTGACGGGTGAAAGATGATTAACGAGAATAATTACAAACAGGAGCTTACGGGGCTTTGCGTGGTGGAAGTGAGCGGTGAATCGTGCGCGAACTGCTTAACGCTGATGCCGATATTAAAGGAGCTTTGCGAAAGCAGGACGGACGCTCGGCTCGTGCACGTGGAGGCGGATTTTACCACGATTAAGCTGATGGAGGCTTGGGAAGTGGAAAAAGTACCTACTATCTTACTGATGGACGACGGGGAAATTTTTGCGCGGTGCTCGGGTTTTCAACCGGAAGAGATTTTGGAAATTTGGTTGGATGCGAAAATCGAAGAGCGTAAGGCTATGAAAAACGGAAAATAAATACGGCAAATTTGGCGCGAGAGCGTTTCAAAACAGGTCGGATTTGTTGATATATAAAAGGAAAAAATATATTTAGGAGTTTTAAGATGATGCAATACAAAGGTTGGGAAGGATTTGTCCCTGGTAAATGGTGCAATGACGAAGTAGACGTGCGCGATTTCATTCAGCACAACTATACGCCGTACGAGGGGGACGCTAGTTTCCTTGCTCCCGCAACGGAAGCAACGAAAAAGCTTTGGGAAATCGTTTGTGATTTATCCAAGAAAGAAAGAGAGGCAGGCGGTGTTTTGGACGCGGATACGAAAATCGTTTCCACGCTCACTTCGCACGGCGCTGGTTATCTCGACAAAAATCTCGAAAAAATCGTAGGCGTGCAAACGGACGTGCCTTTTAAGCGTTCTTTGCAACCGTTCGGCGGTATCCGTATGTCCGAGGGTGCACTCGAAATGTACGGTTACAAGCTTGACGCAAACGTAAAAGAAATTTTCACGAAGTATCGTAAGACGCACAACGAAGGTGTGTTCGACGTATATACGCCGGAAATGAGAGCGGCGCGTTCGGCGCACATTTTGACGGGGCTTCCCGACGCGTACGGTAGAGGCCGTATCGTTGGCGACTATCGCCGTGTAGCGCTTTACGGTGTGGACTACCTTATTAAAAAGAAAGAAGAAGACAAGCTGTTTATGGCTGGCGATATGACCCCTGAAAAGGTTAGAAACCGTGAAGAAGTCGCTGACCAAATTAAGGCGCTCAAAGCGCTCAAAGAAATGGCGCAAATTTACGGTTGCGATATTTCCCAGCCTGCGGAAACGGCACAACAAGCTATTCAAGCGTTGTACTTTGGTTACCTTGCTGCGGTTAAGGACCAAAACGGTGCGGCAATGTCTATCGGTAGAAATACGACCTTCTTGGATATTTATATCGAACGCGACCTTGCAAAGGGCTTGATTACCGAAGAAGAAGCACAAGAATTTATCGACCATTTCGTTATGAAGCTTCGTATCGTGAAGTTCATGAGAACGAAAGAATACAACGAATTGTTCTCGGGCGACCCTACTTGGGTTACCGAATCTATCGGCGGTATGGGTGTGGACGGTCGTTCGCTCGTTACCAAGACGGCGTTCCGTATTTTGCATACCCTTGAAAATCTCGGTCCTGCACCCGAACCTAACCTTACGGTGCTTTGGTCGAAGAGATTGCCCGTGAACTTCAAGAGATACTGTGCGGAAATTTCCATTCGTACCTCTTCCATTCAATACGAAAGCGACGATTTGATGCGTCCTGAAATGGGCGACGATTACTGTATCGCTTGCTGTGTAAGCTGTATGAGAGTGGGTAAGGATATGCAGTTCTTCGGCGCAAGAGCAAACCTTGCAAAATGCTTGCTTTACGCAATCAACGGCGGTAAAGACGAGCTGATGAAGGACAAAAAGACGGGTATGCCTATGCAAGTATCGCCTGAATTTACGGCGATTACGGGCGACGGCGCACTCGATTATAAAGAAGTCGTAGCAAAATACGAGAATATGATGGCTTGGCTTGCGGACTTGTACGTGAATACGCTCAACCTTATTCACTACATGCACGATAAGTACAGCTACGAGGCGTTGGAGCTTGCACTCCACGACACGAACGTTCGTCGTTTCTTTGCAACGGGTATTGCAGGTCTTTCCTGCGCTGCGGACTCCTTGTCGGCAATCAAGTACGCAAAGGTATACCCCGTTCGTAACGAAGACGGTATCGTAGTAGATTTCCGTATTGAAGGCGACTTCCCTAAATACGGCAACAACGACGACAGAGTTGACGAAATTGCAGTTTGGATTTTGAAGACGTTTATGAACAAGGTGAAGAGCCATTACACCTATCGTGATAGTATTCCCACCACGTCCATTTTGACGATTACGTCCAACGTCGTTTACGGTAAGAAGACGGGCAACACGCCTGACGGCAGAAAGGCGGGTACTCCGCTTGCACCGGGGGCAAACCCGATGCACGGTAGAGATTCCAGCGGTGCGTTGGCATCCTTGGAGTCCGTTGCAAAATTACCTTACGAGTATTCGAGAGACGGTATTTCCAACACCTTCTCGATTACCCCTGAGTCGCTCGGTAAAGAGGACTAAGATTCGCGCATTTTCGCGCAAAAGAATATATTATTATAAAGGAGTAAAAAATTATGTCGAATAGAGTAGATAACTTAGTGAATATGTTAGACGGCTACGTTGGTGATGGCGGTTATCATTTGAACGTAAACGTGTTCAACCGTGAAACCCTTCTTGACGCGCAAGCGCATCCTGAAAAATATCCCCAACTGACCATTCGTGTTTCCGGCTATGCCGTAAATTTCATTAAACTTACGAAAGAACAACAGGACGACG
Source organism: Clostridia bacterium (assembly GCA_017536305.1). Classification (GTDB taxonomy): domain Bacteria; phylum Bacillota; class Clostridia; order Christensenellales; family Borkfalkiaceae; genus Scatosoma. The sequence continues at coordinate 4,444 of JAFXHR010000009.1, read as the reverse complement.
TTATTTCGAGAACCATTCACGAATTTATGTAATCTTGCGCTAAGGTTTTACGTAGTGTAAAGTAGTTTCAAAAGCCGTCGCTTGGTAAAAACGACGGCTTTTTACTTATCGGAGATAGTATGGCTAATAAAAAAATGCAAAAAAAAGCAGAACAAAAGGCAAAGCGCGTGGCGAGAAAGACGGCGAAAAAACACCCCGTGTTATTTTTCGTGATAGTCCTGCTCGTCGTGGCGATTGTCGGTTGCTGTATTTTACATAAAAAGAAAATTATCACCATTCCTTTTTTGAATAAGTTTATTCCGCAGGAAAACGAGCTTACCGTCGATAGTAAGGGCGGTGCGTTCACGAGCGAAGATATTACAGCCATTAAGGATAGTGATTTGAGTATTCATTTCTTAGAGCTTGGCAATAAATATACGGGCGATTCTACTTTAATCAAGGTAGGGAATACCGAAATACTCATTGACGCAGGCTCACGGCAAAATTCCGCAGGTACGATTGCGCCGTACGTGAAACAGTTTTGTACGGACGGCGTGCTCGAATACGTGATTGCGACCCACGCCGACCAAGACCATATTTCGGGGTTTGTAGGGACAAAGGAGCATACGGGGATATTCGAGAGCTTTGTATGTCAAACGATTATTGATTTCCCGTTGACGGATAAGACGTCGCAGGTATATCAAAGCTACGTGGAAAAGCGGGACGCGGAGGTACAGGCGGGCGCGGTGCATTATACGGCGCTCGATTGCTGGAATAACGCGAACGGCGCGCAAAGGACGTACACTTTGTCAGACGGTATTACTATGAATTTCTTATACCAGAAATTCTACGAAGAAAAAACGTCGGACGAGAACGATTATTCGGTATGTATGCTGTTATCCCAAGGGGAAAACCATTACCTGTTCACGGGTGATTTAGAAGAAAAGGGCGAGGCGTCGCTCGTCGAAAACAACGAACTGCCAAAGTGCGTATTGTTCAAGGCAGGACATCACGGAAGTAAAACGTCGTCCACGTCCGCGCTCCTTGAAAAAATTCAACCGCAAATCGTTTGCGTGTGCTGTTGTTGCGGTAGCGACGAGTACGGGGCAAAGCCTGAAAATACTTTTCCCACGCAGGCGTTCGTAGACCGTATCGCCGAGTATACGGATAAGGTATACGTAACGACGCTTGCAACGAAGGACGAAGTCGGGTTTACGTCTATGAACGGGAATATCGTCATTACGAGCAATGACGGCGTGGTTGCCGTGCGCTGTTCTAATAACGCGACCTTGCTCAAAGATACGCAGTGGTTTAAGGATAATCGCGATTGCCCGCAACCTTGGCAGTAAAAACAAAGAATATGCTACGCATTTCAGCGTTGGTGCTCAGTTACGTACTATCGGTACGCGCCTTCGCACCGCCTTGAACTGCTTGCATCTTGCTTTGTTTTTATCGCTCGGCTCGGTGTTGAGCGTAATGACAGATAGGAAAATAACACTTATCATAAGGAACGAACAATGGTATCAAGAACGGTTGCGCTATTGGGCGCGGAAAAGGTTGAAAAATTGAATAACGCGCACGTAGCCGTGTTCGGGCTTGGTGGCGTGGGCGGTTACGTGGTCGAAGCGCTCGTAAGGAGCGGTATCGGCAATATCACGCTCGTGGATAACGATAAGGTGAGCTTGTCGAATTGTAACCGTCAAATTATCGCGCTCCATTCCACCGTAGGCGAGTGGAAAACGGACGCGTTTGCAAAGCGTATTCAAGATATCAATCCCGATTGCAAGGTGCATACCCGTTCCTTATTCGTGCTCCCTGAAACGGTTCACGAGCTGGATTTTTCGGTGTTTGATTACGTGGTGGATTGTATTGATACGGTAAGCGGAAAGCTGGCGATTATCGAAAGCGCGAAAGTGCAAAATATACCCGTCATCTCAGCCATGGGTACGGGGAATAAGCTTTGTGCGCAAAAGCTGGAAATTGCGGATATCGAAAAAACCACCGTTTGTCCCTTGGCGCGCGTGATGCGCCGTGAACTGAAAAAACGGGGGATAAAGGGCGTAAAGGTCGTGTATTCCAAGGAAGAGCCGATATCGCCGAGCGCAGACGAAAAAACGGCGAATGGCAAGCCGTTCGTCGGTAGCGTCGTGTTCGTGCCTGCCGTGGCGGGCTTGCTGATGGCAAACGAAGTCGTCAAAGATTTGATATAACGAGAAGTCCATTCCGTAGAATAAGCGGAGTGGATTTTTTTAGAATATACCGCGCGAAAAAAGCAAATACTATCATACAAAGGAGTGCGGTATGCTAAATAAACGGGAGAGCGAAGTGATGGGCGCGGTGTATTCTCTTTGTAAGGAAAAGGGAATATGCCTCGTTTCGCCTACCGAGCTTATAGACCTGTTGCCACCGCGGAAAAAATACACCGAAGAACAGGTAGAAAAAATTCTTGGCGCGCGTGCGCTCGACGATTATTTCGAGCTGTTATCCTCCGAGCGTAAGGGAGAGAAAATGTACGTCATTTCCTTACACGCGAGCGGTTATGCCTATAAACGCTGTTCCTTGCAACAACGCAGGGATTTGGCGTTTCGGTTGGGTTGGGCGATTGCGTCCGCCGTCATTGCTTTTCTCGTAGGGTGTATTTTGAAAAAGCTGTTCTGAAAATTTTCTCATTTAATTTCGTTTACATTTATGAAAAAGTATGCTATACTATAAACAAATGTTCATCAAGGGAATACGCTATGGAATTTAAGTTAAAATCCGCTTATCAGCCAACGGGCGACCAACCGCAAGCCATTCAAAAATTGACGGAAGGCGTACTAGATGGTATGCGCGCGCAGGTGCTCGTGGGGGTTACGGGTAGTGGTAAGACGTTCACGATGGCGAACGTCATTAAAAATATAAACCGTCCGACGCTCGTGATTGCGCACAATAAAACGCTCGCGGCACAGCTTTGCAACGAGTTCCGCGAGTTTTTCCCTGAAAACCGCGTGGAATATTTCGTGTCCTATTACGATTATTATCAGCCGGAAAGCTATATTCCAACGACGGATACGTACATTGAAAAAGATTTGAGCATGAACGACGAAATCGACAAGCTCAGAAATAGTGCAACGGGTTCGCTTATGGAACGGAAGGACGTTATCGTCGTCGCGTCCGTGTCCTGTATTTACGGCCTTGGCGCGCCCGAAGAGTATTTCCGCTTATCCTTATCCTTGCGCCCGAATATGGAATGGGAGCGCAACGATTTAATGCGCAAGCTCATTGAACTTCAATATTCGAGAAACGACGTGGATTTTAAGCGTTCGACTTTCCGTGTGCGCGGGGACGCGTTGGAAATTTTTCCTGCGTCTAATTCGGAAGTGGCGATACGCTTGGAATTTTTCGGCGACGAAATCGAGAAAATTTTTGAAGTGGAAGCGCTTACGGGGAATAAGCTAAACGAGCTTTCGCACGTGGCGATTTTCCCTGCCAGTCAATACGCCGTGGGAACGGAAAAATTAAAAAACGCGCTCGCTATGATTGAAGAAGATTTGGACGGCGAAGTGCGTGCGTTTGAAGAGCAGGGGAAAATTTTAGAAGCGCAACGGCTCAAACAACGCACCGAGCACGATTTGGAAATGATGCGTGAAATCGGGTATTGTAGCGGTATTGAAAATTACAGTCGGTATTTCGACGGGCGGAGCGTGGGCGAGCCCTCTTTTACCCTGCTCGATTATTTCCCGTCGGGGGAATTTTTGGTGTTTATCGACGAGAGCCACATGACGATACCACAAATTCGCGCTATGTATCACGGGGACTTGTCGCGCAAGAGAAATCTCGTTGACTACGGGTTTAGACTGCGCTCGGCGTACGACAATAGACCACTCACCTTTGACGAATTCGACGCGCGGATACCGCAGGTGGTGTTCGTGTCCGCAACCCCTGCGCCGTACGAGCTGGAACAGGCAGGGCAAAAGGTGGAACAGCTCATTCGTCCGACGGGGCTTTTAGACCCGATAATTACGGTAAAACCGACGCGCGGGCAAATCGACGATTTGCTTTCGGAGATTAAAACGGTGGTAAACGACGGGGGCAGGGTACTCGTTACCACGCTCACGAAAAAGATGGCGGAAGAGCTGACCGATTATTTGAAAGAACATTCTATCAAGGTAAAATATATGCACAGCGACATTGATACCTTGGAGCGTGTGGATATCGTCAACGGGTTACGGTTGGGCGAATTCGACGTGCTGTGCGGTATTAACCTACTGCGCGAGGGTTTGGATTTACCCGAAGTCAAGCTCGTGGCGATTTTAGATGCGGACAAGGAAGGCTTTTTGCGTAGCGATACCGCGCTTATTCAAACGATAGGGAGGGCGGCGCGAAACAGCGAAGGGCGCGTGATTATGTATGCGGATACGGTAACCGATAGTATGAAACGGGCTATCGGAGAAACGGAGCGTCGGCGCAAAGTGCAGGACGCGTG
>JAFXHR010000001.1 GCA_017536305.1 Clostridia bacterium | reverse complement strand
TAACGTACGTGTCACAGGTTACGTAATGCGCTTTTTCACGGTATTTGAAAATTTCTTTGCCGAACGGATATAAGGGCTCGTATTCGGTATACTCGTACTCCGTACCCTTTTTCGTAGAAAGCACTCTATATCCTTCTTCCCCGAGCACGCTCACGCGCAAGCCTTCGGCAAGGATATATTTCTCGCCCGAATCCTCCATTTCCACTTCTACGTAATCGTAGTCGGGATGCATACAAAGCGCGACGTTGGACGGGAGCGTCCAAGGCGTCGTCGTCCAAGCGAGAATATAGGTATTTTCCGCATTTTTTACCTTGAATTTTACAAACGCGGTCGTTTGTTTTACGTCCTTATAGCCTTGCGCTACTTCGTGAGAAGAAAGCGCCGTTCCGCAACGGGGGCAATAGGGCACGATTTTATGACCCTTATACAGCAAGCCTTTCTTATGAATTTCTTTGAGCGCCCACCATTCGGACTCGATATAATCGTCGTGATAGGTAACGTAAGGGTTGTCCATATCGCACCAGTACCCTACCGCGTCGGACATTTCTTTCCATTCCGTCGTGTATTGCCAAACGGACTTTTTACATTGCTTGATAAACGGTTCTATACCGTAGCTTTCAATACCCGTCTTACTTTCCAAACCCAGCTTTTTCTCTACTTCAAGCTCTACGGGAAGACCGTGCGTATCCCACCCCGCCTTTCTCAAAACGTGGTTGCCTTTCATGGTCTTATAACGGGGCACGATATCTTTCATAACGCGCGTTAAAATATGCCCGATATGCGGTTTACCGTTCGCCGTCGGAGGACCGTCGTAAAAGGAAAATTCTTCATTCCCTTCCGTCGCTTTCATACTTTGCTCGAAAATCTTATTTTCGTTCCAGTATTTTACGACGTTCTTTTCTCTTTCCACAAAGTTCAAAGACGTGTCTACTTTCTTATACATACCCATATACGTTTTCTCCTTAAAAAAGGTTTATTTACAAAAAATATTGCCGTTGCGTTTCGGAAAACGCAACGGCATACCAACCGAGCTAAATTACCACCGAACCATCATTCGTCGCGAAGGATAACGGCTTGCGAACCCGTATTTTACTACTCTTTGCATTTCGTAAAATCAGCTGATAAGGTGATATCTTCTACGCACCCCTTCTTCCTTTCACCATAGCGGAATTTCTCTGTGCGGGGAAATCGCAAAAGCATTGTCCTTGTTTAACGCTTTTATATAAAATTTTTAACTATTATACAACTTTTTTTCGCTTTTGTAAAGCGTTTTGCGCTCCCTTAGTTCACTCTATTTTGTGAATATTGTATTATTATACTAGATTGCCACACTTCACTTCGTTTCGTTCGCAATGACATTCGCCCAACAGCAAGCCAAGCGATAAAACAAAGCAAGATGCAAGCAGTTCAAGGCGGTGCGAAGGCGCGTACCGATAGTACGCAACTGAGCACCAACGCTGAAATGCGTAGCATATTCTTTGTTTTTTACGGCGATACGCGGTTGATGTCGCGTGGGAACATAGTCGCTTCGCGTACGTTCTTCGCACCTAAAAGGTGCATAGTCAAACGCTCTAAGCCCAAGCCTAAGCCACCGTGCGGGGGCGCGCCGTATTTATGGAGCATTAAATAGGTTGCAAACTCTTCGGGGTTCATACCCAGCTTTTCCATTTTAGCAACCTGCTCGTTATAGTCGTGAATACGTTGACCGCCCGACGTAATTTCCAAGCCCCTGAAAAGAAGGTCGAACGACAGCGTGTATTCGGGGTCGGCAGGGTCGTCCATAGTATAGAACGGACGCTTTTTGGACGGATAATGCGTGATGAAAATGAAATCGGAATTGAATTGTTTTTTCGCGTATTTACCAAGGAGCTGTTCTTCTTCGGGGTCGAAGTCCTTCATATCCGTCGGCTGATACTTGAATTTCTTCATCAAAATTTCCTTTGCCTCCATAAATTTCAGCACGGGAATTTCAGTGATTTCGGGCAGGTCGATATGCAACAAGTCCACTTCGTTTTTATATTCCGTTTTGAGCAAATTCATAATATATTTCAAAACACCCGTTTCCATGTTCATAATATCTTCAAAGCTTTCGATAAAGCCCATTTCAAAGTCCATGGAAATATATTCGTTCAAATGACGGCTGGTATCGTGGTGTTCCGCACGGAATACGGGCGCAATTTCAAATACCCGTTCGTATACCGCTACGAGCGCTTGTTTATAAAGCTGGGGCGATTGTGCAAGGTAGACCTGCTTTCCAAAATAATCGAGCTTGAATACGTTCGTACCCCCTTCCGCGCCGGCAAAATTGATTTTGGGCGAACGGATTTCGGTAAAGCCTTGCGACGATAAAAATTCTCTAAAACCGCGCGCAATACCCTCTTGTAATTTGAAAATCGCGCGTTCCTTGGGATTACGCAAGGTTACGGGGCGATAGTCAAGGTTGGTCGAAAGGTCGCAATTAACCTGCTTTTTGGTAATAACGACGGGCGGAATTTCCGCAGGGTGGGACAAAAGCTCGATATTATGAATTTGTAACTCATAACGCTTAGAACCGTCACGCGTTTCCCCTGCTACGATTTTACCCGTAACCTTCGCCGCACATTCTTCCTTGACGTCTTCGCTCATTCTATAATCGGAAAAGCTTTCCGCGTATACGCATTGTACCGTTTCACGCGCAGTACGCAAAATCACGAACGCAAAATCGGACATCATACGGATATTGTGGATTGTACCCTTAATCGTTACAACCTGATTTTCGTATTTTTCAAAATCCGCGTAAGCCACGGTATTTTGTTTTATCTCGCCGTTGATTACCATAGTATCTACCTCTACAAAGCACGCATTTATCTTCTCTTTGAAGTTACGCGCTTTTTTTAATTTTTTTTACTTTTCTATTTTAATATGTTTGACAAAAAAAAGCAAGAATTTTATAATAGATTTATCAAATTTTTTCTTAGGTAGATAAAATTCTATGCGCGTTCTTGCTATCAACGACATATCCTGTATCGGGAAATGCTCTTTAAGCGTTACCCTGCCCATTCTCTCCGCGTGCGGTATTACTTGCGACGTATTGCCTACCGCGCTCTTATCCACGCATACGGGCGGTTTTACCGGTTATACTTTCCGTGATTTGACGAGCGATATCGACGGTATTCTCGCACACTGGAAAACGCTTGGCATACAATTCGACGTCGTTTACAGCGGTTATTTGGGTAGCGAAACGCAAATTCAAATAGTAGAAAATATAAAGCGCGATTTCTTAAAACAAAGCGGTATCTTCGTCGTCGACCCCGTTATGGGCGACAGCGGTAAATTATACGACGGGTTCAACGAAAAGTACGTCGAAAAAATGCGCGAGCTTTGTAAGCAAGCGGACTATATTTTACCCAACCTGACCGAGGCTTGTTATTTATCTAATATCCCCTATCCCAAAACAGGTGAACAGGCGCGCGTAGCGGATATTTTACGCAATTTACAACAGCTTTGCAAGCGCCCGATTGTAACGGGTATTTTAAGGGATAAGGAAATTTCTATTTGCTACGCCAGCGAATTTTCGCCCTTAAACACCTACGTATCCCAAAACGTAGACGGCTTTTTCTGCGGAGCAGGCGACGTGTTTGCGTCCGCGTTCGTCGGCGCGTTATGTAGCGGTAAATCGGAAGAAGACGCTATCCGCCTTTCCGCGGATTTCACGAATGCGTCCATTCGCCGTTCCGCTTTGGAAGTAAACGATAAACGGTACGGACTGAATTTTGAAAAGGAAATTTTTACCTTTTTGAAAAATTTGAACGCCTGAATTTTTTACGTCTATTCCGTTGACAAACGAATAGAAAGCGTGTATAATAGGGTTACAATCTGCGGTGCACGGAGTCGGGCATAAAACGGAATCCACATTATGAAATCGGGAGCACGTTATTCGTGGCGATAGGCAAGGTCTGCTAAGCGGAAAGTCTGATGCGCCAAGATACGGCACCCACCTGCTAAAACGCGGGTTCATCATTTAGCTCGGGTGCGACACAGGCGGATTTATTTTTAACGATAAAACGGAGCGATTTTTCGCTCCGTTTTCTTTTATTTTATAAGCTCGCAATCAGGGCGACTGCACCTAAAATACCTGCGTCGTTTTTCAAGGTCGCCGTTAAAATTTTGACCTGCGGTCCGCGCGCGCCTGCGTAAATTTCTTTGTCCAGCTTTTCCTGCAACGGTTTTACCAGCCGTTCCCCTTCCGCACATACGCCACCGCCTAAGATGACCGCCTGCGGACGGAAGGTATTCGCATGGTTGACGATACCTACGCCCAGCTTTTCAATATAATTATCCACGACCGCTTTCGCTGATTTATCCGTATTCATATAGTCAAACGCCGTCTTACCCGTTACCGCGTCCAACGAGCCGATTTCCCACATCTTGCTATCCCTGTTTTCTTCCATTGCGCGTTTGGTATCCCGAATGAGCGCCGTCGCCGACGCATACGCCTCTAAGCAACCGCGACGACCGCAACCGCAATTTTCTCCGCCTGCGCAAATAACGGTATGACCAAGCTCCGCGCCTGCCGAGCCGTTCCCCTCAAACAGCTTACCGTCAATCACGACGCCACCGCCAACGCCCGTACCAAGCGTTAACAGCACGGTATTATCGTAATCCTTACCGCACCCGAATTTGGTTTCGCCAAGCGCCGCGACGTTCGCGTCGTTGGCGATTTTTACAGGTAAACCCGTTTTTTTGCTAAGCTCGCCTGCAATATCGAAATGCTCGAAATATAAATTGTTGGAATATTTTACGATACCGTTTTGGCTGTCGATAAGCCCAGGAACACCCATACCGATACCTTGCACCTGTTCCTTGGTCATATTCGCTTTTTCCAGCAGTAGCATACACAGTTTTGCGATATTAGAAACGACCGTATCGTTGCCTGCTTTTGCCTCGGTGGGAACTTTATCCGCTACGAGCAAATTTCCTTTTTCGTCCGCGATACCGCCCTTAATAAACGTACCGCCTAAGTCAATACCGATATAATATTTCGTTTGTGCCATTTTTTTACTCCTTTATAAAGGCAACTTGCCCCGTTTTTTTATTAGTTCTATAAAGATTTTCGCCGTTACGCACGCGTCGTCGAACGCACGGTGATGATTAAAGGTAAAGCCGTAATAATCGGCAAGCGAATTGAGCTTATAATTGGGCAATAAACCGCGTAAAAGCTCCTGCGCGAGCGTCATAGTATCAAACTGCCTATTCTCGAACATATACCCGTTTTGCTCGCCGTAATAATGCACGAAACGGTAGTCGAACGTAACGTTATGCCCTACCAAATACGCGCCGTCTACAAACTTGTAAAAATCAGCGATTACCTTGTCTATCTCGGGCGCACCGACGAGCATTTCGTCCGTAATACCCGTCAATCGGACAATTTCTCCCGATAAACGCTCGTTGTTTGCTACAAAGTTTGCAAACCGTTCTTTGAGCTCCCCGTTTACGATTTTGACCGCGCCGATTTCGATTATTTTATCCATTTTACCCATAGCAGGATTATTATTCAGCCCCGTCGTTTCCAAGTCGAACACGACGAAGGTATTTTTCTTCAAATCGTCGGGCTTATTCATATCGTCGAATAAACCTGCCTGCGTATAGTCGATATACGGCTCGGGCTGTACGGTATGATAAAACTTGGGCACGGGCTTGCCTTTACGCTTTTCCGGCTCAAACCCTGCGGGGGGATTACCGTAATTGATTTTGGACGCTTGGAAGGAACGGTAACCGTTATATTCTTCGTTTTGACCGATAATCACAATCGTATCGCCTATCTTTAACGCACGCACCTTTTCCACCGTCGCTTTTTTGGGGAAATAGGTCGTTCTAAGCAATCCGCTCCCGTCCGAAATGGTAATGGAGAAACGGGATTTTTCCACGTCCTCGCCCGTCTTTTCGCTATGCTTGACGTATTTCTTTTCTTCGATAAAATTTATCGTACCGCAAACGGCAAACACGCCTTCTTCGCTTAAATAATCGGCTGTATATACCGCCGTTTTGGGAATACTGTCCGCGCCGTCTAATTTTGCAAAATCGCAAATGGGAAAACGGCGAATTTCCGTTACTTCGTTTTCTTCCGTACTTTCGGGCAATTCTTCCAACAGCTCCGTATCGCGCGCTTTTTTCTCCACTACGCGCACGTTACCGTAAAAAGTACCGCAATATCCGCTTTGTAAATACGCGCTCACGTCGTCGAGAATTTTACCCGACGAGAACAAATACTCTTCGCCCGAGGCGATATCCACGAAGAAATGCGCTCCGCTTTGGAGCATTTCCACTTCAATCCCGTCGCGCTCTAAAAACGCGCCTGCGGACGGGAATTTTAAGCATATATAATCGTGTATTTTCGTCTTTAAGATTTCCGCGTCGGGTACGCGCTTTGTGATATTCATTCGCGCCGAAAAACCGCTGGGCAAAAAGCTTTCGCTTATCGCACGCGCCTGCGCCTCTTCCCGCACGGTATACGTTTTATCCGTAACAAGCGAAAACTCCGCTACCTTCGTGCGTTTGGATAGCGTTATTTGGCAAAGTATTGCGTTTTTCAATCCGTCTATGCTACGGATTTGCGCTAAATATTCTTCAAGCTTGTCCATCTAAAAGCAACCTGATTTCCTTAAAAAATTCCTTCTCCGCGTCGTTTGCGTCTACCTTTTTATACGGCTCGCCCTTTTTGAAAATTAAACAAGAACCGTTTCCGCCTGCAATGCCAAGGTCAGCGTCTTTCGCTTCCCCTGGGCCGTTGACTACGCAACCCATGACGGCAATTTTCGCTTTTTTCTTATACGGTTTTACGAACGCGGTTACCTTTTCCGCAAGCGACATACTCTCCCACGCGCAACGACCGCAGGTGGGACAAGAAACCACTTCCACGAATTCTTCGTCCAAACCGCAAGCGCGCAATATAAGCTTACCTGCGTCAATTTCTTTCACGGGATTATCGGTAAGCGATACGCGAATGGTATCCCCTATGCCGTCTAAAAGCAAACTACCGATACCCACCGCGCTCTTGACTATTCCTGCTTTCGTCGTACCTGCCTCGGTTACCCCCAAATGCAGGGGATAATCCGTCTTTTGCGCGAGTAAACGGTAGGCGTTTACGGTGAGCGCAACGTCCGACGCTTTGACGGAAATGACGATATCGTTTACACCGAATTTTTCTAACACGGAAACGTTATACAACGCGCTTTCCACGAGCGCATCTGCGCTCCTGCCGTACTTTTCTAAAAAATTCTTTTCAATACTACCCGTATTCGAGCCTACTCGAACGGGTATATGATGCGTTTTGATACAATCGGCAACGTATTTAATTTCCTTTTCACCGCCGATATTCCCCGGGTTAATGCGGACCTTATGTGCGCCGTTTTCGATTGCCATCACCGCAAGTTTGGGCGAAAAATGAATATCCGCCACGAGCGGTAGACGGGTTTTAGAAACGACTTCTTTCATCGCGCGCGCGTCCTGTTCGTCGCTCACGGCAACGCGAACGATTTCACAGCCCGCCGTTTCCAGCTCGGCAATTTGCGCAAGCGTCGTTGCCACGTCCGCCGTTTTCGTCGTGGTCATAGATTGAATTTTTACCGTCGAGCCACCGCCGATTTGGACGCCACGCACGGTTACGAGTTTACTTTGTCGCATTGTTTTACCTTTTATTTTTTCTCGGATTTGTCCGCTTTCATCATTTGTTTGAGCTCGGACATAAACGAAGATAAATCCTTAAACGAACGGTATACGGACGCGTATCTAACGTACGCGACTTCGTCCGTCTTTTTTAAGCGTTCCATGACCATTTCCCCGATAACCTTGGTCGTAATTTCGCTTTCCATACTATTATATACCTGTTTGGAAATATCCGCGACGATTTCGTCGATTACCGCAATAGGTACGGGGCGTTTTTCACACGCCTTGATGATACCGTTTCTTACCTTTTCCGCGTTATACGATTGCCGTGTACCGTTGTTTTTTACCACCAAAACGGGCGAAACTTCTATCGTTTCGTACGTCGTAAATCTTCGACCGCAACCGATACATTCTCTACGCCGACGAATGGTTCTATCATCATCCGCCGAACGAGAGTCAATTACCTTACTTTCCGTGCAATCACAATACAAACATTTCATACGCTTTTATCCTTTATCTTTTCTTGCCCTTGCGCTCGCGGATTTTTTGTACTTCTAATTCGTATCCGCGCTCGCTCGGTGTATAATATACCTTATCTTTGAGCGAATCGGGTAAATACTGCTGTTCTACGTACCCACCGTAGTTGTGGGGATATTTATATAAACTACTGTTTTTCTTGTCTTCTTGACTGCCAAAGCTATTGTCTTTTAAGTAGGGCGGAATATTGTCGTCGCGCGTATTGATGGCGTCCGCTTTTGCTGAGTACATGGCGTTTACCACCGAATTACTCTTTTCCGCCTCGCATACGTAAATAATCGCTTCGGATAAGGGTATCATAGCCTCGGGATAGCCGATTTTCTCTAAGGCGTACATAGCGGAGGTAGCGATTTGTAATGCACGGGGGTCCGCCATACCCACGTCCTCGGCGGAATGTACGACCAGTCTACGAGCGATTAACATAGGGTCGCATCCCCCCTCGATTAAACGGTGCGCGTAATACAAACCCGCGTTCGCGTCGCTACCGCGTAACGATTTACAAAACGCCGATAAGAAATCGTAGTACGCGTCTTCGTTATACGAAAGCGCCTTTCTTTGAATGGACTGCTCCGCGTCCGAAAGGGTGATATGCACCTGCCCGTCTTCGTTGGGAGGCGTAGTCAAAAAGGCGAGCTCTAACGCGTTATACGCCGAGCGCAAATCACCGCCTGCCATACGCGCAATATGTTCAATCGCGTCGTCGTCAACGAGCACGTTTTGCTTGCCTAAGCCCTTATGACGGCTCTTTACCGCCGTTTTGAGCGCGCCGATAATATCTTCGTTCGTCAAATGCTTAAACTCGAACACACGGCAACGGGACACGATAGCAGGCGTCATAGACGCATACGGATTTTCCGTCGTCGAGCCGATAAAAATAATCGTACCCTGTTCAATCGCAGGCAGGAGCGAATCGCTTTGCGTTTTATTAAAACGGTGGCACTCGTCCAAAAGCAGATAGGTACGCTTATTGAACAGTTTTAAGTTATCCCTTGCCGTTTCCACCGCCTTTTTGACGTCGGCAACGCCCGCGTTTACCGCGTTGAGCTTGATAAATTCCCCGTTCGTTCTAAGCGCAATGATGTTGGCAAGCGTGGTTTTACCGCATCCAGGGGGACCCCAAAAAATACAGCTACCCAAACAATCGGCGGAAATGGCGCGCCGAAGGAGCGAGCCTTGCGCTACGATATGCTTTTGACCGATAAATTCGTCCAAAGAATTCGCGCGCATACGCTCGGCAAGCGGTTTTGCCTTTTCTTCGTTATGATTAAAATCGAATAAATCCATTCCGATTACTCCCGTCTTTCGTTTTACGCTTTTAATGCTTTTTTAATTTTCGGCGCATATTCTTTGCCGATTTCATAGCCCTTTTCGTACGCCTTTTTCACTTCTTTCAAAAGGTACTGATTCATTGTGCCAAGGTCGGGTTCAAGCCAAAAATCGTATAAATCTTCGTTTGCCTCTCTACGGATTTTGGTACGGTAATTATCCATAATATCAATCGTTTCAAGAAGTACGCCTAAGGTACTCGGGCACTTTTCTTTGGTGGATAAATTCCCTAAAACGTCCACGGCAACGACGATATCCGCGCCCATATTTTTGACCTGCGGATAGGGTACGCGCTCCAAAATCCCGCCGTCGATTAACCGCATACCGTCCTTTTCCATAGGACAAAAAATAGACGGTATACTTGACGAGGCTATCACGGCGTCTAAAAGCTTGCCTTCGGAAAACTCCACCACCTGTTGCGAAATCATATCCACCGCAATACAGCGGAAAGGAATTTTCAAATCGGAAAACTCAATATCGCCGATATAGCGCGTTAAAAGCTTGCGTACCTTTTTCGTTTCAAACAATCCCCCGCGCTTTCCCGTGGGTGCGATTAAATCCAAAAGTCGCAATTTATGCACCGCCGTTTTCATCTGCTCAATCGTCATACCCGACGCGTACGCCGAGCCTACGATAGAGCCCATAGAACAGCCCGTGATATAATCGGGGCGAATATTCGCCTCTTCCATTGCCTGTAAAAATCCGATATGCGCCACGCCACGGCTACCGCCTGCGCCCAGCGCAAAACCAAGTTTCTTCTTTTTCATAACTTTACCCCTTTTATGTAAAGCTTATGCGTTTTTAGAATATGCCCCCAACAGCTTACATTCCAGCGTGTTCGCTTTGATTTCCGCCAGCATTTCTTCTACTTCTTTCGAGCCGATATCGCAGTCCGCCTCAATAAAGAAACGATAATCCCCCACCTGCTTTTTCACGGGACGGCTTTCAATCTTGGTCATATTGATACCGTACTTTGCGATAATTTGCAAAAGCGCGAGCAAGCTCCCCGGTCTATGCGGACATACCGCGGAAAAATACACTCTATCACTATGTGCAGGCAGATTTTCTTTACCCTTTTTAATGAGCAAGAAATGCGTGTAATTATTCTTTTCGTCGGAAATAGACTCCGCGCTCATAACGAACCCTTTGCGGATATTTTCGGTATGCGCACCGACAATCCCCGCACTTTTACCCGTATCGTCTTCAATAGCACGGCTAAGCCCAAACGCCGTGGATTCCGTTTCACGCAAGGACGCGAACGGCATTTCCTTAGTCAAAAATACCGAGCACTGGTCGAGTGCTTGACGGTGGGAATATACCCGACCGATTTGAGAAAGCTCCATACCTTCCTTATAAACCAAACGGTGGTCAATATGAATGACCGTTTCCTTTACGGCGTATAAATCTTCCGACTCTTGTAATAAATCGAGATTTTGCAAAACACCGCCCTGCAAACTGTTTTCAATAGGCACGACCGCACAGTCTACCTTACCGCTATCCAAAGCGGAAAACACTTCAGGGAAATTACGGAACGGAATACACTCGTCCCACTCCCCTTTCTTTTTTTGCGCCGTCGCTTCCGTTTTCAAAAAGGAAAGACCTGCTAAGTTGGAATAACTGCCTTCCGGCCCTAAAAATGCGATTTTCATAATAGTTTATCCTGTTTAATAGTTTTTAGTGTTTTATTGTAAGTTTATATTAGATTGCCACACTTCGGCTTGCGCCTGCGTTCGCAATGACATTATGTTTACCCCGTCAAAACGGCGGAGATACGAGCAGTTCAAGGAGCCTTGAAGGCGCGTACCGATAGTACGTAACTGAAAGGCGACGCCGAAATGCGACGTATATACGTCGTTTCGCGATTTTTACACTTGGTCGGCAAGGTCACAAAGCAACCTTTCCGTATCTTCCCAGCCAAGACAAGGGTCGGTAATAGATTTGCCGAACACTTCGTCGTGCTTTTGATTGCCTTCTACTAAGAAACTTTCAATCATAAAGC
>JAFXHR010000008.1 GCA_017536305.1 Clostridia bacterium | reverse complement strand
TTGCCCGTGCGTTTGGCGATGCTCGAAGAAGGTATTACGCGCATTTTGGATAAATTTCAGCCGGACGAGATTGCTATGGAAGAGCTGTTCTTTTCCAAAAATATTACGACGGGTATTGCGGTGGCGCACGCGCGTGGCGTAGCCATGCTCGCCTGCGTAAAGCGTTGCGGGAAATTATACGAATATACGCCTATGCAAATTAAGCAAGCGCTGACGGGCTATGGCAAAGCAGATAAAAAGCAAATGCAAACGGTGGTCGCCTCTTTGCTCAAATTAAAAGCCGTACCCAAACCCGACGACGCGGCGGACGCGCTTGCGGTGGCTCTTTGTCAGGCGTTTACTAACCGTTTTGGCGAACTGTTCGCCGTGGGCAATATGACGCGGACGAAAGGGCATAATACGGGCTTTGGCGGTAGTGTAAAACTCATTGAAGAAACGGAAAAACGGCGCAAATCGCTCGTTCGTCAATCGGCGACGACGCTCAAAAGCACGGGGGCAGGTATGGAGCGAACGGAAAAGGGAGAGAAATAAACAATGATAGCGTATTTACGGGGCAGAGTGTTGGAAACGACGGCGGAAACGGCGATTATCGAAGTGGGCGGTATCGGCTACGAGGCGTACTGTTCAGGTGGAGCGTTCCGCAAAATCACCGTGGGGGAAACGGTGGAATTATACACCTATTTACAGGTCAAGGAAGACGGTTTAACGCTGTTTGCGTTCGGCTCGGTCAAGGAAAAGGAATTGTTTTTGAAACTCATTTCGGTAGACGGCGTCGGACCGAAAATGGGGATAGGAATTTTAACAGGCCTGTCGGTGGACGAGCTGGTCGAGGCGATTTTCTCAGCGGATATCAAACGCCTTTCGACGGTCAAGGGCTTGGGCAAAAAGACGGCGGAAAAAATCGTACTTGCGTTGCACGGTAAAATTTCCGCGCTGGAAATTATGAACGCGAGCGGAGAAACGCCCGCGCAAACGGTAGAAACGGCGCAAAACAAATTATCGGCAGACGACGAAGAGGCGGTATCCGCCTTGATGGGCTTGGGCTTTACGAGAAACGAAAGCACGCAGGCGGTCAAGCGCGCGCACGACTTGGGCGCAACCAAGGTAGAAGATATTATTCGCAAGGCGTTACAGGGCGGTATATAAAGGGGTTACACTATGTTTGAAGAAGAATACGGCGAAGAAGAAAGCTTAATCGTCAGTACGAAAACGGAATACGACGCGGAAGAAAACGTCCTGCGCCCGAAAACTATGTCCGATTACGTCGGTCAAACGAAGGTCAAGGAAAATTTGAGCGTGTATATCGAAGCGGCGAAAGCGCGCGGGGAAGCGCTCGACCACGTACTGTTATACGGCCCCCCAGGGCTTGGTAAAACCACCCTTTCGCATATTATCGCCAACGAAATGGGGGTAGCGATTAAAATGACGAGCGGTCCTGCGATTGAGCGTTCGGGTGATTTAGCGGCGATACTCACCAACTTAAACGAAGGCGACGTTTTATTTATCGACGAAATTCACCGTTTGAGTAGACAGGTGGAAGAAATTTTATATTCCGCGATGGAAGACTATGCCTTGGATATTATCGTGGGCAAAGGTCCGTCCGCGCGCAATATCCGTTTTTCGCTCAATAAATTTACGCTAGTGGGCGCAACGACCAAGGTAGGTATGCTTGCACCGCCACTTAGAGATAGATTTGGTATTATCAACCGTTTGGAAATCTATTCGCCGAGCGAATTACAGGATATCGTAACGCGCTCCGCGCGTGCTTTGGAAATCGCGATTGACGACGACGCGTCCGCGGAAATTGCCCGTCGCAGTCGCGGAACGCCGAGAATTGCCAACCGTTTATTAAAAAGGGTACGCGACTTTTCCTTGGTCAAGGGCAATCGGCAAATTACCCGTGAAGACGCGCGATTTGCGCTTGCGCGCTTGGAAATCGACGAGCTGGGTTTGGACGAAACGGACAGAAATCTACTCCGCGCGCTGATAGAAAAATTTGGTGGCGGACCTGCGGGCTTGGAAACGCTTTCCGCAACGACGGGGGAAGACGCGAATACCATTGAAGACGTTTACGAGCCGTATCTTTTACAGCTTGGCTTTATCGCGCGTACACCGCGCGGTCGTATTTGCTTAAAGGACGGCTACGCGCACATGGGCTTAGAGCCGAGTATGAAAGCGCGTAAACAAATATCCATTTTTGAAAGCGACGAGTAAGCTATGGAAAAAGTGCAGTACACAAAAAAAGATTTTTATTACGATTTACCCGAAGAGCGGATTGCGCAAACGCCGGCAGAGCCACGCGATTCGTCCCGTCTTTTGGTGTATCACCGCGAAAACAAGCAAATCGAAGACAAGATTTTTCGCGATATTACCGACTATTTACAAAAAGGCGACCTGCTCGTCATTAACAATACCAAGGTATTGCCTGCGCGTATGTACGCCAAAACGGCGCACGGTGGTGTGGTCGAAGTACTCTTATTAAAACGATATAACTTAAACACTTGGGAAGTGTTAATGCGTCCAGGGAAAAAGGGTAAAATCGGCGCAACGCTTACCGTTTCCGACGAGCTTTCGCTCACCGTCAAGGATATTACTCAGACGGGCGAACGGATAGTGGAATTTACCTACGACGGCGCGTTTGAAGATATTTTATCGCGCGTAGGCACAATGCCCCTGCCCCCGTACATTAAGCAAAAATTAGAAAACCAAGCGCGGTATAATACGGTATACAGTAAAATAGACGGCTCGTCCGCCGCACCCACGGCAGGCTTGCATTTCACGCCCGAGCTGTTGCAAAAACTGAAAGACAAGGGCGTGGAAATCGCCGAAGTGTTATTACACGTGGGGCTGGGTACGTTTAGACCGGTGAGCGAAGAGATTATCACCGACCATAAAATGCACTCGGAATATTATGAAATCAGCGCAAAGTCGGCGGAAAAAATCAACTTAGCCAAGCGCGAGGGCCGTCGCGTAATCGCCGTCGGTACGACTTCCGTGCGTACCTTAGAAAGCGTAGCTAACGAGCAAGGGCTTGTCCGTGAAGAGCGCGGAAATACGGAAATATTTTTATATCCGCCCTACAAAATGAAATGCGTGGACGCGCTGATTACCAACTTTCACTTACCCGAAAGCACGCTCATTATGCTCGTAGCCTGTTTGACGGGCAGGGAAGAAATTTTGAAGGTATACGAATACGCGGTCAAAAACGATTACAGATTTTTTTCGTTCGGCGATAGTATGCTCGTCTTATAACACGTCGAAATACTGCGTTGACGCTCGCTCACGTACTACTCGGTACGCTCGTTCGCGTCGCCTTGTCTTTCTCGGTTCTAAGCCAAGCTACCAGCCTGTCATTGCAAGCGTAGCGTAATCCTACCATATCAGCCACAAAGGGGAAATTTATGAACGTTAAACACAATCAATCGGAACAGGATTATTTGGAAATCATTCTGAATTTAAGCGAAGAGCAAGCGACCATTCACCGTATTGACGTAGCCAAACGCGCAGGCGTATCTCAGCCCGCCGTCAATAAAGCTATGAAATTGCTCGTCGAAAAAGGTTATATCTACGAAGACGGTAAGCATTTATATCTCACCGAAACGGGCAAAAAATATGCTAAGGAAGTGTACGAAAAGCATTGTATCTTGCGCGACTATTTAATCCGTATCGGCGTTTCTCCCGCGTGCGCCGAAGAAGACGCTTGCCGTATGGAACACGTCGTGTCGGACGAAACCTTTCTCGCTATGAAAAATCAACTCTCGCGCGTATAATATATATATGGAAGTATAAAGAAATTTTTCAAAATATTTCTTAACCAAGGTTATTTTTTGCTTGACAACCGCATATATTAGTGATATAATACAGGAAAATTAAGGCAATAAAATGCTTTTTTTCTTGCAAATAAAACTTAACCAAGGTTAAGAAAAGGAGTATAAAAAAATGAAATATTTGTCGAATTTAGAAATCGGAGAGCGCGGAACGGTCGTCGCGGTAAACGGCGAAGGCGCGATTAGACGGCGGTTATTCGATATGGGGATTACCCCTGGGGCGGAAGTGTACTTACGCAAGAAAGCACCGCTTGGCGACCCGATTGAAATTGCTATCCGCGGTTACGAGCTGACCTTACGAAAATCGGAAGCGTCGCACGTAGAAATCAAATCGTTATAAAAAGGTATCATAAGGAGTAATAAAAAATTATGTTAAAGTTTGCACTTGCCGGCAATCCCAACTCGGGTAAAACGACGTTGTTTAACGCCTTGACGGGTAGTACGGCGCACGTAGGTAACTGGCCAGGGGTTACGGTAGATAAACGGGAGGGCGTATATAAAAAGGGTAGCGAGCCCGTGGATATCGTTGACCTGCCAGGGATTTATTCGCTGTCCCCGTATACCCCCGAAGAAGTCATTGCGAGAAATTTCGTTTTAGACGAACACCCCGATTGCATTATCAATATCGTAGACGCAACCAACTTAGAGAGAAACTTATACTTAACCACCCAGCTTATGGAATTAGACGTGCCTATGGTCGTGGCGCTCAATATGACGGACGTACTTGATAAGCGTGGCGACACGATAGACGTGCGCGCGTTGGAAAAGCGTATCGGTATTCCCGTCGTGGAAATTTCCGCGCTCAAAGAAACGAACGTGGATTTACTCGTAGAACGCGCGCTTGAAGCAGTGAAAACGGCGCGGACGGGGGAAACGGTTTTGAAGGATTCCCTGCTCGGTTCGGCGATTGCGAACGCGGAAATCGCTTTGAAATTAAAGGGCGTCGAAGCACCCTTGTTCCACGCGGTAAAGCTGGTGGAAAAGGACGAAATCGAAGTGAAAAACCACCCTGCGGAAGCGAAGGCGGTCGAGGCGTTTATCGCGGAAAATTTAGCGGGGAAAAGGGGCGAGAAAATAGACGCGGAGGCGGAGATTGCCGACGCGAGATATAAGTACATAACGGCGCGCTTTTCCTCCACGCTTACCCGTGCGAGAAAGTATTCCTTTGACGAGCTTTCCAAATCGGATAAAGCGGATAAGGTGCTCACCAACAAATGGGCGGGTATTCCCATTTTCCTTGTGATTTTGTTTGCGATTTTCCATTTTACCTTCTCGGAAAATTTGCTTTTCTTGGGCTCGATAATCCCTGCGTTTGGCGAATGGTGCGCTTTAGAATGTAGCGCAATCAAAGGCGTGTTCTTTGCTGGCGGTTTGAACTCCCCTGGCGTAATCCTATTTAACGCGTTAGACCTATTAACAAGCCAAATCGGCGAATGGCTGGGCGCAGGCTTGGAAGCGCTTGGCGCAAGCGACGCGGTGTTAGGTCTTGTTTGCGACGGTATCTGGGGCGGACTTTCCGCGGTGCTTAGCTTTTTACCGCAAATTTTGGTACTTTCCTGTTCTTCTCCATTTTGGAAGATAGCGGATATATGGCGCGCGTAGCGTTTATGCTGGATAGAATTTTCCGTCGCTTCGGCGTATCGGGCAGAGCGTTTATGCCTATGATTATGGGCTTTGGCTGTTCCGTACCCGCTATGATTAACACGCGTACCTTAGCGGACGAAAAGGAAAGAGAAGCGACCGTTCGTGTCATTCCCTTCTTCTCTTGCGGAGCAAAACTCCCCATTTTGACGGCGATTGCAGGCGGTATCGCTATGTACTTTGGCAAGGGCAACGCGGATATTATCACCTATTCTATGTACCTGCTCGGTATCGTGGTTGCGCTCTTGTCCTTACTCTTTATGCGCAATACCACCATGCGCGGTGAAGCGTCGCCCTTTATTATGGAATTGCCTATTTATCACATGCCTGGGTTTAAGAACTTGATGTTACACCTTTGGGATAAAGCAAAGCACTTCATTGAAAAGGCGTTTACCATCATTTTTGCGTCGACAATCGTTATTTGGTTCTTGTCCAACTTCGGCTGGGACTGGAAATACGTGGGCGAAGAAGGTATGGATAGCTCCATTTTAGCGTCGCTTGGGAAACTCATTCAACCGCTGTTTACCCCCCTTGGCTTTGGCAGTCAGCTCACTTCGGCAGGTTGGGTATTCGCCGTGGCTTGTATTACCGGCTTGATTGCAAAAGAAAACGTTATTGCTACCTTTGGTGCGCTCGCCGCTTGTATTTCGGCAAACTTTGCAGGCGCAACGGAAGAAGGTATTTACGAAGTAACGACCATGATTTCCGCAACGGGTATTACCCTCCCTGCGCTCATCTCGTTTATTGCCTTTAATATGCTTACCATTCCCTGCTTTGCGGCGGTAGCTACGGCAAAAGGGGAAGTGGGCAAAGGCAAATTCAAATGGACGCTTTTGTTCTGGCTCGCCGTATCCTACTTGGCAAGCTGTATCGTTTACACGGTCGGTAGCTGGGCGTGGACGGTTGCGCTCTGGCTCGTGCTTGGCGCGTTGACGGTCGTTGGCATTATCTTGTATAACAAAAAGCAAGACAAAAAAGCGTTACTTTCCAAAAAGAAATAACCATACCATTACCTTAATTCGGCGCATACCTGCCCTGCACCAAACGGGGCAAATGCGCGTCAAAAGGAGTTACTATGAAACCGATTGATATTATTATAATCGCGCTTTCTGCGCTGGTCGTCGTCGGCGTAATCGCGCTCAGCGTTTGGCGTAAAAAGAAAGGCAAAACGGGCTGTGGTTGCGGTTGCAACGGTTGTAGCGGTTGTTCGAGTAAAACCGCCTGCGCCGTCGCAAAAAAAGCGGAAGAAGAATTACAAGACGAATAATAAAAAGCGACGGAAGTCGTTTAATATTGTTAAAAATCCCCCGAAACGCATATAATAAGCGTTAGGGGGATTTTTATGTGCGGAATTGTCGGTTATATCGGTAAAAAACAGGCGTCGCCCATTTTGCTTGGCGGATTGGAACGGTTGGAATATAGGGGGTACGATTCGGCTGGCTTGGCGGTGAAAAAGGACGGCGCGGAAACGGTTATCGTCAAGGCAAAGGGCAGACTGCGCGCGCTCGCGGAAAAAACGGACGACGGTGCGAGCGTAAAGGGCTGTTGCGGTATCGGGCATACGCGCTGGGCAACGCACGGCGAGCCGTCCGAAACCAACGCGCATCCGCATTGTAGCGACGATAAACGGGTAATCGCCGTCCATAACGGCATTATCGAAAATTATAAACCGCTCAAAGAAAAGCTGGAAAAAGCGGGGTATAGCTTTTATTCGCAAACGGATAGCGAAGTGGCGGTAAAGCTACTCGATTATTACTTGAAAAAAGAAGAAAGCCCACTTTGCGCCTTGGCGCGGTTTATGCTCCGCGTGCGCGGTTCGTATGCGCTGGCGGTACTTTTTTCTGATGAGCCCGATAAAATTTTCGTGGCGAGAAAGGACAGTCCTTTGCTCCTTGGCAGGGGCGAAAACGAGAGCTATTTAGCCTCCGATATTCCTGCTATTTTGCCGTACACGCATAGCGTGTATTATATGGAAAATTTAGAAATGGCAACCCTTTCTAAAAGTGGAATTACCTTTTATAATATTGATAAAGAAGAAATCCACAAAACGCCCGTGAAAATCACCTTTTCGGCGCAATTGGCTGAGAAGAACGGATTTGAGCATTTTATGATGAAAGAAATCCACGAACAGCCACAGGCGGTGGAAGATACGCTAAACGAAAGTATCAAAAACGGCGTAATTTGCCTGCCTGAAAGCTTATCCACCGCGCGCATACAAGCGCTGAAAACCGTCTATATCGTCGGTTGCGGATCGGCGTACCACGTAGGCGTATGCGCGCAGTACGTAATTGAAGATTTAGCCAAAATATCCGTCCGCGTCGAGCTTGCGTCCGAGTTTCGGTACAGAGCGCCGTCATTAGATACAAACGCCTTGGTTATCGTGATTAGTCAATCGGGGGAAACGGCGGATAGCTTAGGTGCGCTCCGCTTAGCCAAACAAGCAGGCGCAAAAACGCTTGCGATTGTCAACGTGGTCGGCTCGTCCATTGCGCGCGAAGCGGACGAAGTGATGTATACGCGCGCAGGACCTGAAATTGCGGTGGCGACCACCAAAGCGTATTCCACGCAACTTATCGTATGTTACCTTTTGGCGATTGCGTTTGGAAAAGCGCGTGAACAAATAGAAAAAACGGACTGCGAGCGTTTGCTCGCCGAGTTATTTGAATTGCCAAAAAAAATGCACCGCATCTTAGAAGATAAAGAGCGGTTACAATGGTTTGCGAGTAAATATGCAAACGCCAACGCGTTATTCGTTATCGGTCGGGGCTTAGATTACGCTTGCGCCTTGGAGGGTGGCTTAAAGACCAAGGAAATAAGTTATATTCACGCAGAAGCGTACCCAGCAGGCGAATTAAAGCACGGCACGATATCGCTCATTGAAGACGGCACCTTGGTAGTCGGCGTACTCACGCAAGAACGGCTGTTTGAAAAGACGGTATCGAATATGGCAGAAGTCAAAAGCCGTGGGGCAGAGCTATTCGCCGTTACCACCTACGGCAACTATGAAACGGAATCGCTTGCCGATTTCACCTTTTATATCCCCCGCACCGACGAGCATTTTGCCGTCAGTCTTGCCGTTATCCCCTTACAGCTAACAGCCTATTATATAAGCGTAGCCCGCGGTGTGGACGTGGATAAGCCAAGGAATCTCGCCAAAAGCGTTACCGTGGAATAAAAACAAAGAATATGCTACGCAATACTGCGTCAAGCGTGGGTTTCTCTCGCTCGTTTACTAAAAGTAAATCTCCCGTCGAGAAACCCACGCTTTCCTTGTCTTGCTTGCATCTTGCTTTGTTTTTATCGCTTAGCTCCGTGTTTACAAGTATCCTTCGTGGCGCCTTGAACTGCTCGTATCTACGCCGTTTTGCCAGCGTTAGCGTAAATCTCCCGTCGAGAAACCCACGCTTTCCTTGTCTTGCTTGTATCTTGCTTTGTTTTTATCGCTCAGCGCCGTGTTCACAATTATACTGTAAACGCCTTGTCTTGCTCGTATCTCCGCCGTTTTGTCAACCTGTCATTGTGCTCAGCTTACGTTTCGCTGGGAAGAATAGGGGGATAAGCACTTCTCCGTTGCTCTGCGCGGAAGGCTCTTGGGGACATGCCCGTTGATTTTTTGAAAACGGACGTGAAATAATTCGAGTCTTGAAAACCAAGCAGTTCGGAAATTTCCATAATACTTTTATCCGTGCTCCGTAAAAAATCCTTTGCTTTCTTGATTTTTAACTGATGCACGTATTGCATAATAGATTGCTTGTTTCTTTCTTTGAAGATATGCGAAAGATAAGACGCGCTGTAATGCAGGTCCTCGGCAATGACGGTCATAGTCAAGGGAAGAAGATAATTTTCAGAAACGTATTGTAAGATTGACTGATACAGACAATCTTCTTTTTTTTGCGTTTCAATTACGTTCGCGTCGTAATAATAGGTAAGAAGTTTTAAGGAATTTTTAAGGGGCGCAAGGAGCGTTTTAAGAAAATCCTCCGAGGGGATTTCCGCTTTTAAGAATTTTTTATATGCTTGTTGATTGTTTGTTTTATAATTCGTAAGGGCGGAATGGGGCTTTGGCGCTAAATAGCCCGTTACGGAAATAAACCCGTAATATACGTTTTTTTCTATTATAGGAACGATATATTCGTAAACCCCTGCATAGCAAGCGCCAAAAAAAGGTTGTTCACAACGCAACGCCTTTTTCTTGACAAGCACATGTTGGCGTAAACAGCTTTTCATGCACGTCGCTTTCATTTTTTGGCAATAGGGGTTTGGATGAATCATAAACTCGGAAAGATAGTCGGATAATTCAATAGGAATATTCCCGTAAAAACCGCAAAGAGCAATATCTAATTTGAAATGAAATATCAAATATTTGATATAAGCTTTAATTTCACGCAATACTTCTAAAATATGTTTTTCCATTTTCCACCGCCACGTTGAAGTTATATTGATTATACCACAAGAGAGCTTACAATTCAAGTAAAAAAGCAGGAATTTATAGGTTTTGAGCTAAAATTCTAAGGAAAACACAAAAATATTAATGTATAATGGTAATGTATAATAGATTTTTAAGGGAACTAAAATATTATCTTATCATAATAAAGCAAGGAAGACGTGTGCCTATTTTCGGGGGAGAGTATCCGCCTAAAAGCATGAAGGAGAGTAAGGGATGAGAGAAGATACGAAAAACAAAATAAAAAAATATTTTGAAAGATATCACGATTATCCGAAACCGCTTAGAAAAGGGAAATACGTATTTATCTTTTGTATGCTAATTTTAACGGTGCTTCGCTGGGCGATTTTTTACGTTGCGGTGAACATTGATTCGTTTACGATGGCGTTCAAGGAATTTACCGGCTACGGTCCGAATAACGAGTCTATCTATCAATGGTCGTTTGCGAATTTTAGACTGTTTTGGTCGGAAATGACCTATCAGGGTTGGGCGGCGCAATCGTTCAAGGCGGCATTAAAAAATACGCTGTTCCTATTTGTAGCGGGGAACGCGGTAACGATACCCACGACGTACTTAATTTCTTATTATTTATATAAGAAAATGCCAGGGACAAAGCATTTTATATGGATACTGTATCTGCCGTCCGTTCTTTCCAGCGTGGTTATGGTTACCATTTTTAGAAATATCGTGGAAGTAAATGGTCTTGTGAGCGCGCTGAGTATCGCCATGGGCAAAGGCGCGGTTACCGACCTTTTAATATCGGAAAAAACGGCGAAATGGATGGTTTGGTGCTACAATACGTGGATGGGTTTCCCTGGCGCGTACGTACTCGTTACGGCGGCGTTAAAAAGAATCCCCGAAGAAATAATCGAGTCGGCACAGCTCGACGGCGTTACGCCTAAGACGGAATTTTTTAAGATACTGTTCCCGTTGATTTGGCCTACGGTACAGGTGTTATTACTGCAAAAGGTTACCGCAATTTTATCGGCTGACGGACCTATCCTTTTGTTGACCGGTGGTAGCGCGGATACGTATACGATAGGCTTTTGGTATTATGACCAAGTTATTTTGAGCCATTCCTACGAATATCCGTCGGCGGTCGGGTTACTGATGACGTTAGTTATCGCTCCGATTGCACTTATCGTTAAGAAGTTGACGGATAAGGTGGAATCGTATTAAAGGGGACTATGAAGATGGAAAAGACTAAAAAGACAAAAAAACAAAGCGGAGCGGTAGGTTCTAAATGGACGCCGTATAGCATTATCGTCGGACTCGTCATCTTAATCTACTGTGCGACCTTATTCGGCGCGATTGCTTGGGCGTTTCTTACTTCCTTAAAGGGACGAATTGAATATATCCGTAGCCCGATTACGTTGCCGAAAGAGTGGTTGTTCTCAAATTATATAAAAGCATTCGAGCAACTGTCTGCAAATGGTAACAATATTTTCGTAATGTTCGGTAACAGCTTATGGTTGTCCATTTTACCGCCCACGATAAACCTGTTTACCTCGGCAATGGCGTCGTACGTTATGGCGCATTATAAATTCCCTGGGCGTAATTTGATTTGGAGTATTATCATCTTTATGATGACCATGCCCATTATGGGTAACGCCGCGGCAACGTATAAAATGTATATTCGCCTTGGAATGTATAACTCTCCCTTGATACTCCTTCGGAATATCGCGAATCTTGGCGGTAGCTTACTCGTAATCGCGGCGTTCCAAGGCGTATCCAAAACGTACGCGGAGGCGGCGTTTCTTGACGGTGCAGGACATTTTACGGTGTTTTTCCGTATTATGCTCCCGCAGGCAATGGGGGTGCTTTTAGCACTTTGGACGATGGAGTTTATCAGTTGCTGGAACGATTATATGACCCCGATTATGTACCTGCCCGATTATACGCCGATTACAACGGGATTGTATATCTATCAAAAAGAAACGGAGCGCATGCTCAACGTTCCGATTTTGTTTGCCGGTTCGTTGATGGTGCTTATCGTGCCCGTCGTAATGTTTACTTGTTTCCAAGACAAATTTATGAATTTGAGTTTTGGTGGCGGTATTAAAGGTTAATCCTAAAAAATTAAGAAAGAAGATGAATCATGGAGGAAAAAGAAATGAAGAAAAAAATTGTTGCCCTTGCCTTATCCGTTTTGTCGCTGATGACCTGTTCCTTTACGGCTTGCGGTGGAAAGAAGGACGGGTACGACCCGTTGAATCCCGACCAGATTAAGCTCGTGCTCCCCAACCTCGGTTTCGGTACCGACCAATTCCGTGCGATTGCGACGGCGTTTGAAAATACGCACCCTGGGAAAACGGTGTTTTTGGAAGAAACGATTGTTTCCAGCGCTTTGATTTCACAGCTCGAAGCAGGGAGCTTTATCGGCGACGTTTGTATGTTTACCGACGATATGCTTTGGAAAAAATGGCGTAGCGGTATTATGACCCAGCTGGACGACGTTGTGGCGTCTATTCCCGACGGCGAAGAAAAGACCATTGAACAAAAAACGGACCAAACGCTTATTCAATCCTATAAGGTAAGCGACGGGCATTATTATTCCGTGCCTTGGATTAACGAAAATTCCGCTTACGTATATAACGAAACGGCGCTCAATACCTTGCTTGGGGAAAACGCTTGGGAATTACCCAAAACCACGCAAGAGCTCTTTACCTTGTGTGAGCGTATCAAGACGGCAGGCGGTTACGGCTTTGCTTGGAACAGCGATTATTTCAGTACGGGCGTATATCCTGCGCAATATAGCGGAGCGGAAGCCGTTTTACATTATAACCAAGGCGAATACTGGGACGAAACGGCGCAAGCTTGGAAACTTTCCGACGCGGAAAACGTGCAATGCTTTACGCAAAACGAAGGACATCTTCGCGCAATGAAGATTATTGAAAGAATAGGCAAAGAATATTCTCATAACTATTGTATGAATATGACGTTTATTAACGCGCAAGCTACGTGGGCGGGAATTCCTTTCTCGGACGATAACAAGCTTGCCGTGTTCATGCCCAACGGCGATTGGGTCTATAACGAAACGAAGGACTATATTGATGAAACGGGACACGTCGTCGGGTATATGCAAGTTCCCGTTATTTCGGATATCGTGGATACGCTTTCCTTCTATCAACACGGCAAAACGCCCTTCTATTCGCTCTCTGAGCAGGATAAAACGACGTACGATACGACGCTCCGTGGCATTATCGATTACGTAGAAGGGGATACGGAAACGGTGCCTACCTATAAAGGTGTTGCCGTACCCGAACAGGATATCGAAAGGGTGAAGGAAGCCCGTTCGCTCCTTGAAGGTAAAAGCCAAGGTCAAGCGTTTATTCCGTCTAATTCCACGAAACAAGAGCTCGCAAAAGAGTTTTTGGTGTTTATGGCGTCGGATATGGCGGTAGCCATCTATTCGCAAGAAACCAACGGTCTTTCCCCGTACGTGAGCGAAACGACCTTTAACGATATTTCCTTTGATTCAAAGTTTATGAAGGAAGTTTTGGACGTAATCTCCGTTACGAAAAAGGCAATTACCGTTTACAGCGACGTGCGTATGAACAGGTTCTATTATCCGAGAACTTCTTATGCGCAAGCCTTTGTGAATGAAAGAATAACGGCGGAAACCTTGTTTGCCAAGGACCTTGAATATTTCAAACAGCAATGGCATACTATCCTTAAAAATGCCGGTCTTCAAAATTAACCTACAATCGGAGCGTAATGCATGAATAAAAAAAACGTTAAAAAATTATCCATTGCCGTTGCGACCTTGTGCGCAAGCGGTTCACTGGTTTACTTTTCCAACGTTTCCGGTGGCGCGGAAGGGGCAATTCCCGTGTATGCAGACGGTAACGAGCTGTTCAAGACGGAATTGTATTTAGGCGCTTGGTGCGAACCGGAGGGGACGGACGAAGCGTTTGAGCGATATAAAGAAATCGGCTTTAACGTAATGTATTTAATGAACGAAGTTCGATACAACACGAATACGTTGGCACATTATCTGAACATGGGCGAGAAACACGATATTAAGATGATTATAGCGAACGGAACAAACCGTGGCGACCCTATTTCCCTTCGCTACCAAACGAAATTCTCGCTTGAAAATTACCCCGCTTTTTACGGTCTGCACGCCATTGACGAACCGCAGGGCGACGGAACGAATCGCGATGAAAGCAAGCCCGAGGTAAAGGCGACGGAAAAGACGGGCGGGATAGCGTATACTACCATCTACGATTATATGCTTGCGGAATACGAATATTTAGAAGAAACGTATCCGAATAAGTATTATTCCAACGTACTTAATTTCTCTCCTGAGGAGGGCGGATTCGGATATGGTACGCTAAACGCTTACGCGACGCACGTGCTTTCAAAAATGGACAAGGAAGACCGTACCATTGAATACGATAAATATCCCTACGCCTACGAAACCAAAACGGGAAACGCTTTTAGAACTACCTTCCATTGGAATTTCTTAGAGGCCGCGAGAGTTGCTAAGCAATACGAAGTGGGGAAACGCGTGTTCTATTATCAACAATGGTTCCCGTATGCGTTACGCTCCCAGCTGTCCACGCAAGAGCTTACCTATCAATTCTATACGGGCATGTGTTTTGGGTTCAACGGTTTCGTCGCGTATAAATATGCAAGCTACTGGAAGGATTATAACGATATGGTGGATTTCACTATGAATTCCGCTTGGGGTGAAACGGAGCTGAATTATTACAATCAAGTAGCGTTTAACGAAATTAAGAAATTCGACCATATTTATTTGAACTTTGCGAATAACTGGGAAGGTATTTTGAAGGTAAAGGGAACGGAATATTCCAGCCCGCTCGTTACGCCCAGCTTAGACCGTTTGACGGGCGATTACGTACTTTCTTCGCACGAAGGGATTGAAAGTATTACCGCCACGCACGATACGCTCGTCGGCGCATATAAAGACGGCGACGGCAGAAACGGCTATATGATATCCAATCAATCGTATACGTTAGATAGAATGAAGGATACCGTTTCGGTGCAGTTCAAAAACGCGACCAAGGCGCTCGTTATAGAGAAAGGCGAACAAAAAACGGTCAACCTTGAAAACGGGAAATATACCGTCAAACTCGCACCTGGTAGCGGTGTTTTCGTGATTCCCGTAGCGTAAGGAGAGAATAAATGAAAAGAAACGTTAAAAATATTTGTTTGACCTTATTTTCTTCTTTATTCCTGCTCGTGCTGATGCTTGCAGTTGCGTGCTCGGGCGGAAGTAAAATGAGCGTATACAACGCAAAGGGAGAGCTGGTATTCGACTCCAAAACCACGAGTATCACGGTGGAATACGGGGAAGCGTATGCACTTCCTGCCAACGTGCAAATCAAAGGTAAAAAGGTTGAGCTTGACAAGCTGACGCTGTTGGATACGGACGGAAACGAATGTAAGCTTTCCTACGGCTCGTATCGGTTTGCTAAGGTTGGCGAATACAAGGTGAATTATACGGTTGGCGACGACGTGAGCACGTTTACGATTTGTTGCGTGGATACGGTTGCTCCCGTTATCGGCGTTCACGGTGCGACCTTATTCGGTATCGTAGGCAACTACGTTACCGTGCCCAACTTTACGGCGGAAGATATTGCGGGTATTGATAAGGAAAGTGCAAGTCTTGTCGTTACCGACCCTGACGGCAACGTAATCACGCTGAGCGACAACCGTTCTTTCTTAGTGGAAAAGGAAGGGGAATATAAGCTTGTATACAGCGTTGCGGATACAAACGGCAATACGAGCGTGGAAGAATTCTTTATTACGGGTTTCCCTGCTTATATTGACGGAACGCGTGAAGCTTCGGTCATATATAATTTCAATAATGCAGAATATCTCAATCTGACGATGGACGTTCCCAAAAAGCTGGACGCAAAGCACGAAATCGTGGATAGCGGATACCCGACGATAGAAAACGAACCCGACGGCAATAAAGTACTTAAAATCACGTCCGACGCGACGTTTGACGACATATATACGCGGTTTGTCTTGCACGAAAACTTACTTGCAAGTACGGGGCGTAGAATCGTGGTGCGGTTTGCGGTTAGCGCGGATACCGACTATATCAAGATTTTCAAAAATCAGTCTTCGCTGGACGATAGAGGATTGGTAACGCAAAAATTCGGCTTGAAAGCAAATACTTGGTACGATTTAGAAATCAATCCCATTTCCTTTGGCTATAACGTAGCGTTCAAGGATTTCGTGGTAATGTTCCGCGATATCGACGAAACGGCGTTGTATATTGACGAAATTTATTTCACGCCGATAGAGTTTGAAGACGAAGACCTTGCCGAAAACGTGATTGCCGACTTTGACGAAACGGGCTACCTTGTCAACGTGTATCAAAACGTGTTTGGCGACCCTACGACCACGCGTAACGGACGGGTAGGCGGTTCTAAGTTCTCTATCGTATCGGGCGAAGATTTGCCGAATGCGAATAGTGCGGATACGCATACGCCTTTGCTTGCGCCGTCGGGTAGCGCTTTGCGCGTAGAAACGCACTTCAATCGCGGTGGCGTAACGTTTATGTTCCCCGAACCGATTGATTTGAATGAAATTATCAGCTTAAAAATGCGTTTTTACGTAGAAAAACTGCCGAACGTTGTCGTCGTTGGATTTTTCAACGGTAAAGGCTATGACGGCGGTAACAATTACTGGATGTCCGCCTCAAATTCCAAGTATTACGATAACGAATGGAATGAAGTAGCCTTATCGGCGGAATATTTGAAATCGTATACGGCAAACGACCAAATCGCAGGTTTCTATCTCTATACGAACGTAAGAGAAGACGTTAGCGGGGACGTGAAAGAACACGAGCACGTCGTATATATCGACGAAATTTCCGTTGTCAAGCGTAACGCGAATTGTGAACAAACGGGCACGACGATTGCGTCGTTTTCGAGCGAAAATTCGCTTGCGAACGTAGTACAAAACGGCAAGCATAACTATTCGACGTTCACGTATTTAGAAGAAAAATTTGAACGGGAAGGCGTGCTCGCCATAGAGCCTGCTAAATCGTATAGCGGTGTGAAGTATTTCTTTGACCGTCCGTTTAGACCCACGGAAAAAGACGCGTTGCGTTTGCATATTGCAACGGAATCCACGTCGGCGGAAACGCTGAATATTTACGTGCTCAACGGTCCTACGGACACGCTCGTGCATACGTGTAGCCTTTCTACTTATGCAGGCGCGTTCAAATGGTTAGTTATTAACGGAAAAATCTTGATGAACGCCGGTGTTTTTGAAACGGTAGGTATACGCTTAGAAATAAAAACATCGAGCGCCGGTGTACCGTCTACGCTGTATCTTGACGAAATTACCGTTTTCGATATGAATCTTGACGCGGATAAACCGGAAATCTTTGCGTCGTCGACGAGTGAAAATTACGTCGTTTGGGACGGAAAGCCCGAAGTGGATTTTTCTCTTTTGGATATTTCGGTGGCAGACGAAACCGACCTACTTGCGGAATGGTATATCGTCAGCTTGAAAAATCCGTCGGGCGTAGACATCACCGCCGATATTGCGAATAAAAAGTTCGTGCCGAGCAGTGCGGGCACGTACGTAGTAACCGTAAAAGCGAAAGACTTTGCAGGGAATGAAAGCGAAGATACCATAGAGATTGCTATTCACGTAAGCAAAGCTACGAGCGCAAGCGAATATTATCGGACGGTTTGGCAGTTTAACACGCTTACTTCCAAACAGTTTATAACGGGCGCTCAGCTGGAACGGTCGAGTGTGGGAACGGACAATTACGCCGTTTCGGGGCTTATCAAATACGACGATTTAGCGCCGTCTGGCAGGCAAGACCTTGTTATCGACATGGGCGGTTTATATAAGGTAAAGGAGATTGAAAGTATTACCGTCCGTTACAGGTATCTCAACGACGCGCTCGTCGATAATAAGTACGTCAATATTCATTTGAACGTAAACGGCGATAAGGAGCAGAACAACCGTTTGACGGGCTTGACGTATGTGGGCGCGAATACGTATTGGTACGAGGCGAAAGCGACGGCAAACTTTGAAACGCTCAAAATTACGCAGGATAACTTAAAATCGAACGTTTTAGAAGGCACTTTGCTGGAAGACGAAGACGTGCTCACTTCGCTGAATTTCTCTCAACCGTCTTGGAGAAACTCGGCAACGGCAATGCAATGCCGTGTGAGAATGGAAATTGACAGAGTGGAAGTAAAGCTCGTACCGCAGTTTAAGGCGGAATATCTCGAATTTAACGTTGACGGCGCGCTCGATATGGTAGAAGGTATCGGCGCAAAGTTAGTGGACCTTGGGAACGGGAATAAAGCGGTGCAGGCGACCTTCAAAAACGATAGCTTGAACGACCCGACGACGACGGCGGACGACGACGTGGCAAATAAGGTAAATTTCCGTATTTATACGGGTAAGGTTTATAAAGTATCGGAAATTGAAAGCGTAGAAATATCGTATAAAATTATTTCAGGCGACGCAAATCTTTGGTGGCGACTGAACCTGAACGATATTTACGCAGATAATAGGCGCGTAATGGGGGCGGGGCTGGTAACCTATTCTTCCGCGACCACTTCAAGGGGAACGCCGACGGCAAACTTTGAAACGATTACGATAACGGGCGAAGGCTTAAAGAAAAACGTGGATAAAGCGAATAGTAATACGGAGAATACCATTCTTTCGGACGACGATTATTTGACCGCAATTTCCTTTTCTAATTCCAGCAGGCAAAACGATTTGAAATACCGCTGTACGATACAAATCGACTATATCAGGGTAAACTTAAAGGCGAAAGCTTGATAAAAAATGGCTACGTTTCGCCGAGAGAAAGGCTCGGCGAACAATAAAAAAATAAATAATAAAGAAGGGAGGATATTTTATGGCAAAAGGCAAGTTGGCATACGAAGATGTAAAAATAACAATCGTCGCGTTCCAAACGAATGATATGATTACAACTTCGTTCGTAACGAACAACGTGGAGGACGTGGAGGAAGATTTCTTCACGCCGGTATTCATGTAAGGGGGGCAAAAAAATGAGAAAACGTATCAATAAATTATGTGTTGGTCTTACCCTTGTACTTTCAGCGTGCTTTACCTGCAATGCGGTAAGCTCGTTGGTTGCGAGTGCAAGCACGGTGAACAATACGGTAGATACCGTAGCTTTTGCAATAGACAACGGTGCGTCCGTTCGTCTTGACGAAAACGGCAACGGTATTCGTTACCACGTAGCAATGCCCGCAGACGAGCATACCGCGCTGGAAGAAAACACGGCGTATTCTTCGGTCGTTTACGGTATCTTGGTTGCGCCTGCCGATTATGAAAAAACGTACGGCGCGTTGAACAAGGCGAACGTATTCGGGCTGGATAATAACGGTAACACCGTAACGGCAAAATACGACTGGGCGGTAAAGGACGAAAACGGCGACTGGCAATACGACGAAAACAGCTCGAAAACGCGTATTATGAATTTCCGTACGGGTACGTTGACGGAATATACCGCGAAAAACGGCGACAGCAGGGCAGGTTATTACGGTTCAATCGTCAATCTCAACGAAGATAATATCGTTCGTGATTTCGTAGGCGTGGGCTACATACAGTATACCGAAAAGGCTACGGGTAAAACGAATTACGTCTTTGCGGAAAGAAACGATAACGTCCGTTCCATGGCAGAAGTGGCAAGATTAGCCATCGCAAGCGACGAAGTATCCGCGACGGATAAAGCACTTTTGAAACAGACGTACCTTTCTAGCGTGTACGACGAGTATCTGCAATTCGATACGGCAGGCTCTAAGCAAATCGCAAAGGGCTCGACGCTTTCGTGGGATTCTATCGGCGAAAACGATTACGCCGTTTCCGCATTGATTAAAAACGACGATTTCGACGCGGACGGCGAAGGCACAGAAGATACGACGACGACCGGTAGACAAGACCTTGTTATCGATATGGGTGGCGTATATAAGGTAAAGGAAATTGAAAGTATCTCAGTCAAATATAGATTTCTAAATACGTCTAGCGGTAGTTTACAAGTGTATATTAACGGGGATACAATGCGTTTGACGGGTTTGTCCTATGTGGGAGAGAATGAAAAGTGGTATACGGCTACTGAAACGGAAAGCTTTTCGACGCTCACCATTCCCCAGTCCAGCTTAAAAGCGAACTCGCTGAATGGTGGTACTACGCTTTTGTCGGAAGAAGATTATCTTTCGTCGATTAATTTTGGAACCAGTGATTGGAGAAACAGCAGTATATATATGCAGTATCGTATGATGATACAAATTGACAGTATTGAAGTCAATCTTATTCCTGAATATCACGAAGAATATCTCGAATTTAACGACGACAATGCGTTGGAAATTGTAAACGACGGCTTAGATGCGCAAATCGTTGATTTGGGCGACGGGAATAAAGCACTGCAAGCAACTTATAAATATGATAATTATAACGATGGAACTCCTGAAAGAGTTTTCGTTGATATCAATCTCGGTGGCTTATATAAGGTTTCGGAAATAAAAGAAGTTGTAATATGCTATAAAAATGTAGGCGTGGAAACGACTGCTGGTTCCATTTGGCCGAGAGTTTTTGTTAATAACGAAAAAACGGAGGGACAGCAAATTGTTTCTAACAGTGGAATAAATCTAAAATGGGGGATTGGCACGTCGAAGATTGAGAATGTCATGACTTCATTTAATACGGTTACCATTACCAACGCAGGTTTATTAACCCGTTTAAGCGCAGACGATTATTTAACGGCTGTAAGAATAGGTAAAACCGATGGTAAAGGAAATGGAGTACAAGAACGCGTTACGATTCAAATAGATTATATAAGAATCGTTTTGAAATCTGGTTCTTGATAAAAAGTGTTTTGGGATTGCGGAGCACTTTGCTCCGCAATCGCTTTAAGGAAAAAGGCTATGGAAAACAAAATTTTTCTAACGCTGACCGGTGAACGCATAGAAAGCTATGCGATTGTCGTAAAAACGCCAAACGAGGCAACCGTGTACGCGGCGAGTGAGCTGATGCAGTATCTGCTGAAAGCCACGGGTAAGGCGCTGTCGATTTTGTACGGCGAGCAAAAAACGCTGGAAAACGCGATAGAGATTGCTTGCGAAGAGAAGTTTAAGGACGGATTTTCCTTGCGCTTTGACGGAAAAAAGCTTTTGCTCACGGGCAATAACGAGCGTAGCGCGCTCTACGCCGTATACGAATTTTTGGAACGGATAGGTTGGCGGTTTTTTACGCAAAAAGCGCAATACGAATGTGCACCACAAGGCTACGCTTGCGAAAAACTGCTCACGAGCGGAAACGTAGATATTCCGCAGGATTTTTGCGTAACACAAGAGGCGGTATTCGATTATCGCGACGGTTCGTCTTTTGCGCTTGGGGACGTGGGCTTTTGCGCGAAAATGCGTATCAACGCGCAGACTTGGGGCTCAAAACGCTTTCCGCCTGCGCTGGGTGGAGCAAGGACGTTTGCTTATCGGGGTTGCGAGGGGCATACCTTTGGAAAGCTCGTGCCGATTGACGTTTACGGAAAGACGAACCCCGAATTTTTTGCGGAGCTTGACGGGGTACGAAAAACGGACGGCGTTACTTGGGACAGTGCACCGCAACTTTGTTTAACGAATTTTAATTCCGTTCCCGTGGTCGTTTCGACAATGAAAAAGTGGATGGAAGTTACGCCGAAAGCGGAATATATTTCCGTTTCGCAAAACGACAATAAGCTTTTTTGTCAATGCGAAAAATGTCGTAGTTCCTATGAAAAATACGGTTATTTCGGGACGCTCATTCGCTACGTCAACAAAGTGGCTAAGGTGTTTGAAAAGGACTATCCAAACGTAAAAATTCATACCTACGCGTATTCAAAAACGGACGATATCAACGAAAGCGTAAAGGCGCATAAAAACGTGATGGTACAATGGTGTCCGACGAGAATGTGCAGAAACCATGCGCTTAGCGATAAAAATTGTGCCTTAAACAGAGCGAATTATAAAAAGCTGGAAACGCTTTCCAAGGTGGTAGACGAGATATTTATTTACGATTATCGGCATTGTTTGCGTTACGCTATGTTACATTTTACCGATTTATTTACGCTCCGCGATACCGTAAGAACGTATGCGGATTTACACGTAAAGGGTATTTTCTCGGAAGTAAATATTCATTCGCTCAATCAATGCACGTTTGAAGAACTTCGGGCGTATTTGTTTGGCAAGCTTTTATGGAATCCGTATATGTCGGAAGAAGAATACGACCGTCATATCGACGAATTTTTAGAAGGGTACTACGGAAAGGGCTGGCGACATATACGGGAATATCTCGATAAATGGAGCTCTATCAATCCAAAAATGCATTATACGAGCTTTTACGGCGCAATGATTTCAGACGATGCAAAATATCTTCGCGACGAACAAGGTAATCCGATTTATGCACAGTTTATGCCCAAAGAAGACGTCGCGCCTTTCTGCGACTGGGCAAATGCTAAATTTGACGAGGCGTTAAAGGACGCGGATTATACGACGCGGATACGGTTAGAAATTGTCAGAACGAACGTGATTTGGTACGAGCTTTTCCATACCATGAAAGACGTGATGAGTGGCGACGACGAGAATGCAAAAGCCGACATGACCAAACGTTGCAAAGACCTTTGTTCGAGAATGAGAAAGTATATGATGAAATATACGGTCTATATCGGTATGAGTAACACGACTTATATGTACGACGATTTTTCTATGCCTGTTTCCGAGTGGCATTATGCGAGCAATATTGCAGGGGGCGACCCGCTTTGGTAAAACGGAATAATTTGAGAAGGTGAAATTATGGATATGAAAATGAACGGTATACAAAATAAAGGCGCTTACGACGTCATTGTCGTAGGTAGTGGGCCTGCGGGGATTGCGGCGGCGGTAAATGCCGGAAGAATGGGCGTAAAAACGCTTTTAATCGAAAGTCAAGGTCGGCTTGGTGGCATTGCCACGGCGGGATATATGAGCCATTGGACGGGCTACGTCGGCAATAAAACGTACTGGGAAATTTTGAAACGTTCTAATGACAAGTACGGAACGGACAGCGACGCCGTTCAAATCGAGCCGGAGCTTTTGACCATCACGTACGTAGAAATGTTGGAAGAGGCGAACGTGGATTGTTTGCTCTATACTATGGTTTTTGACGTGATTATGGACGGCGATTGCGTAAAAGGGGTGGTTTGTTGCAATAAAAACGGTTTGACCGCTTATACGGCAAAGGTGGTCGTTGACGCAAGTGGGGACGGCGACGTGGCGTATAAAAGCGGTGCGGAATTTTTCAAGGGTAGAGAAACGGACGGAAAAATGCAACCGACGACGCTTATGTTTAAGGTGGGTGGCGTAGATATGGAAAAAGCGGTTTTTCCCGAGTCTTTTGAAACGCTCGTACCTACAAAAAAGGGTGAATTGCAGGCGTTAGCTAAGAAAATTTTACCCTATCCCGCGGGACACGTTTTATTATATAAATCGACGATTGACGGTATCGTTACCTGTAATATGACGAACGTAACGGACGTGGACGGAACGAAAGCGGAGGATTTAACGAGAGCGGAATTTGCTTGCAGAAAACAAATGCTCCCTATCGTTGCGTTTTTACGTGAATACGTACCTGGGTATGAGAATTGCTATATCGTGAGCAGTGCGTCGCTTATCGGCGTTAGAGAAACGCGTCATTTTAAGGGCGTAAAAGTGTTGACGGAACAGGATATTATGGAGGCAAAACAATTTGACGACGCCGTTGTTTACGACGCGTATTTTAACTTTGACGTACATAATATCACGGGTGCAGGGTTGGATAAATCGGGCTGTCAAAAGCATTTTACGCAAACGAAGGGTTATACCATTCCTTACGGTTGTTTAGTGCCTGAAAAAATCGACGGACTGCTTTTATCAGGTAGAAATATTTCGGGTACGCATATGGCACACTCTAAT
Organism: Clostridia bacterium; assembly: GCA_017536305.1. Lineage (GTDB taxonomy): Bacteria > Bacillota > Clostridia > Christensenellales > Borkfalkiaceae > Scatosoma. The sequence goes on along the minus strand of JAFXHR010000008.1, from coordinate 30,221 downwards.
TTTAGGGCAATGCCTATTTGCGCAGGGCTTGGCGAGGCGGCGGGTATCGCCGCGGCGTTGGCAGTTAAAAATAATAAGAAAGTCCGTGAAATCACGGCAAGGGAAATTCAAGAACTGAACGCGATTTGAAACCGTTTATACTCAGTAAGCCGTTTTGCAGGATAGAAAAATACGATAAGGCGTAGGAAGTTTATAAGTTATGATAATTCATAAAAATTTTATAGGCGGAAATATTTGTGTCGTCAAGCAGAACGAAAGGGACGTATACGTAGAAAACGAACTTCGCGATACGCAAGAAAACTGGTTTTACTGGGCGTTTTGCGTAGAAGGCGCACAAGGAAAAACGGTTACCTTTCATTTTCAAGACGACCGCTTGGGATATTTCGGTCCCGCCGTTAGTTACGATTTGGATACTTGGGAATGGTTGGGTACTTGCGGTAAAAACGAGTTTACGTACACGTTCGGCGCAAAGGAAACGAAGGTGTATTTTGCGCACAGTATGCTGTATCAGCCCAAACGGTTTTTGTCCTTTGCTGAGGCGAACGGGCTTACCGTGCAGACGTTTTGTCAAAGTAAAAAGGGACGTAGCGTACCGTATATAACGTTTGGGAACGGGCATAGGAGCGTGATTTTGACGGCTCGGCATCACGCCTGTGAATCTACGGGTAACTACGTAATGGAAGGGGTATTGACCGAGCTTTTGAATAATCCTATTCCCGATACGAAAATTTTGTGCGTGCCGTTTATGGACTACGACGGCGTGGTAGACGGCGACCAAGGTAAATCGCGTGCACCGCACGATTATAATCGCGATTATGCGGAAAACGCGAAATCTATCTATCCGGAAACGGCGAAAATGCGAGAATACGTAAAGGAGCACGGTTGTCATTACGGCTTTGATTTTCATTCGCCGTGGCATATCGGTCAACAAAACGATAAAGCGTTTATCGTGCAAAATTCTTTGGAAAAGTTGGATAAATTGAATGCGTTTGGCGAGCTTTTGGAAAGCGTGATAACGGAAAAAGCGTTTCAATATCGTCATGCAGACGACTATCCCTTTCAAACGGGCTGGAACAAAGGTGGAGCAACAACGTTTGCGTCGTACGTGGCGAAACGCTTGGAAAACGAAGTGGCGTTCACGCTGGAAACGGCGTATTTTGGACAGGAAGATAATAGAGTTTCACAAGAGCGCTTGTTAGAACTTGGCAAGTGCTTTGCCCAAGCGTTAAGAAAGTATATTCAAGAAAAGGAAAGCAAATTTTTCCGTTAATAATAACGTAGTTGCTGTATTAAAGGAGTTAAGGAAATGAAAATCGGGACTTTTATAGACGAAAAAAGAGAGTACGTAATTGAAAATATGCAACCTGTCAGACCGCTGAAAAATTTTGTGTGGAACGACGTTACGTTTGCGGAGCTAAATCACTTTTGCTGTGGGGAAAGCAAGGCTTGCAACAATAACGATTTTCGACCGATTGTCAAGGATTTGCGACTTGTCTATATTAAGGATAAGGAAAGCGGTGAAATTTATGACGCAAACCGCAATTTCAAGAATTTACCCTTTGATAAGTTTCATTGCCGTGTAGGGCTCGGATATCAAACGGTGGAAAGCGCGTATAAGGATTTGGAATGTTCGTTTACCGTGATTATTCCCGAAAACGGGTATATGGAATTGCATAAGGCAACGATAAAGAATACGGGTAAGAAACCGCGAAAACTGAGCGTATATTCCTACGTTCGTCCGTTTGTAAATCTCAATCCGACGCTGGCGTGCGGTAAAGGCTCGTATGACGAACGCGTAGGTGGTTTGTTTTTTACCTTTCACGCATTCCGTTGCGATAACGAATTGACCGATTTGTTTTATGCTTGTAGTGAGCCTTGTCAAGCGTATAGTATTTGCGACGGTGATTTTTTCGGGTACGGCTCGTATGAAAATCCGCAGTATTTATCAGGAGCGAAATTGCCCAGTAGCGCGGTGGTATACGAAGAAGATTTTTGCGGTGCTATGCAATTTGATATTGCGCTTGCGCCAGACGAAGAAAAGAGCTTTTATTTCGTGATAGGCGTAGCGAAAGATGAAAAAGAGAGCGCGGAAATAACAAAAAATTGCGCGACGAAAGCGTTTTTTGAAACGGAATACGAAAAACAAAAGTATTCCGCGGAAAGCTATATCGGAAAAAGCAAAATCAATACCCCCGACGAATATTTGAATTCTATGGTCAATATTTGGCTGAAAAGACAAATTTCTTTGGGAAAAACTTGGGGAAGAATTTACGGCAAAGGCTTTCGCGATTTATTGCAGGATACGACGGGGTTCGTGTCGTTCGGTCAAGCCCGCGCGCGAGAAAGATTGATTTATACGTTAGAGCATCAATTCATTTCAGGGAACGGATTACGGCAATTCGACCCCGTCGTGGATTATCCCTATCAAGATATGCCCGTATGGATTCCTATGGCGGTGTTAGCCTATATCAAGGAAAGCGGTGATTTTGACGTTTTGAACGCTGAGGTTGGATATTACGATTCCGACGCTCGCGAGTCGCTTTTTAAGCACGTGCAACGGGGTATGGAATTTTTATACGCCAATCAAGGCGAACACGGGTTGGGGCTTTGGCGCGGTGGCGATTGGAACGATTCGATAAATAATTGTGGTTTACAGGGCAAAGGGGAAAGCGTTTGGCTCTCGATTGCGACGGTAAAAGCGACGGACGATTATATTGAAATTTTGCAAAACGCACCCGTGCAAGGCGCGAACGAGCTGATTGCAGAGATACGGGAAAAACAAGCGAAATTGAAAGAGAACGTCATTGCGCACGGTTTTGAAAAAGACCATTTCATATACGGCATCAACGATTGGGGCGAAAAGGTCGGCAGTTACGAATGTGAAGAAGGGAGAATGTATCTCAATCCGCAAACGTGGGCGATAATGGCGAAGATTTTTGAGGAAGACCGTTTGCAGGCGTTAATGGATTTCGTGGAAAACAATCTAAAATGCGATTACGGATATATGCAAAACGTACCTGCTTATACCAAACCGAACCCGCATATCGGTAGAATCACGTATATGAACGCCGGTATTTACGAAAACGGTTCGGTATATAACCACGGCGTTATGTTCAAAATTGTAGCCGATTGTTTGCTTGGTCGTGCCGATAACGCGTATGAAACGTTAAAAATGATACGCTATGACAATCCGCTGAACGAAAAATCGGGAACGGAGCCGTACGCGATATCGAATATGTATTTCGGACCGAGCGTGTATAGCCGAAAAGGTTTTGCGCCCTGTGCTTGGATAACGGGTTCGGCAGGGTGGCTGTATAGAGCCATCACGGAATATATACTGGGTATAAAAGCGGATTTTGACGGATTGAAAATAGAGCCGTGTTTGCCGTCCGCGTGGCAGGAAATTACGGCGGAACGGGAATTCCGTGGCGCAAAGTACGTAATTTCTTATCGGCGCGGGGAAGACAAAGGCTTATTTGTCGACGGCAAAAAAATGGACGATAAAAAAATACCGACCTTTGCAGTCGGCACAACCCACCAAGTGGAGTATAGATATTAATTGCTTGCGTAAAAAGCGGACGCTACGTAATATCAGATATGCCAAATTCTTTGTTAATTTACTTGACATGCTAAAAATTTTGGTATATAATAAAATCAATGAAAAATATGGAGGGCAAACGGATGGGTTTGTTTAAGAAGGAAAGAATTTATTACAGTGGCGTCGTAGGCGATATCGTTAGAATTCCTTGTAAGGTAAATACGAGAAATATTATAGCGAACGGTACGGAAAAAGAATTTAAGATTTTAACCGCGCTTATGGGGCCGAAAAAGCAACGCAACAAAACGGGTATTTGGAATATGGACTATTTCGGACTGACGAATATGAAAGATGCGTCGGACGTAAAATATCACGACGGTTACACGGCTACGTATGCAGGCAACAATACGTATAACGTAAAGGAAAACGTCAATAGAGGTAGCGACTTTATCGCCATGAAAATCGTCGTAGGCTGTGCGCCTGAAATTGCGGAAAATCCTAAGTCCAACGTAAACAAGTGGATTCACGCAGTATCCAAGCCCACGCGTGGTAAGATGTGGTGGATTGTCGGTATTTTGACGAGTATCGTCGGCGTTGGTTTAATTATGCTCGGCGACGCTATTTACAGACTGTACTTAAACAGCGTGAAAAAATCCTGCTTGAAGAAAGCAAAGAAAGAGTATAAAAAGAACGGCAATCAAGTCGTTGTATTCTAAGTACGTATATAAAAAAAGAAAGCACCGTGTTTCCTGTGAAACACGGTGCGGTTTTTTATTTCAAAAGCGCTTTCAAAACGGGGTAGACCGTTTCCGCCATGCGGTAAAAGCCCAAATCGTTGGGATGGCAGGTATCCACCGTGCACCCGTCCCGACCAAACGTGCCAAACAGCGTTTCCCCGTCGATAAACGCCACGTTTTTATCGCCGTTTGCCTTGGCTTTTTCATAAGTTTCTATAATCACGGCTCTACGCTTTGCCGATTGCCCGTCGTATTCAAAGTCGGGCTTACTGATAAACAGGATAGGCGTATCTTTATGTGCCGACCGTATACGTTCATACAACGGATAATGCGTGGCTTGTAAGTGTTCGGCGTTGGGAGCGTTGTAATCGTAGTCTAATACGAACACGGACGCGTCCAAGGACGCAAGGTGCTCCGCCATTGCCGGTTCGCCCTTAGCGTTCCCCGAAAAACCGAGATTGATAAAGTCGCTATCCAGCCATTTACAAACGAGAGATGCATAATCGTTTCCAGGTCGCGACGCGCAACCGCCCTGCGTAATCGAGCTACCGTAAAATACGATAGGCTTTTGACGGGTATACGGCTTGGGGGCATTCAAAACGCAACCCTTTTGCAAGCCGATATATAAACGGATAACGCCACCGTACAACGGGAAATATAAATCGAAGTCGTATTCTTTTTTCGGTGCGATATACCGTATCATATTAAAGGCAAGATTGTTCGGGTTTGCCTTTACAATTTCCGCGTTTTGCGGAGTATACATAGCAAAAAAACGACCGTCTGCATACAACGAAAAACCGTGGCTACCCACGACGGGCATATGGTTCATTACGTATTCGGACGGGATAATGGCTTTTATCGCGATATACGGCGAATTTGTGGAAAAGCGCAGTCTACCGCCCGTAGACACATACGCACCGAAGTGCACGCCCGCGCTTACCTGTCTAGAAACGTCGTCGGGCATACGTAAAAATCTATCCGCCTGTTCGTCGAAGAAAACACCGTGCAGTGCAAAAGGCGTTTCGCGTGCGTCGAACCATTCGATATCCGGCTCGTTTACCTGAGGCAACTTAAAATTTTTATCAATTTCCGTAATATCCATAAGTATTCTCCTACTACTATCATTATAGCAAAACTCTTTTCAAATAGCAACGTAAATATTTCGATAAAGTTATACAATCTTACGCTTTTACGCAAGCAAAGCAGGCACGACGAGCGTACAAATCACCAGCGCGCCGAGTGCAATCCGATACCACCCAAATACCTTGAAATCGTGCTTTTTGACGAAGTTCATCAAAAATTTAATAGCGAGCATAGACACGATAAACGCGACGAGCGCGCCGATAACGAGATATCCAAGCTCCGCGCCCGAAAAACCGCCTGCGTCCAAGAAAAATTTCAAAAGCTTAATCGCGCTTGCCCCCGCCATAACGGGGATAGCAAGATAGAAGGTAAATTCCGCGCCGGCAGGACGGGCAACGCCGATAAGGAGCGCGCCGATAATCGTCGCGCCCGAACGGGACGTCCCGGGGATTAACGAAAGCACCTGAAACGCTCCGATAATTAAGGCGTGCTTATACGTAATATCCGCCGTCGTTTTCAAGGGTAAATCCTTGGTTTTATTGCGGTTTTCAATGAGAATAAAAGCAACGCCGTAAATAATCAAGGTCAAAGCAATAACGAGTGGCGTGTGTAAATATTTTTCGAGTAAATCGTCGAATAAAATCCCGATAACGCCGGCGGGTACGCACGCAACGAGCACTTTGCCCCAAAGACTTAAAATATTTTTATCCGTAACGATTTTGCCCTTTTGCATTTGACCGTCCGTGCTTTCCTTGTGCCACGGGAACAGCTTATGCCAAAATAAAACGACGACGGCAAGAATCGCGCCCAGCTGTATCACGACGAAGAACATTTCCTTGAATGCTTCGCTTGCGCGTAAGGTAACGAGTTCGTCTAAAAGTAGCATATGTCCCGTGCTTGAAACGGGCAACCATTCGGTAATTCCTTCTACGATACCGAGTAAAATAACCTTCAATATTTCCAAAAATTCCATAACACACTCCTACGTCAAATTATAGCATAGACGGCAAATAAAGTCAATAATTTAGACAAAAAAGGTAAAAAACTAACAAAAATCGTATAAAAACGCTCAAATAAATATTGCAATCGTTAAAAAAATATGTTATAATAATAATGTATCGGGCAGAAACGGGTGGTTTTGTGTGAACGGTTGCAGGCGATAGCTTCTTACCGACTACAAAAAATCTACAATCGGAGGGGACGAGAGATGAGTCAGGGCACTGTAAAGTGGTTCAACGCTGAAAAGGGATACGGGTTCATTGCCAACGACGAAGGTGGCGACGACGTATTCGTACATTTTTCTGCGATTCAAGCGGAAGGGTACAGAAAGTTGAAAGAAGGTCAAAAGGTTTCGTTTGAAATCGAAACAGACCCGAAAAATCCCGATAAGCTTCGCGCAATCAACGTAAGCGTGTTGTAAGGGCAAACAAGAAAAAAGACCGTATCTAAAAAGGGGTACGGTTTTTTCTTTGCAAAATGCTTTACGCAGTTGACAAACGCGCGTAGTTCGTGTATAATAAATTTATCATAATACAGGAGCTTGAAAGATATGATGATTTTAGACGATATAAAAAATTTGTCAAACTATCCGTGCTTGAAAAAGGTCCAAGCGTTTTTAGAAGAAAACGCAGGTAAGGACTTGGAAAAGGGAAAATATCCCATAGACGACGATTGCTACGTTTCCGTGAGCGCATACGATACGAAAGAGGACTTGGGGCTCTTTGAAGGGCACTTGAAATATATCGACGTGCAACTCGTTTTGGACGGGGAAGAGTACATACAGGTATGCGACAAACGGGACGCGACCGTCGAAACGGACTATAACGAAACGAAGGACGTACAGTTTTTCTCCGCCGAGAAATGGCACAATTTCTACGTAGGCAAAAACACTTTTTTACTGTTGGACGAACAGGATTTACACCGCCCGTGCGTAGCGGTAACGAAATCCGCGCCCGTGAAAAAGTATATATTCAAGATTAAGAAGTAAAAGGAGTCTATCATGGAAAGAACGGACGCAATGCAAAGCTTTGAAAGTATCTTCGGGGCAAAAGCGGAAGATTTATTCACCGCCGCAGGCCGTATCAACGTAATCGGCGAGCACGTGGACTATTGCGGTGGAAAGGTGTTCCCCGCGGCGCTCAATTTGCGCTGTAACGTGTACGCGAGAAAGACGGGCGCAAACGTTATTCGTTTGGCGTTCCGTGGTATTGACGGTATCGTCGAGCTGGAAATTGATAAATTAGACGACTACCGCGGATTGAAAATCGGTAATTATCAAGCGGGCGTAGCCTATTATCTAGCGGAAAAGGGCGTGGAAATCGTCGGTTGCGATTTGTTTTACGATTGCACCGTACCCTTTGGTAGCGGTCTTTCTTCGTCCGCGGCGATTGAAGTGGCTACGGCAGTTACCCTTTGCGAGTACGCAGGCGTAAAATACGATAAGGTAGAGCTTGCGCTCCTTTCCCAAAAAGCGGAAAACTTATATGCAGGCGTGAATTGCGGTATTATGGACCAGTTCGCCTCCGCAATGGGCAAAAAGGACCACGCGGTGCTCCTCGATTGCTCCACGCTTGCCTATGAATACGTACCCTTAAAGCTTGGCGATTATTGCTTAGTCGTGGCGAATTGTAACAAGCCCCATAACCTTGTCGAGAGTAAATACAACGTGCGCCGTCAAGAAGTGGAAACGGCGCTCAAAGCCATTCAAAAGGTAAAGGACGTGAAATGCCTTGCCGAGCTTACGCCCAAGGATTTTGCGGAAGTGAAATATTTGCTTTCGGGCGTGGTAGCGAAACGCGCGGAACACGTGGTTATGGAATGTGATAGAGTGAAAAAAGCGGTGGACGCGCTCAAAGTAGGGGATTTGGAAGAGCTTGGGCGTTTGCTCAACGAAAGCCATTATAGCCTTTGCGAGCTGTACGAGGTTACGGGTAAGGAGCTGGATACGCTCAGCGCCTTAGCGAGAAAGGAAACGGATTGCTTAGGTTCGCGTATGATAGGCGCAGGCTTTGGCGGTTGTACCATTTCTATCGTCAAAAAGAGCGCGGTGGACGGCTTTATCCGTCGGGTAGGCACGGCGTACGCCGAGGCTATCGGTTATAAAGCGAGTTTTTACGAAACGTCGATTGAAGACGGTATCACGGTAGAAAAATTATAAAAATTTTCGTTCGCCTTTGCACTTTTGCAAGGGCGAAATTTTTTCTTTGAATCAAAACCAAGGAGCGAATATGCCGTATATTAGCATTTTACCCAACGAACAAACGCTGTTTGCTAAAAACGGCGACCTGCTTTTAGACGTGCTGGCAAAGCACGGACTATATATCAGCGCGCCGTGTGGCGGTAAAGGCAATTGTGAAAAATGTAAAGTCAAGCTAATTCGTGGCGTGGTAGACGGCGTAACGGCGGACGAAAACGGCGATATTTTAGCGTGTAAAGCGCGGATACAATCGGATATCACCATTCGCCTTAGCATAGGGGCAGGTACGGGATTAAACGATTTTTCTTGGGAGAATATACAAGGGGATAAGGACGGTTTTGGCGTGGTTTTGGATATCGGAACGACTACCCTTGCCCTGTGTCTTATCCGTTTATCGACGGGCGAAGTGATAGAGAAAATTTCCGCACTCAATCCCCAAGCGGTATACGGCGCGGACGTTTTGAGCCGTATCCAAGCGTGTAACGAGGGGAAACTCCCCGATTTACAAAAATGTATTTTGCAAAAAACGGACGAGCTTATCCGAAAAATTGCAGGTAATAAAGAAGTGGAAGAGCTAATCGTATGTGCGAATACGACGATGCTCCATATCTTTTTAGGCGTTCATCCGCAAAGTATCGGCGTTGCACCCTTTACGCCCGTGTTTACGGAGCAACGGGTTTGCGCGGGTAAAGAACTGAATTTGCCTGTAAAAAAAGTAAAACTGCTCCCGTCTGCCAGCGCGTATATCGGTAGCGATATTACCGCAGGCGTGTACGCTTGCGGTATGCACGAAACGCAAAAAACCGTACTTCTTGTGGATATCGGCACGAATGGAGAAATCGTGTTATCGCATAAGGGTAAGGTGTACGCGTCGTCTACTTCGGCAGGTCCTGCCTTGGAAGGGGCGTGTATAGAACGCGGTATAGGCGGTGTATCGGGCGCGGTAGATAGGGTGTATACGAACGGCGTAGAGCTTTGTGTTTCCACGATTGATAATGAAAAGGCTATCGGAATTTGCGGTAGTGGATTGATAGATACTATCGCGCTACTTATCAAGGAAAAGCTAATCGACGAAACGGGTGCGTTTGTAGACGATTCCGATTCCCGTTTTTCTTCGCGTCTTTTGGGGGATAAATTTTATATAAACGACAGCGTTTGGCTTTCCCAAAAGGATATTCGCCAAGTCCAGCTGGCGAAATCCGCGATTTTAGCGGGGATAGAAACGCTTTTAGAAGAAAACGGGATAACCATAGGCGAAGTGGACGAATTACTCCTTGCCGGTGGCTTGGCGTATTATATGAATATTGAAAATGCGTGCGCAATCGGGTTACTACCCAAAGTGATACAAGATAGAACGCGCGTCGTTGGGAATACCGCCTTAGCAGGCGCACGGCTTTGTTTATTGCAGGAAACGGCTTGTCAAAAGCTACGAACATTCGCAAAGGAAATGCAAATCGTCGAGCTGGCAAATTCCGAGATTTTTCAGGAGCGGTATATCGAGAATATGTATTTTCCGCAAGAATAAAATTTTTGAATAATCGTGCTTGTAGGAAAAGATAAATACTTGACAAACGAGAAAAGAAGAACTATAATAAAAATACAATTAAATAAAACGCGCGGTACGCTTTATTAGAGTAAAGCGTTTAATAGGGAAGATGGAAATTTATCGTAAAGTTGCCACACTGCCCCCGCAACCGTAAGAATATTTTGCGCCTATGCACTGAATTTTTTTTGGGAAGGATAGGCGTGGGTAAACGAGTGTTACCGAGATATTGTAAGTCGGAAGACCTGCCGAGCGTTTGTTTTTAAGCAACTTTCCGAGGGGAGGCGGACAAGGTGTAATTACCGTGCAGGAACGGTCGTTTTTTTGCATGCTATTTCCACGAAACCCTTCGGTTTGGTGGAAATATTTTTTTAAGGAGTGTTTTTTTTATGAAACGCAAATGGCAACTTTTTCTTACTATCCTTTTTAGCGCGATAATCCTCGCTTGTTCCGCTTGTCAAAAGACTACGGAAAATTTCAAAGCGGAAGTGCTGGAAAGTAGCGAAAGCATAGTCGTTATCCGCGTGGACGAAACGGACGGTAATGCGAGCTTGTACGAAGTAATGTGTGCGCTCAAAGAGCAAGGTGAATTGAATTTCGTAAGCGAAGACAGTACCTACGGTCAGTCCATTGTCAGTATCAACGGCGTGGAAAATCCTGCCGATTGGTCGTCTTATTGGGTATCGTATACGACGGATAGCGAGAACGGTTCGACGGGTAAAACGGTGGACGGCGTGGAATGGTACTACGCTATGGCAGGCATTAGCTCGCTGAAAGTGAAAGCCGGTCATTCGTATATGTTTGCGTATGAACAGAGCAGTTTTTAAGAAAAAGGCATAGGGCAGGTACGAGATGAAAAGGGCGCGTAAAGAGAAAAAGAGAATGGCGTATACGGCAAAGGAATGTGCGTATATTGCCGTATTCGTCGCGCTCGTGATTTCCGCTCAGTTAGCGCTGTCTATGCTCGCAGGGGTGGAAGTGGTAACCGTATTGTTTATCGCGTACGCGTTTACCTTCGGCGTAGTCAAGGGTACGTTTTCCGCGACGGTATTTTCGCTCGTTCGACAGCTTTTGTTCGGGGTGGACTTAAAGGTGCTCGTGTTATATTTGATTTATTATAATTTTTTGACCGCGGTATTTGGTATGCTTGGAAAAAATATCAAAGAACCGAAAGAAAAAATGCCCCTGCTTATTCTTATCGCCTGCGTATGCACGGTGTGCTTTACCATGCTGGACAACCTGCTCACCCCCCTTTGGTACGGATACACGAAAAAGACGGCGTGGCTGTATTTCAAATATTCGTTACCCGTGGTATTTCCGCAAACGGTATGCACGGGAATTACGACCGCATTATTATTTTTACCGCTTAGAAAAGTGTTTTTGACCGTAAAATAACGGAAAACGCGTTAAAAATCTTGCTAAAATCAGGGTAATATGATATAATATCATACGAATAGAAATATAGGAGCAGGATATGACGGAACACGAGCACGGCGGACATAGAAACCGTTTGCGGGCAAAACTGGATACGGGCGCGTTATGCGAGCACGAATATTTGGAATTATTGCTTTTTTACGCAATTCCCCGTCGCAATACCAACGATTTAGCCCACCGTTTGCTTGCCGAATTTGGGAGCGTGCATAAGATACTTAGTGCGACGAAAGAACGGTTAATGCGCGTGAAAGGAGTGGGGAACAGCGTGGCGTCCTTTTTGGTTACGATAGGTAAAATGGTGGAGTATACCATTCAAGGCCACGAAGAAAACCACCGCTATCCCGAAGAGTTTATCCCTAACGCCTTCAAGGCGTATATCAAGCAGGAATACGAGGGCTCGCTTTGCGAGCGCTTGGATTTATATCTTCTCGACAAGAACAATAAAATCTTTATGCGCAAATGTTTTACTTCTAAGGAATTCGGTAGAGTAAGTATAGCGCCCGAAGAAATTATCAAAGCGATTGTCAGCGAGGACGCGTCGGGCGTGGTGATGGTGCACAATCATCCCGTGGGCGGTTGTCAACCGTCCAAGACGGACGATAAAACGACGAAAAGAGTACAACTGCAATGCAATTTAACCAACGTCGTTTTTTGCGACCATTTCATTTATTCCGCTGACGGTATATATAGCTATTATGAAAGCGGAAAGCTCGTGGAAATGAGCAAGCAGGCAATGGAACAACTCAATGCATAATCAAAAACCCCGACCGTTTCGGTCGGGGTTATAATATACAAAAAATGGTTATACGCGGTAGGCAGGTGTTTGACGAATAGGCTCACAAGTGAGATGCATACCTAATTTTTTGAAGGTGCGCTAGTCCACGGGCGAAAGAATAACCGTCGAATGTACCTGCGCGTTTTTCAGCTTATCAATTTGTTTTACGGCAAGCCGTGCCATCGGGTCGGACACCGCGCAAATAGAAAGCGCCATTAAAATTTCGTCCGTATGCAAACGGGGATTGACCGCGCCCATGTGATTGACCTTGAGCTTTTGCACAGGCTCGATAATGGTCGGGGAAATGAGCTGAATGTTATCGTCGATACCGCCGAGCGCTTTTAACGCATTCAAAAGTCCTGCCGCGGACGCGCCCAAAAGCTCGCTCGTTTTACCCGTAACGATTCGTCCGTCGAACAGCTCGATTGCAACGGCAGGTCCGCCTGTTTGCTCCGCCTTTTCAAGCGCGGGATATACCGTTTTTCTATCCTCTACGGAGATACCCGACTTGCTCATCAAAAGCTCGATTTTGGAAACGACTTCCTTGCCGATAATACCCTTTCTCGCTTCGCAAAGCGCGGAATAGTAGCGACGGATAATTTCCGCTTGGGACGCTTGACGACACGCCTCGTCGTCGATAAGGCAATAACCTGCCATATTTACGCCCATATCCGTAGGGGATTTATAGGGAGAATAGCCGAGAATTTTTTCCAGCATAGCGGATACGACGGGGAAAATTTCCACGTCGCGGTTATAATTGACCGCTAAGGTTTGATAATGCTCCATATGATAGGGGTCTATCATATTCACGTCGTTCAAATCGGCGGTTGCCGCCTCGTACGCGACGTTGACGGGGTGGGTCAAAGGTAAATTCCAAACGGGGAAAGTTTCAAACTTTGCATACCCTGCCTTAACGCCCCGTAAATTTTCGTGGTACAGCTGGGATAAGCAGGTTGCCATTTTACCGCTCCCAGGTCCAGGTGCGGTTACCACGACCAGCCGACGGCTTGTCGGCACGTATTCGTTTTTACCGTAGCCCTCTTCGCTAACGATTTTAGAAACTTCCGACGGATACCCTTCAATCGCGTAATGCTTGTATACCTTGATACCGAGCAGGTTCAAACGCTTAATGAACGCGTCCACGCTCGGTTGGGGGGTATACATCGTCATGACGACGCTAGGGGCGTATAAACCCTTTGCTCTAAAAATATCAATCAAGCGAATGACGTCGGCGTCGTAGGTAATACCCAAGTCGCTACGGTATTTATTTTTAATAATATCGTTGGCATTAATTACGATTAAAATTTCGGCAATATCTTTCAGCTTTAACAGCATTTTAATTTTGCTGTCCGGCTCAAACCCAGGGAGCACGCGCGAGGCGTGATAATCGTCGAAAAGCTTACCGCCGAATTCCAAATACAGCTTGTCCCCGAACGCGTGAATACGCTCTTCGATTTTTTCCGATTGCATAGACAGATATTTTTTATTGTCAAAACCGATTTTCGTCATAAGTACGCCTACCTAAAAATCTTATCCTAATTATTGTACCAAAAACTGTCAAAAAAGTCAATGTTATAAACGCGAAAATTTCTTACTACGCGCCGATATTTTTTCAGCCACGGCAACGCCGTGGCTGAAAGAGTTAAATCTTCTTTTTAAGCTCGCGTACGGCGTTGTTTAAGAAAAATTCCGCCGTCGTACCCTTACGAATCAGTGCGATTGCCTCTTCGTGCGAACACCAACGCGCCTCGGATACCTCGTCTTCTTTCAGCTTAATCGGATTATCTTCCACCACGACGATAAAATTGAGCATCAAAAGCTCCTTTTTAGCGTGATACTTCGAGGACATATACTTCCATTTCACGACGTCCAAGCCAAGCTCTTCTTTAATCTCGCGTGGAATGGTCTTTTCGGCGTTTTCACCTTTTTTAATATACCCCGCAAACAAAATAAAATCGTCGTCTTCGACGTGCTTTGCAAGTAAAATTTTATCCTGTGCACGGTTCGTAACCACCATGGACACCGCCACGGGGAACTGCGGAAACATATACTCTTGACAAGTTCCGCAATAGGGTATTAATCCTTCGTTTTCACAAAACCGCAGGGTCAGTTTTTGACCACATTCTCTACAATACATACTACATTTTCTCCCTTTTTTTAATCTTAATACTCAAACGCAGGTATCGGCTTTAACTTAAACTCGTTCATCTTATGCAGTCTGTCGATTTTTGCTTTCACTACCTCGTCTTCACATACGCCTTCACGGATATATCTATCCAAAACGGCGTAGGTAAAGCCCAAATTATCTTCGTCCGTCCGCTCGGTTAAGCCGTCGGACGGCACTTTATCCACTAAATTTTTGGGTAAACCTAAATAGTTGCCGATAGCCTTGACTTCTTGTACCGTCAATTTCCCAAGCGGAGCAAAATCGCCCGCCGCGTCGCCGTAGCGCGTGGAATAGCCGACGAAATCTTCCGATAAATTGCAGGTGTTCGCCACTCGACCATTATTCGATTGCGATAACGCGTACAAAACGGACATACGGATACGGGGCGGAAGATTGATTCTCGTTTGACGGGAAATTTCCACGCCCGCGCCCGTGAGCGCGTTTAACGCGCCGTCCACGCTCTCTTTGATATTACAAACGAAGTGGGGAATATCCAAAAATTCCACGAGCTGTTTGGCGCAATCAATATCTTTTTGTTCGCCGTTGGGCATCAGTACGCCGATAACCCGTTCTTTTCCGAGCGCCTTTACGCAAAGCCCTGCCACCACGCTCGAATCCTTACCGCCCGAAATACCGATAACGGCGTTACAGCCTTTACCGTTTTGTTCAAACCAGTTTTGTATCCAAGCCACGAGCTCGTTTGTCGTTTTTTCTGCGTTAAACATATTTATACCCCGAATAACAATTCGCCGTAGGTCGGGTACGGCCAGTACTTACCTGCTACCAGCGTTTCCAAAATATCCGCGTTTTTGCGAAGCTCCTGCATAGACGAAAGCACTTTCTTTTTATAGTGGAACGCAAGCTTGGTAATATCCGAAATTTTACCTGCGTTTTCCAGCGCCTCGTTAAGCGTTTTCGTCCATTCGTACACGAGCTTTGCCTTTTGGGACAGCTCGGCAATGACTTCCTGCTCGTAAGTACAATCTATGCTTTCGCAAACGGCTTTTTTGGAACATACGGTATCGCAAAGGAATTTTTCGTACTTGCTCACGGCAGGTAAAATATCCTTCATTGCCATATCGACCATCGTCCGACCTTCGATATGCAACAACTTACAATAGCTCTCCATTAAAATATCGTAGCGCGAGCGAATTTCTCTCTCGGTATATACCTTATGCGCGGTAAAGAGCGCGATATTCTTCTCGTCGGTAAATTTACACAGCGCGTCGGGCGTCGTTTGCAGGTTGGAAAGACCGCGCTTTTTCGCCTCTTTGAGCCACGCGTCGTCGTAACCGTTCCCGTTGAAAATAATACGCTTGTGCGCCGTAATCGTGCGCTTGATTAAATCGTGTAACGACGCTTGGAAATTTTCCGCGTTTTCCAGCTCGTCGGCAAACTGTTTCAATACTTCCGCCACGGCGGTATTGAGCACCGTGTTCGCGTCGGAAATGGACGCGGACGAGCCGAGCATACGGAATTCAAACTTATTCCCCGTAAACGCAAAGGGCGAAGTACGGTTTCTGTCCGTCGTATCCTTAGGGAATTTAGGCAGGGTATGCACACCGATACGGAGCAGTTCCTTTTCCTTTGCGCCGTAGCCCGTTTCCTTTTCAATCGCCTCTAAAATTTCAGTGAGTTCCGTACCAAGGAACATAGAAACGACGGCAGGGGGCGCTTCGTGCGCACCCAAACGGTGGTCGTTGCCCGCGCTGGCTACCGTAATACGGAGCAGGTCTTGATATTCGTCTACCGCCTTGATAATGGCGACTAAGAACAATAAAAATTGCGCGTTTTCAAAGGGCGTTTCCCCAGGCTCTAACAAATTCACGCCCGTGTTCGTGGAAATAGACCAGTTATTATGTTTACCACTACCGTTTACCCCTTCAAACGGTTTTTCGTGCAATAAGCAAACGAGATTATGCTTTTTCGCAAGCTTTTGCATAATTTCCATCGTCAGCTGGTTATGGTCGGCGGCGATATTCGTCGTGTCGAATACGGGCGCAAGCTCGTGCTGGGAGGGCGCCGCCTCGTTATGCTCCGTCTTAGCGAATACGCCGAGCTTCCAAAGCTCTTCGTCCAGCTCCTTCATAAACGCCTGCACGCGCGGTTTAATTACGCCGAAATAATGGTCCTCAAGCTCCTGACCTTTGGGCGGTTTCGCGCCGAATAAGGTGCGTCCCGTGTACAACAAATCCTTGCGCCTTGCAAATACTTCTTTATCCACGAGGAAATATTCCTGCTCCGCGCCCACCGTCGTTTTTACGGAAGTTACTTCGTCGTTGCCGAACAGTTTGAGTACCCGAAGTACTTGACGGTTAATTGCCTCCATGGAGCGAAGTAAGGGGGTTTTCTTATCGAGCGCCTCGCCCCCGTACGAACAAAACGCCGTGGGGATACAAAGCACGTTGTCCTTGATAAACGCATAGGAAGTCGCGTCCCAAGCGGTATAACCGCGCGCCTCAAAGGTCGCGCGCAAGCCCCCCGAGGGGAAGGACGACGCGTCGGGTTCACCGCAAACGAGCTCCTTGCCCGAAAATTTCATAATCGCCTTTCCGTTTTCGGCAGGGGAAATAAACCCGTCGTGCTTTTCGGCGGTAATCCCCGTCATAGGTTGGAACCAGTGGGTATAGTGGGTTGCGCCCAGCTCCACCGCCCAGTCCTTCATAGCGTTTGCGACGGCGTTTGCCACGGACATATTCAAACTTCTGCCGTGTTTGATGGTCCGTTTTAACGATTCGTAAACCTCCGCGTCCAAGCGCGCTTTCATCACTTCGTCGTTAAAGACCATACAGCCGAAATAATCGGATACGAGTTTCATTGTAGCTCTCCTTACAGCGTTTCTTCTCAATGCAAAAAAGGCAAAGGCAATACGCTTTTGCCGTTATTTTCTATTATTATACCCTTTTTCACCGCGTTTGTCTACGGTTTGAAAGTAATTTTTCCGATTTTTCCCGAAAAAAACCGTGTAAAACCTTTGCTTAGCCTGACAAGAATTGAGCCCTACAAGGTTTTAGAGATGAAAAATTGTTTATACTTCGTTAATCTCGCTTATAATACGTCGGTATGATTACGCTCGATTGCCTTGTCTAATTCAATTTTTCCTTCTCTAAAACTGCTCCGCACCTTAAAACGCGTATTTTTTAGATATTTTTGGCGCACTCGCGCGCCGACGTATCGACATACTTCAAGCGCGGGCGCGTCGAAAAGAACAAAAAAGACGCTTTTAAGGCTTGTTGCGGTTCGACTCTTGTCAGGCTACCGCTTTTTTTCGCCCTGCGTTTCCACCATAAACTTTCGATACCGCATAGGTAAATAATTCCGTTGCTGAGCTAAGCGTTCGCGCGAGGGGATATTGACGGCGTGGAAATAACGGGTAAAAAGCGCCTGCCACTCTCGTTCGTTTGCCGAAAGCAATACTTCCGCCTTATCTAAGGGCGCGACGAAGGAATTTTTTCCGTCGTATACCGCGCATTTTTTTCGCGTTATATCGTGTAACACGAACGGGTATTTAGGAAGTCTTGCGCGAAAATGCGGTAACAGTAAATCGCAAATATCGTTATCGGGCGAAAAGGGGGCGTATAACGCTCCGCTCGCCGTTTCCATAAACCGTATAAAGCCGTGCAAACGGTGTACTTCCAAACCCACTCGGCGCATTTTCTCCACCGCGGAAAACACCGCGGGGATAGAGAGCATATTTCTAACGGGTTTTCCCGATTTCGCCAGCGTTTTGAAATATAAATACGCCGTTTGTTCGCTATCGCTATCCCCCGAACGGAGCAACAAATCCAAATCGTGCATACATTCGGGGTCGAAATAGAGTAGCCGTGCTTTCGCGCGCTCGGCAAGTTTATCGTCCGTCTTGATATAATAGGGCTCGTCGCCGATAGTCAGTTGCGTTTTTTTGGAAGTAACGCGCGCGCGTTCGTCGTGATACCCCGTCAAAAACGCGGTTAAAAATCCGTTCGTACTCCCGTCGAAAAAGTAAATCATAATTTCCCCTTATAATTGCCCGTGTAACGCCATGAGCGCGTTTTTTTGGTTAGAAAAGCGCGTAAAATCGTCGAAAAGCGAAAGCTGAACGGCGTTTTCGCCTACTTCGTCCGCCGTCAAAAGTCCACGCACGGCAAGCTCGTTTTTCGCTCCGTAAAATTTCCCGTTGCAGGTGATAAAATGCTTGGCGCGCTTTAACGCGATTTTCATTTTAATTAAATCTTCAAAGGTAAGCTTGGTATACGCCCGCGCGGAAATAATCTTATGCGCGTTCCGCGCGCCTATCCCAGGTACGCGCAGGAGCACTTCTAACGGCGCGCGGTTAATCTCCACGGGGAATAATTGCATGTTCCTAAGCGCCCAAGCGCATTTGGGGTCTAACTCCAAATCCAAATTCCTGTTTTCCTCTACGATTTCTTCCACGCTAAACCCGTAAAAGCGCAGTAGCCAGTCCGCTTGGTACAGCCTATGTTCGCGCAGTTGTCCCACGGGCACGGACGGTAACAGACTGTCTTCCACGACGGGCGTATACGACGAATAGTATACCCGCCTAAGCTCCATTTTCCGATATAATGCCTGCGTGAGCCGTAAAATACTTCCGTCCCTTTCCGGCGACGCGCCGACTATCATTTGCGTCGTTTGTCCCGCCGGTAAAAAATGCCCCTTCAAAAGCCCTTTTTTCTTTTCTTCAACGAAAATATTCCGCTCGCTCGTGAGCTGTTTCATAGGCAAGAGCAGGCTTTCCTTGGATTTTTGCGGTGCAAGCAGTTTTAAGCTTTGCTCGGACGGCAATTCGATATTGTAGCTCATTCTATCCGCATATTTTCCCGCCTCGCGGTTCAAGCTCTCGTCCGCGCGCGGAATACCCTTTAAGTGAATATACCCGTGAAAATTGTATTCAAGACGCAGTTTTTTGACGACCAAAAGTAGCCGTTCCATAGTATAGTTGGGGTTTTTATGCACGGCGGAAGAAAGAAATAACCCTTCGATATAATTACGCTTATAAAAATCCACGGTCAGCTCGCAAATTTCTTCTACCGTCGCCGTCGCCCGCGGTATGTCCTTGGAAACTCGGCTGGGGCAGTACTTGCAATCGTAAATGCAATCGTTGGAGAGTAGAATTTTGAGTAGCGATATACACCGCCCGTCGGGCGTGAACGAATGACAACACCCCGACGCGTATCCGTTCCCGATACCGCCGTCGTTTTTGCGCTTGCTCCCCGACGACGAACAGGATACGTCGTACTTCGCGCTCTCCGTTAAAATCGTTAGCTTTTCTTGCGTAATCATACCCCTATTATATCCCTATTTTTTATAAAAGTCAAACATTTGTTCGTATTTTTATAAAATTTTTTGCAAGAAAAAACCGCTCCGAATTTTTGGAGCGGTAGGGGTTATTCCGTTTGGGTTTGCTGTCGCTTTTTCCAGCTGTAAAAGCCGTATAAATCGTTGAACAAAAAGGCGAAAAAGCAAAGCAGGGTAGGAAGATAAGCAAGCGACGAAAAGCAGGCGCACAGCCAAAGCCCGATAAGCACCAAATCGTTGCCGGCATAGGCAACGGCGTAATAGGGACTTCGATAAATGGTAAGCATAGACGCCACATAGCTGGTGGTAACGGAAACGGTACTTAAATATAAGTTATTCGTATTAAAATATCGTAAGATGAAATAGAAAAGGACGGTTACGAGTAAGCTGGAAACACATAAAAACGCCGTCTTTTTCCCCGTCATTTTCGCGATTTGCACTTCCGATTTTCCCGTTTTCGACGGATTTTTCAACCAAAAAACGCAGGCTACAAGCGCGCTTGGAAGGCTCATACCAAGATAGGTAATCATTTCGCCAAAGTACCGCTGAGTGTAGGACACGAGCGCGTATAAAATACTGAAAACCACGCATAAAAACTGCCCGACTACGTTGCCTTTGGCGACGAAAATGAGCGCGGTTACCCCTACGAGCGACGCGATTAAAGAAAGCGGATAAAAATCACCGCCCAAACAAAAGGAAAGGGTGATGACGAGCACCGAGCCAAGCCAAAGCACCTTTTCAAAGTTGGAAAAATATTGCCATAATTTTTTCATTTGCTTATTCCTTTTTGCACGCTTTATAAAGTATATCATTCGTGCGTCTTTTTGTCAACGCTTTTTTCGCGAACTTTTCACTGCCCTGTCATAAAAAAATATGACAAAAATATCATAAAACGCTTGATTGTCATAAAAAAGTATGATATAATGTCATCAAACGAGAAAAATAGAAGGTGATTTTATGGCAAAGAAAAAGGTGGTACAAAAGCGGAAATGGTGGTTTCGGTTTATGAAAAAGCTGATGCTTGGTCGGTATAAAAAGCCCAAGTTCGTTTATTTGGGAGAGCAATTTACAAACGGCGGTATCATACTTAGCAATCACGAAGGCACGGACGCGCCTATGTCTTTGGAATTGTATTGCGATAAACCGTTGAGAATGTGGGGCGCGCACGAGATGAACTCGGGGCTTATCAAAATGTATAAGTACCAAACGCGGGTATATTATCACGAAAAAAAGCATTGGAATTTGCATTTGGCAAGGCTCTTTTGTTTGATTGCAAGCCCCTTGACCAACTTATTTTATAAGGGCTTGAATTTAATTTCCACCTATCGCGACGGTCGGTTTTGGCGCACGCTCAAAGAGAGCGTTTCGGCAATCGAACAGGGGGATAATATCGTCATTTTCCCCGAAGTATCGGACAACGGATATTTAGCGGAGCTGGAAGGCTTTCACGCAGGGTTTGCAAGTCTTGCGGAGTATTGCTTGAAAAAGGGGATAGACGCGCCTATTTACGTTACCTATTTTAATAAAAAGGAGCTCGTATATATGATTGACAAGCCCGTGCGTTGGTCGGAGTTGAAAGCCAGCGGAAAAACGCGCGAAGAAATCGTGGACGGACTGCTTGCTCGTTGCAACGAGCTTGGTAAGATGAGTTTCTCAAAAGAAGAAAAGGAAGTAGCGTAAGTTTTGCGGTGTTTTTGCGCAAAAATAGTTTGACAGGCGCAGGGAATATATGGTATAATAGCGGACGAAAGAAAAATTTTAGGTGAGTTATGCACGGAAAGACGTTAAGCAGAGAAACGCTCGTCCGCCTTTGCGCGTTCGTAGCCTTTCAATTATTTAATTTATTTTCTATCGTATATTTTACGGTAAAGCTCGTGCAAGGCACGGGGCTCGTTACACAGTTACTGTATTCGTTCGTATCGGTGCTGTTCGTTTGTATACCCGATATTGCGCAAAAGCTGTTTAAGTTCCGTATCGCAACGCCCGTGTATATCTTTTTACTCGTATACGCGGTATGTCCGCTCCTTGGGCACAGCTACGATTTTTATTACGAGATTACTTGGTGGGATAAGCTGTTACATATCACGGGTGGCGTGGTGTTTGCGCTGTTCGGCGCGTACCTGCCCAAGCTCATTACCAAAGACGATAACTGCAATATGTGGATTTGTATTTTGGTGGGCGTGTGCTTTTCCATTTCCATTGCCGTGCTTTGGGAGTTCTTTGAATTTGCGATGGATACCTTTTTCCATACGGATATGCAAAAGGATACGCTCGTTTCGAGTATTTATTCGTATAAATTAAACGAAGTCGTCGGCGGAAACTTGGGTACGATTTTGAATATCGAAGAAGTGGCTACCGTCATTAACGGCGAATATATTATCAACGGATATATTGATATCGGTCGCGTGGATTCCATGCTCGATTTGCTCGTGGAAACGCTGGGCGCGTTGGTGTTTGCGGTGATTTACGCGATTGATAAAGGCGTGCATACTTCTTTCCATTTAATAACGGAAAAGAAAGAAGAACCGCTCGCAATCCACGAACAGGAACAAGAAGTCGCCGTGAGCGAATAACGAAAAATAAAGATAAAAAACCCCGTCCAAACGGACGGGGTTTTCGTATATGAAAATTAAGAAAATTACGCGTTTTCGGATTGTTCTTTGGTCAATCCCACCACGCCGTCTACGGGCAGGGAAAAGGCGATACCCTGACCAGCGGACGAAAGTCCCACGTTTTCGTACAGCGCGGTTAAAATGTCGTCCTTTTTCTTTGCGGGCACTAAAATCATAACGATTTCCTTTTCCGGCTGGACGGTAACGCCGAAAAACGCTTCCGCGTCCTTGCTTGCCGTACCGCGTGCGTTGATGACCGTACCACCGCGCGCGCCCAGCTTTTTCGCCTCGTCCATAACGACTTCGCTATATCCGCTGTTGACGATACAAAAAATCGCCTCGTGTTCAAATTTCATTGTCCGATTCCTCCCGTTTTATGGTTACTGAAAAAGCGATAGACGGCTACGCCGATAACGCTGGATAGGGGCGTGGTAAACGCAATCCCTTTTGCTCCGCGCACCTTTTCAAATTTCTCGCCGAGCGTCTGTAACGCCTCCGCCGATTTATCTTCGCGCACGATACTGAAAATCACGCTCTTATCCGAATCGTCTAAACCGAGCAGTCGCAAGGTTTCCGACTGCGCCGTGCCCTGTGCCGTTACGCTCGTTTGGAAGTTGATTTCAAACCCGCTCAAAAGGTCGATAAAGAACTCCGTTTTTCCGCGCGGAACGACGGTGATGAGCAGTTTTAATTTTTTGATGTCCGAATTCGCCGTAGGGGCGTTTTTCTTTTTCGTCGTTTTGGTTAAAGCCATACCTGTCCCCTTCATTACAAGAATTTAATAATTTGTTTGTCGTCCGCGCCGAGTATGCGTTTCATGGCAATCCGTTCGCGGAAATGCTTGGTTACGACCGCCTTAAAGCCGAGCGCTTGAATGGTGATTAAAGGAGTCATAGCAACCATAGCCACCAGCCCGAACGCGTCCATGAGTATTTTCGATTCGCCCTGCAAAACGGCGCACGCGCCGATAATAAAGGGCAGGATAAAGCTGGAAGTGAGCGGACCGCTCGCAACTCCGCCCGAGTCGAACGCAATCGCGGTGTAAAGCTTGGGCACGAAGAAGGAAAGTCCGAGCGATAAAAAGTACCCAGGGATAAGATAGTATAAAATACTGAAATCGTATACGGCGCGAATGGCGGAAAGCGCAATCGCGACGCCCACGCCGAGCGAGAGCGCAATAAGCATGGAGCTCTTTTTTACCGCACCGCCCGTTACCGTTTCTACCTGTCTATTCAAAACGTGAATAGCCGGCTCGGCAAGTACGACGGTAAGACCTAAGAAGAATGCGAACGCAATCAACAGCCAAGGGCTCTTTTCGGCAAGCTGTACACCCATTTTATATCCGACGGGTACGAAACCGACGGATACGGCGGTCAAGAAAATAACCAAGCCGAACAGGGTATAGAAAATACCGACGATAATAGGCAATAAGCGTTTTTTGGGTAACTTCAAAAGCAAGAATTGCAACAGGAAGAAAAAGACTACAATCGGGAGCAGGGCTATCAATACTTCTTTGAGCGTATGCCCCAGCGTTTGGAAAATTTCCGCGCCCGTTTGCATTGCGTAATCGGGTAATTTATAATCAATCGTGCCCGTAGAGAACAGCCCCAAAATGATAACCGCCAGCATAGGACCTATCGAGCAAAGCGCGATAAAGCCGAAACTGCTTTCTCTGTCGTGCTTATCCCCTAAGGTCAAGGCAACGCCCGAGCCGAGCGCCATAATAAAAGGTACGGTAATCGGACCCGTCGTAACACCGCCCGAGTCGAACGCAATCGCCAAAAAGCTCCAGTTACCGCGCTCCAAGAGCAGGGACGCAAACGCGAACAGTAAAAGATAAAAAATGGTCATAAGCTGTGCCAAGCTCAAACGGAACACCACTCTCAGCACGGACAAAACCAAGAACAAGCCCACGCCGATACCGATAGCAAGCGTGAGCGCCGTGCCGTTAATCACGCCTTTCACCTGCGAGGCAAGCACCGTTAAATCGGGCTCGGCGACGGTAACGAATACGCCCATTAAAAAGCAAACGAGAAGGAGCGTTTTGAACTTGCCCGATTTGGGAAGTCCCGAGCCGATTTGCTCGCCCATAGGCGTCATAGCAATATCCGCACCAAGATTAAAAAGCGCCATACCAAGTACGAGTGCAATCGCACAACACGCGAAAACGACCGCCTCTAAAAGGGATAAATTGAGAAGTGGCGTGCAATCGAGCAGTAGCACGATAATCGCGACGGGAAATACGGACACCGCCGATTCTTTTAACTTGGAAATGAGCGCTTTGAACATAAATTTTTTACTCTTATTTTACTACGGAAAATTTATAAACGGTAACTTCGTGATAGGTGTCGCCTGCTTTGAGCACGGTGGACGGGAAGTTTGGACAGTTGGGGGAGTTGGGATAGCCTTGCGTTTCCAAACAAAGCGCGCAATGGTTCACGTAATCCTTTTTACCCTTAAAACCGCCCGTACCGCAAGCGGTATACAACTGAATACCCTCTAAGGTCGTGTAGCAGTCCATTCTTCTGCCCGTTTCCTTATCATATACGTACGCGCAATGCTCTAAACCGTCGCCCTTTCTGTCCAAGCAATAGTTAAAGTCGAACCCGTTGCAATATTTTATCCATTTTGCGTCCGAAAACATATCCTTGCCCAAAAGCTTGGGTGGATTGAACGAATAGGGCGTACCGTCAATATCCACGAGCGCGCCGTGGGGGATAAGCTCTTCGTCGATATCCGTCATTTGCTTGGAATTGATATAAAGCTCGTGCCCAAGCACCGTTTCTTGACCGCCGATATTGAAATACGCGTGGTTGGTAAGGTTGCAAAGGGTATCCTTAGTAGTCGTCGCCTTATAATCAATGACGAGCTCGTTCTCGTTTGTGAGCGTAAAGGTAACTTCTACCTGCATTTCCCCAGGGAACCCGCCCGCCATATCGGGGGAAGTGTGGCGCATTACAAGCGAATTGTCTACAATTTCCGCGCTCCAAAGCGCCTTATCAAAGGACGCGGTGATACCGCCGTGTAAGCAGTTGCTCTTATCGTTGATTTCCAACTGATAATCCACGCCGTTGATGGTAAATTTACCCTTTTCGATACGGTTGCCAAAGCGACCGATAGTCGCGCCGAAATAGGGGTTTTCTTCGTAATAATCTTCGGGATTTTTACAGCCGACCAACACGTCGTCGAACTTGCCGTTTTTATCGGGTACGGAAATACGGATAAGATGCGCGCCGTACGTTAAAATATCCACTTCTACGCCGTTGGCGTTTTTTAAGGTGTATACGTCGTTTTGGTTGCCGTTTTTCACGAACGAATAGCTTTTCGTAATCATAACATAATTCCTTTTAATATAGTATTGGCATTATTATAGCATATAAAAATGAAAAAAGCCAACGATTGAGCAAAAAAAAGAGAAAAAGTTATATGAAAATCGTTGACAAGTTTTTTTGGGTATGATATTATATAGCACAAGCATACGCTATGCGAAGATTGTAGAAGATTGACGAAAGTCAAACCGAAGGAGTAAATCTCTCAGGTGAGCGAAAGCTTAGGAACTGCAATCGGATAGCACTCCGGAGAAGTTCGCCTTGCGCGAATGCCGAAGGGGCAAGACGGTCAAAAGCCGTTAATCTCTCAGGCAAAAGGACAGAGAATTGCTTTTATCATTCGCTTTACGGTTTTGTAAAGCGGAAATATTAGGCTTATTCTCAAAACGGAGTGCGTGCATCACTTCGTTTTTTATTTTTTAATTTTTAGGAGGTCTGTTATGGACAAAATCTTAGAGGTCGTTGAAAAGGTAAACTCCTTTATCAACGGAATCGTATGGGGCTGGCCGATGATTATTCTCATTCTCGGCACGGGTATTTTGCTTACCGTCCGTACGAAAGCTATGCAGGTGCGTAAGTTCGGCACGTCTTGGGGAGAAACGATTATCCCTACCGTCAAGACTATCGGCAAAAAGCACAAGAAAAACGACAAGGAAAATTCCATTTCCCCGTTTGAAGCGTTCGCTACCGCCATTTCCGGTACGGTAGGTACGGGTAACATTATCGGCGTTTCGTCCGCGATTATGACGGGCGGTCCTGGGGCAGTGTTCTGGATGTGGATTTCCGCATTCTTCGGTATGATTACCAACTACGCCGAAAACGTGCTCGGTATGTTCTTCCGTAAGCAGGATAAAAAGACGGGCGATTTCTCGGGCGGTCCTGCGTATTATTTGTCCGAAGGCGTGGGTATGAATAAGGACGGCAAGACGGGCTCGTTCTTGAAAACGCTGGGTAAAATCCTCGGTGTAATGGCGGCGGTATTTTGTACCTTCGCGGCGATTGGTATGAGCGGTGCGCAAACGAATAAAATGTCGCTGACCTTCCAAAGCGTATTTGCGGACGGCAACCAAACGACGGTTGCGCTTATCGTAGGTATCGCGGTAGCGGTGGTGCTTGCGCTCATTATCCTTGGCGGTATTAAGGCAATCGGTAGAGTAGCGTCTATTTTAGTACCCTTTATGTCCTTGCTCTTTATCTTGATGGCGCTCGTAATTATCTTTGTGAATATTACCGCAATCGGTAGCGCGTTCGCACTTATCTTCGGGAATATCTTCTCGTTTAAGTCGGCGCTTGCAGGTGCAGGCGGGTACGCGTTCTCGCAAATCATTCAAAAGGGCTTGGCGCGTGGCGTATTCTCTAACGAGGCAGGGCTCGGTTCGTCCGTTATCGCGCACAGCGCGTCGCAAACCCGTGAACCCGTAAAGCAAGGTCTTTGGGGTATCTTTGAAGTCTTCTTCGATACGTTTATCATTTGTACCTTGACCGCGCTTGTGATTTTGGTTTCCTTTGGAAAGAACGAAACGGTGCTTTACGGCGGTGCGTTCGTGGATACGCAGGTTTCTATGATGGCGTTTGAAGAAGTGTTCGGTATGTTCGGTAAAATCGTATATACCGTGATTATTCCCCTGTTTGCGTTCACGACCATTTTGGCTTGGTCGTATTACGGGGAAAAGTCGGTAGATTTCCTGTTCCGTAAAACGAGCGACAAAACGAGAAAAATCGCTACTTCCGTATTCAAGGTGTTGTACGTTCTGCTCGTAATCGTAGCGTCCATTATGGACGGCGAGCTTGCGTGGGCTATTTCCGATACGTTCAACGGGCTTATGGCACTTCCCAACCTTATCGGCGTCGTGCTTTTGAGCGGTTTGGTTGTGAAAATTACCAAAAACTACTTTGATAGAAAGAAGGGCTTAGACGTTGCGCCTATGCTCTCCGCTTATCCCGAACAAAACCAAGCGTTTATCGAAGATATTGCAAACGGTAACGAAGTGGAAGTCGTAAGCGAAGAAGAATAATTCTTTTTCAAAAAATTCTAAATTTCCGCGCGGAAATCGTTGACTTAACTTTCTCGGTGTGCTATGATTATATAAATCAATTATAGAATAAATTTCTATTCAAAAAACGAATGGAAAAACGAGAGGTTGTTATGGAAATCAAAATCACGAAAACGACGACGCCGTCGGTTATGCCTGCGGAAGATAAGCTGGGCTTTGGTAAGGTTTTTACCGACCATATGTTTGTGATGGATTATGAAGAAGGCAAGGGCTGGTTTGATGCGAGAATCGTGCCGTTTGGGCGTATTTCCTTGCACCCTGCGTCTACGGTACTCCATTACGGCGCGGAAATTTTTGAAGGTTTGAAAGCGTATAGACGCGCGGACGGCGGTGTGCAGTTATTCCGCCCTATGGAAAATATCCGCCGTATGAATAATTCTGCCGAGCGTATGAGCTTGCCCCTTTTAGACGAGCAGGACGCTTTGGAAATTTTAACGAAATTCGTGCAATTAGAGGAACGTTTCGTACCCAAATCGTTCGGAACGTCCCTTTATTTGCGCCCTTTTATGTTTGGGAACGACGAATCGCTGGGGGTACACGCGGTCAAACGCGCGACCTTTATGCTTATTGCCTCGCCCAGCGGTAGCTACTACGCCGAGGGCATTAACCCCGTAAAAATTATGATTGAAAGCGAGGACGTTCGGACGGTACGCGGTGGTACGGGTTACGCAAAATGCGGTGGTAACTACGCGGCGAGTACCCGTGCAGGCGAGAGAGCGTCTAAAAAAGGCTATTCGCAGGTTTTGTGGCTGGACGGCGTAGAGAGAAAGTATATCGAAGAAGTGGGCGCAATGAACGTTATGTTCAAGATTGACGGCGAAATCGTAACGCCTATGCTCACGGGCTCTATTCTCCCTGGTATTACCAGAAAAAGCTGTATCGAAGTTTTGAAGAAAATGGGCTATACGGTAAGCGAACGGCTGTTGTCGGTGGACGAGCTCGTTTCCGCGCTGGAAAGCGGAAAATTAGAAGAGGCTTGGGGCTGTGGTACGGCGGCGGTCGTATCGCCCATAGGTAAGCTTGCGTACGGCGACAAGGAATACGTCGTTTCGGGTGGTCAAATCGGTGAAGTTACGCAAAAGCTTTACGATACCTTGACGGGTATTCAATGGGGTAAATTAGAAGATACCTTTGGTTGGGTATATAAGATATAAATTTTTCTATATCCCCAAAAAAGCAAAAAAAGTTAAAAAATACCTGAAAAACCAAAAAAAAGTGGAAGTACTTCCTTGACAAAGGGAAAAGTTTAGTATATAATAGATACAATCTTTATTTTTTAACATATATATAGTAGGGAAAAGCAACGACGGGAAATAAATCCGTACGGACCGATTTTCAGAGAGTCGACGGTTGGTGTAAGTCGATACGGACTGCGGAATATAGCTCCTCCCCGAGCTTCCGAGAGAACGGCGCAAAAGCGCTCAGTAGATTCGGACGGAACTCCCCCGTTATAGGGAAGTCTTTCAAAGACACGAGTGGGCGAGAAATTCGCCAAACAGAGTGGTACCGCGGAGCAATTACTTCGTCTCTTTCGTGCGTTTTTTTCGCACGAAAGAGATTTTATTTATCAAGGTGATACTATGAAAAACAGTCAAAAATACGTGAAACAATATTTCGTACCGCAGGGGGTTACGATGGACTGGACGAAAAAGTCCGCCATTGAAAAACCGCCCATTTGGTGTAGTGTCGATTTGCGCGACGGCAATCAGGCTTTGATTATTCCTATGAGCCTCGAAGAAAAGCTGGAATTCTTTAAGCTCCTTTGCAAAATCGGGTTTAAGGAAATTGAAGTGGGCTTTCCCGCGGCGAGTGAAACGGAATACGAATTTTGCCGTACACTCATTGAGCAAAATCTCATTCCCGACGACGTAACCATACAGGTTTTAACGCAATCGCGCGAGCACATTATCGCAAAGACGTTCGAGGCGCTCAAAGGGGTGAAACGGGCAATCGTCCATTTATACAACTCCACGTCCGTAGCGCAAAGACAGCAGGTATTCAAGCGCGATAAAAAGGAAATCGTGGATATTGCGGTTTTCGGCGCAAAGCTTTGCAAGGAATACCGTGAAAAGGCGGACGGCAAGATTACCTTTGAGTATTCGCCCGAGAGCTTTACGGGTACGGAGCCTGAGTTTGCAAGTGAAATTTGTAACGCGGTCTTGGATATTTGGAAACCGACGAAGGAAGATAAGGCGATTATCAACCTGCCCGTTACCGTTTCGCACTCCATGCCCCACGTATACGCAAATCAAGTGGAGTATATGTGCAAAAATCTCAAATACCGCGAAAACGTAATCGTTTCGTTGCATCCGCATAACGACAGGGGTTGCGCGGTGGCGGATAGTGAAATGGGCTTGCTTGCGGGGGGTGACCGTATCGAAGGTACGCTGTTTGGCAACGGCGAGCGGACGGGCAACGTCGATATTATCACACTTGCCTTGAATATGTATTCGCAAGG
>JAFXHR010000007.1 GCA_017536305.1 Clostridia bacterium | reverse complement strand
GATAGGGGCAGGTACGCGTTGACGGCGAAAAAATTATGTTATACGGCGGTGATGGTCGTTGTGAATTGCCTTTGCGCTTGGCTTAGCGTACCGATAGGCGAAATTCCGATTACCTTGCAAACCTTTGCCGTATGCTTGACGGCGTGTATGCTTGGTTGGAAACTTGGAACGCTGTCAATGCTTGCGTATATTTTGCTTGGATTTATCGGCGTACCCGTGTTTTCGGGGTTTACGGGTGGCGTTTCTAAGCTGGTAACCCCTACGGGCGGATATATAATCGGATTTTTAATCTCCGCGCCGATAATCGGTTTGCTTACGGAAAAAAGGCGGGAACGGCTGGGGACTTTAATCGTAGGTAATTTGCTTGGACTTCTCGTTTGCTATCTATTCGGCACCGTTTGGTTTGCGTTGTTTTTGGGAAACGAAGTGGGATTTTGGACGGCGCTGATTACTTGCGTATTGCCGTTCGTGCTCTTTGATATAATCAAAATTTTCTTAGCAAGTATACTCGTTAAAAAGCTATATCCAAAGATAAGGATATAAAAAAAAGGACGGTTTTGACCGTCCTTTTCGTATATAAAATTATAATAAAACGATACCGTTTTCTTTACATTTTTTACGAGTTTCGTCGTCCCAAAGGGATACCTGCACTTCGCCGATATGCGCTTTACCGAGTAGGAGCATGGAAAGTCTGGATTGACCGATACCGCCACCGATAGTTAAAGGGAGCTCGCCGTTTAAGAGCGCTTTATGGAAAGGCAACTCTCTACGCTCGTTCGCATCAGCCAAACGCAGTTGTCTATCCAAAGACCGTTCGTCCACGCGAATACCCATAGACGAAATTTCAAGTGCGCAATCTAACAGCTCGTTCCAAAACAAAATATCGCCGTTGAGCGACCAGTCGTCGTAGTCGGGCGCGCGGTTATCGTGCGGTTTGCCTGATTTGAGCTTGTCGCCGATTTGCATAATAAACACCGTTTTATGTGCTTTCGTATACGCGTTTTCCCGTTCCTTGGCGGTCAAATTCGGATATAAATCTTCCAGCTCTTGCGCCGTGATAAAGGATACCGTACGGGTGAGATTGACGTTGATTTGCGGATAACGGCATTTTAAGAAATCGAGCGTGTCGCAAATCGCGCCGACGATACCTTGGACGACCTTTTTCAAATAATCTTCGTTACGCGTTTCTTTCGTGATAATCTTTTCCCAGTCCCACTGGTCGGTGTAGACGGAGTGTAAATTATCCATTTCTTCGTCGCGACGAATGGCGTTCATATCCGTATATAAACCCTCGCCTGCGGAAAAGCCGTAGACGGAAAGCGCCATGCGTTTCCATTTCGCAAGCGAGTGTACGACGACGGCGTTTTTGCCCGTTTCTTTGAGGTCGAATTTCACGGGGCGTTCCACACCGCTCAAATCGTCGTTTAAGCCTGTGTCGGGGTCTACGAATAAGGGGGCGGAAACGCGCTTTAAGTTGAGCGCTAAGCAAAGCCGTTCTTCAAAGGTGCGTTTCAAAAGCCCGATAGCCGTTTGCGTATCGTATAAATTTAAGCTGGATTTGTAGCCACAAGGCAGAGTGATTTTACTCATAATCGTAGTCCTAAAATGATATTTATGAAAGTATAGCACACTTTCCCTGCGTTTGTCAACGAGAAAAAACGCGCAATCGAAAAAAAGAGCGGTAAAAGGCGTGTAAAGAGTGAAAAAATCGGTTATAAGTAATCAAACGGAAAAGTTTTTACCCTATAAGGGGTAAAGCGGAGAATTTTTCTTGGAAAAGGGCGTGAAAACGCTTTGATTTTCGGGTAAAATATTGTAAAATAGAAGGTGGCAAGTTCTTGCCGTAAGATTAGTAAAAACGAACGGAGATAGCTATAATGGGATTGATTAAGTACTTGATGAGTGGCGACGGAAGAAAAAGCTTGAAAAAGCTGAATAAAATGGCGGACGCGGTAGAGGCGCTCGAAAGCAAATATCAAGCAATGGACGACGAAACGCTCAAAGCGCAAACGGAAATTTTGAAAGGACGGCTCGCTGGCGGGGAAACGACGGACGATATTTTATACGACGCGTTTGCCGTGCTTAGAGAAGCGTCTAAGAGAATTTTGGGTATGCGCCACTTCCGCGTGCAAATTATCGGCGGTATTTGTTTGCACCAAGGTAGAATTGCGGAAATGCGTACGGGTGAAGGTAAAACGCTCGTATCCACCCTGCCTGCGTATTTGAACGCGCTCACGGGTAAAAGCGTGCATATCGTTACGGTCAACGATTATCTTGCAAAGCGCGACGCCGAATGGATGGGTAAGGTGCATAAGTTTATGGGGCTTACCGTCGGTGTGGTCGTTCCTGGTATGGAAGACGACGCAAAGCGCGAGGCGTATAAGTGCGATATCGTGTACGGTACGAATAACGAGTTCGGGTTCGACTATCTTAGAGATAACTTAAAAACCGATTTGAGCAAAATGGTGCAACGCGATTTGTCCTTTGCTATCGTGGACGAAGTGGACTCCATTTTAATCGACGAGGCGAGAACACCGCTCATTATTTCGGGTAAGGGTGAGAAATCGTCGGAGCTGTACGGGCAGGTAGATAAGCTCGTGCGTACCCTTTCGGGCGGTTTTGACGACGAATTAAAGGAAGAAGAAGAGAACGCGGTAAAACAGGCGCGCTCGGATAAGAAAAAGAAGAAAAAGGTCGTGGAAGATACGGTGGACGACGAAGAAGAGTTCGTCGATTATACCAAGATGACCTTGGAAGAGCAAGCGAACTACGAGGCGGAGCTTGCGGAAAAGCGTGCGATTGCGCGTGCGAACGCGCCCGAGGGCAAGAAATCGCTCGCGGAAAAGCGCGACTGGGATTATATTATCAACCGTAAGGATAAGACGGTGGAGCTGACGGACAGCGGTGCGAGAAAGGCGGAAAGATTTTTCCGTATCGACAATATCGCGGAAATCGAGCACGCCGATTTGAATCATCACATTCAACAGGCACTCAAAGCGCATAAGCTTTTCAAATTGGACGAAGATTATATCGTGAGCGACGGGGAAGTCGTTATCGTAGACGAGTTCACGGGGCGTTTGATGATAGGTAGAAGATATTCGGACGGCTTGCACCAAGCAATTGAGGCGAAAGAAGGGGTGGAAGTGCGTAGCGAAAACAAGACGTACGCAACCATTACTTTCCAAAACTATTTCCGTTTGTATTCCAAGCTTTCGGGTATGACGGGTACGGCTAAGACGGAAGAGGCGGAATTTAGAACCATTTATTCCTTGGACGTTGTGGAAATCCCCACCAACCGTCCCGTAAAGCGTGTGGATTTGCCCGATATGGTGTATTCGACGGTAGACGGGAAAAAGCGCGCGATTGTGGAAGAAATTATCAAGCGCCACGAAAGCGGTCAACCGATTTTGGTAGGTACTTCGTCCGTAGATAAATCGGAAGAAATTTCGAGATTGCTCCGTAAAAACGGTGTAAAGCATAACATTTTGAACGCGAAAAACCACGAGCGCGAGGCGGAAATCGTCGCGCAGGCAGGTAGATACGGCGCGGTAACCATTTCCACGAACATGGCGGGGCGCGGTACGGATATTTTGCTCGGCGGTAACCCCGAGTATTTGGCGAAAAAGCGTCTTCGCGAGGAAGGGGCGGAAAGAGAAGATATCGAGCTTGCTATCAGCACCTATATCACCGACGTAAGCGACGAAATTAAAGCGCTTAGAGAGCGGTATAAAAAGGTATACGAGCATTATAAAAAGGAAACGGATGCGGAAAAGGAACAGGTTATGAATGCCGGCGGTCTTTGCATTATCGGTACGGAACGCCACGAATCCCGCCGTATCGACAATCAGCTCCGCGGTCGTTCGGGCCGTCAAGGGGATATCGGTATGTCCGTGTTCTTCCTGTCCTTGGAAGACGATTTGGTTATGCGCTTTGGCGGTGAGCGTATGAAAGCGCTGTATAATTTATTCAAGATTGACGAAGATACCTGCTTGCAATCGAAGATGCTTTCCCGCGGTATTGAAAACGCGCAAAAGGCGATTGAAGGTAGAAACTTCGGTATTCGTAAAAACGTCCTGCAATACGACGACGTTATGAATAAGCAACGTATGGTTATGTACGAAGAGCGTATGAACGTGCTCAAAGGCGAGAACGTACACGAGCAGGTACTCAAATATATCCCCGATTACGTAGCCGAAACGCTGTCGTCGGCGGTCAACGTCGAAGATATGCCCGAGCTTTGGAATGAAGAAGAGCTCAATAGAGCGCTCGAAGCGAAGGTACTCCCCGAGGGTACGAACTACGTTACGCGTGAACGGCTTATGAAGTGGGACTACGAATACGCGTTAAAGAAAATTTCTAACAAGGTTGTCAAAGAGTACGAAAAGAAGATTGCCGAACTGAAAGAGTTGGGCGTGGATTTCTACGCGGTGGAAAGACGGGTACTCCTTATGAACGTCGATAGAAACTGGATTGACCATATCGACGCTATGGACCAGCTTAGAAAAGGTATTTCTCTCCGCGCATACGGACAGGTTGACCCCATTATTTCGTATAAGAAAGAAGGGTTTGATATGTTCGACGAAATGATAGAGCGTATTCAACGCACGACGATTAGCATTTTGCTCAAAGTAAAGG
This sequence comes from Clostridia bacterium, assembly GCA_017536305.1. Lineage (GTDB taxonomy): Bacteria > Bacillota > Clostridia > Christensenellales > Borkfalkiaceae > Scatosoma. The sequence goes on along the minus strand of JAFXHR010000007.1, from coordinate 26,840 downwards.
TAGAAATGCAACCGGCTCAGCGCGTACCTGTAAATGCACCTCAAAGCAGTGCAAATAGTGCGCCGACGCAACAACCGCAAAGACGTGCGTTCCGTCGTCAAATGCCCGAGCCGTTGACGAATATGAGCTCGTATAAAGAGGCTATGGAAAGGGCGAAACAGGCAAGAGCGCAGGAAGTGAAAACGGAAAGCGCGGAGCAATCGGAGAAATAATAAACTATGTTCAAAGCAGACGATTACAGATTAAAAATACAAGGTATGCGCGGTGTCTTAAAGGAAGCGGAATATGCGCTCGATATCGAGCATTTACGCCCTAGACTTGCCGAGCTGGAAAAGGAGCAGGAAAGCCCCGAGATTTGGCAGGACTTGGAAAAATCCACGAAAATCGGTAGAGAAATTGCGAGTATTCGCGGTAAAATCGCGTCGTATGAAAAGGGCGACACCGCCTTAAAGGACGCGGAAGACGTCGTGGATTTGATTGAAGAAACGGAAGATGAAAGCTTGATTGCCGAATTAGACGAAATGCTTGCCGTAGCGGAAAAGGATATTGAAGATATGCGTATTCGCGCTATTTTGAAAGGTCCTTACGATAACCATAACGCTATGCTCACGCTCCACGCAGGGGCAGGCGGTACGGAGGCTTGCGACTGGTGTCAAATGCTGTATAGAATGTACTGTCGCTATTGCGAAAAGATGGGCTTTAAGGTGTACGAGTTGGACCGCGAGGCAGGCGACGGCGCAGGTTTTAAGAGCGTCGATTTTCGAGTGGAAGGCGAAAATGCGTACGGGTATTTGAAAGCGGAGATGGGCGTACACCGTTTGGTGCGTATCTCGCCGTTCGACGCGAATAAACGCCGTCAAACGTCCTTTTGTTCGCTCGAAGTTATGCCCGAAGTCGAAGACGACAACGAAGTGGAAATCAACGACGACGATATCCGTATCGATATTTACCATTCGGGCGGTGCAGGCGGTCAAAACGTCAATAAGGTAGCGTCCGCCGTTCGTATTACCCATTTCCCGACGGGGATTGTGGTACAATGCCAAAACGAGCGTTCGCAACTGCAAAATAAGGCTATGTGCTTTAATATGCTCCGTTCCAAGCTTTTGGAAAAGAAGATTGAAGAGCGTCAAGCAGAGGCACAGGCTATGAAAGGGGACGTGAAGAAAATTGAGTGGGGTGCGCAAATTCGCTCTTACGTGTTCTGTCCGTATACCATGGCAAAGGACCATAGAACGGGCTATGAAAAGGGTGATATTCAAGCGGTCATGGACGGCGAAATTCACGGCTTTATTATTGATTATTTGAAAAAATCGTAAAACGATAATCGGCGAGCGGTAGCACGCCGATTTTATTCCCAAAGACAGGTAGAAAGATGTATAATCCTTGCAAAGAAAAAAAGAAAGAACCGATAATTCTCGGTATTGAAAGCTCGTGCGACGAAACGGGCGCGTCGATTATTCAAGGCAGAAAGGTGCTCTCGGACGAGATAGCGTCTTCCGCGAATATTCAGGCGTTATACGGTGGTGTCGTGCCTGAAATTGCGTCGCGCGCACATACCGACGCCGTAGCGAAGGTGGTGGAGCGCGCCGTTAAAAACGCAGGGATTACCTATGACGAGATTGACGCGGTTGCCGTAACCTACGGTGCGGGGCTGTTGGGAGCGCTCCTTGTGGGCGTGTCCTTTGCTAAGGCGTTTGCGTACGCACTCAATAAACCGCTCATTGCCGTCAATCATATCCGCGGTCATCTTTCCGCGTCCTATTTGGACGAACCCAGCTTAAAACCGCCGTTCGTAACCTTACTCGCAAGCGGTGGACATACCGCGATTTTGTATACCAAATCGGAGGCGGAGTTTGAAATTTTAGGTGGAACCTTGGACGACGCGGTGGGCGAGGCGTTTGATAAGGTAGCGCGCGTGTTAGGACTGCCTTACCCTGGCGGACCGCAGATTGAGCGGTTGGCAAAAGAAGGTACGCCGTGCGTGGCTATGCCCAAGATGCTCAAAGGCGGTGGCGGATATAATTTTTCGTACAGCGGTTTGAAAACGGCGGTGATTAACTATTGTCATACCAAGGAGCAAAAGGGGGAAAGCTATTCCAAAGCGGACGTGGCTTGTTCCTTTCAATGCTCGGCAATCGACGTGCTCGTGGAAAAGACGGTTTTGGGGGCGAAAGAAAAGGGTGTGGATACGGTAACGGCAGGCGGTGGCGTGGTTGCGAACGGGTATTTGCGCGAAACGCTGAAAAAGGCGTGCGATAAGGCGGGCTTGAAATTAGTATTACCGCAAAAACGCTACTGCACGGATAACGCGACTATGATAGCGTCGGAAGGTCTTATTCAGTACGAGCTGGGGAATTTTGCGCCTATGTCCTTAAACGCAAAGGCGTCTATTCCTTTGACGGTTACCTTGGAGAGTAAATAATGGAACATTTTTTGGAACTTTTCATACACGCCGTAAAGGAAACCTTGCCCTTTTTGCCGTGGCTACTGCTTATCTATATATTAATAGAGCTGTTGGAAAGCAAGGCGAATTTACAAAATTCTAGGCTGGGCGGAAAATTCGGGCCTTTAATCGGTTCGGCGACGGGGCTTATTCCGCAATGCGGTTTTTCGGTAATGGCGTCGAAATTGTACGAGCAAAAATATATCACGCTCGGAACGCTACTTGCCATCTTCTTTTCGACGAGCGACGAGGCGTTTATTATCCTGCTTTCGTCTAAGGAAGGCGCGGTTTGGGTATTGCCCATGCTGGCGATTAAGGTGGCGGTGGGTATTGCCGTAGGCTACGCCGTGGACGGGGTGTTAAAGTGCTTTGGTAGGGCTCAGGTATGCGCTCAGATGCCTGAAAAGACGGGGCAAACGCCAAGCACCGTCAAGGATATTTTCGTGCAAAGGTACTTGGAAGAAAAGGAAGAGGAAGTCGTTTGCTCGTGCGGGAAATCGCACGGTGGGAGCGAGCCTTGGAAACGGTATTTGTGGTATCCTTTGTTCCACGCGCTCAAAGTCGCGCTGTTTATCTTTCTCGTGAATTTTGTATTAGAAGGGATTGTGCACTTGGTAGGTCGCGACGCCTTTTCCGCGTTTATGGAACGCGGTCGGTTCGTGCAACCGCTCATTACCTGCGCTATCGGACTTATTCCCAACTGCGCGTCGTCCGTCGTAATTACGGAAACCTTTTTAAGCGGTGGCATTACCTTCGGTTCGTGCGTTGCTGGGCTTTGCGCGAATGCGGGTATGGGGTACGTGGTGCTCCTTAGAAACACGAAAAAGTGGAAACGCAATCTTGCGTTGATTGCGATAAGCTACGGTTTATCCGTTTTGGTGGGTGTGATTTGTAATTGTTTTCCTGTTTGATTCGCGAGAATTTGTGGTATAAATAATTATAGAATAATGATTTGGAGATAAGGAAAAAATGGAAGAAGTAAAAGTTTTAGGAATACAGGACGGCGTACTCAAAATCGAGCTTTTGGGTGAAATTGATTTGGGGAATGCCGACGCGTTTTATCAAGCGGTAATATCCGCGTATCGGGAAACGCCTGCAAATTTGTATTTTGATTGCACGGAGCTTGCCTTTATCGATTCCACGACGCTTGGAACGTTCGTGAAAATCTTAAAGACGGTGAAAGCGGACGGAAGAAAATTGACGCTTGCAAACCTGCAAGCGAAGATTAAAAAGCTGTTCGTTATTTGCGCGTTGGATTCTATTATGGAGCTTGTCTAAGATGGATAAATTTTTTGTAAAATTGCCCTTGACGGGCGAATATCTGACGACCGTGCGCTTAACGACGGGCGGACTTTGCACGCTCGCCGGCTTTGACGTGGATTCGACGGAAGATTTTAAGGTGTGCGTAACCGAAAGCTTGTTGATTTTGAAACGCAACGGCTACGAAAGCGCGAGCATTGATTTTACCGTCGGAGAAACGCTGGGGGTGGTTATTAGCGGTGAAACGGAAAGTCAAACGGGTTCGGACGCGTTTGAAAATGAAATTTCGCGCGCGCTGTTAGAGGCGCTTTTGGGTAAAGTGGAGTTTGTCGAACGTGCGGGTAAGGTAGAAAAAATCGTATTTGAGAGTTGAGAAAGTGGAAGTAAACGAGCTGTTTAAGCGATACAAAGAGACGGGCGATATTGCTCTTCGCAATCAAATTGCGGAAAAGTATCTCTACATAGCGGATATTCTCGCGAAGAAATTCGTAGGCAGGGGCGTGGAGTACGACGACTTGAAACAGGTCGCCTCGCTTGCGCTTTTGCGCGGAATCGACCGCTTTGACCCTGACCTTGGTATGCAGTTTACCACCTTTATTACGCCTACTATCACGGGCGAAATTAAAAATTATTTCCGCGATAAATCGCGTATGGTGAAATTGCCCCGTCGCTTGGGGGAAATCAGCGTCGCCGTGAAAAAATATTCGGCGCAATACGAGTCGGAAAAGGGAATAAAACCGAGCGTAAAGCAAATTGCTATTGCTTTGAAACTGACGGAAGAAGAAGTGGTCAACGCTTTGGAAATCGGGGGCGTAGTGTCCTTGGATTCGATGGCAAGTAGTGCAGATGACGAAAACGAAACTTCGCTGTATTCTTTGCTTGGTGGCGAAGAAGACGGGTATGAGCGGTTTGAAATCAAAGAAGTATTGAAATCGGCAATGCGCGATTTTTCGGATACGGAAAAGGCACTGGTGAAATACCGTTACTTTGACGAGTTGTCGCAAAGCGAAACGGCGAAACGGTTGGGCGTTTCGCAAATGTTCGTTTCGCGTATGGAGCGTAAGCTGTTATCCGCGCTCAAAGAGAAATTGAAAAATTCTATATAGGGGGGGGAGCGTATGATTTTTGAAGTGCATAATCACGCAAGTATGAAAGACGCGTTAGAGAAACTGTGCGGTTTTCTTGCGGAAAACGAAATCCCTTCCGAAAGGGTGTTTGATTCTAAGCTGGTCGCAAGCGAGCTCGTTGGGAACGTGCTTAGACATTCGGGCGGTATCGCAAAGCTGTGCGGGGAAATTACCGAAGAATTTATAGAGCTCGTCATTCTCTCGTCCATACCCTATATACCGCCGAAAACGAGTAAACAAGCGCCGTTGTATGCGGAAAACGGTCGGGGTTTGTTTTTGGTGGATAGCGTGTGCGAAGAACGGTTTGTAACGAATGACGGGGGGATTAAGGTACGCATACGGATTAGGGAAAGTCAATAAAAGCGTTGCTTGCTGGGCAACGCTTTTTTGATGCAAATGAAAAGCCTACGCAAAACTGCGTAGGCTTTTACAATAGGAGATTTTATAAAGAAATTACATTCTAACCGTGAATTGATAAATCTTCGCGAGTAAAGCGTCGGGAATTCTATCTCTGTATTGACCAAGATAGATGAAGAGCTTACGGAAGAATGCTTTGTTATCACCGCCTACTTCGTAGTCGGGAATTTCGGGCATAACGCCTTTATATTTCAAAATGAAGAGTTCGGTGAATTGATTTCTTTCCGTTTCGTTAAGGCTTGCAATGAACGGGTCAAAGCTCTTGGAGTTGTAGAAATCGTAGCCTGCGGTTTGTACTTGCGCAGGGGGAGCAACGAACGTGGGGTTCACTTCTTCCGCAACCGCAACGCCTTCTACCGGACCGCCTTCATAAGGCATAGCCTCTGCGTATTCTTCTACCGTGTATTCGGGATACTTTTCTTCAAAAGATTCTTCTACGACGGGTGCGGATACAACTGCGGGAGCAGGTGCGGGTGCAGGCATTTCGTATACGGGAGCGGGCATAGGAGCGGGTTCGTATACGGGTGCGAACGCAAACGGTTCTTCCGCTACGGGTTCTTCTACCGTTTCTTCTTTCTTTTCTTCTACCGCTTTCTTTGCTTTACCGCTCTTCTTTTGAAGGATGCAAAGCACGATTTGCAACAAGGATACCGCCGTGGACGCAATCGCAAGGATTAAGAACATCTTGTCGCTTGCTTTGCTTGCAATCGCTACGTAGCAGGTTGCACCGCCAACGATAAGTTGAAGAATATAACGGAACAGGTCGAAACCAAGACCTTTCTTGGTTTGCATACGGATAGCACCGATAAGTACCGTGAAGAACGCTACGCCGAGAATAACAAGGGTTGCAATCTTAAACGAAACGAGCTTGCTAACGCCTGCGTTGAAATCTTTGTGATAAGTAATTAAGATGTATGCAAGCGCGCCAACCGCTACAATCGAGAGAATGAGTTGGATGGTATTCATCCAAGCCTTCTTACCAACTTTCGCTACGGCAAGTACGAAGTATACGAGTGCGCCAACGCCTGCGGGTGCAAGGGTATACAAGTCAAGCGTTGCTTTGCCTACGGTCAAAGTGGTATACATATAAATAACGAGTGCGTACGCCATAAAGCCGAGCGTGAAAAGGAATGCAACCAAACGAACGAGCGCGGGTGCTTTCCTACCGCAAAATACCGCTACGATTGCAAACACGACGCAAAGCGCAAGGGTAAGTAAAAGCAAGTACAGCGCAATCGCCGAACCGATACCGGCAAGACGAGCGGTATTTGCAAGTGCGGGTAAGCCAAAGAGCTTGCTGGTGGACGCACCGCCGAATAAATCTTTGATAGCGGTAAAGAGCGTCATTTCTTTAACGGCGTTACCAACGACTACGTTCACGTTCAAAAGAAATACGACTGCAACGCCTGCTACTGCAAGGAGTAACGCGAAAAGACGGCTAGCTACGTTTTTCTTCTTGGGGGCTTTCGCTTCCTTTTGGGGAGCTTCACTTTCGGGTACGGAATCGTACGCTAAGGGATTCGTGTTGATGTTGCTCATAACAATCTCCTGATATAATTTTTCAAAAATTCGTTTGTTTGCCTATGGTTAGGCATAATAAAACGTATACTTTATTGTATTATATCACTTTCCAAAAGATATGTCAATAATAAAGAAAATACTTTTTTGTTTTTTTATGAAAAAGTTGGAAAGTTTTTTAAGAATACCGGTCGCTTGCGTCGAAAATCCTTGAAAAATTTTTCTATTTGGGGTATAATAAGAGAGTGAGCCCGCGTTACGCGCTTGGTAGGCGCGCTCGCTAAGGAGGAAACGTATGCACGAATTAGAAAAAATCGTTGCGGAAATTACGGAAAAATTACAAATTCAGCTTAGCTTTTATCCCGAAAACGGCAAGGCGGACGGCGTGCCGACCTGTGATAAGCAGTTTGAGGGTATTACCGACGACGGGAACTATACCTTTTTCCGTTTTTCTTTTAAGAATACGGGGTATATCGGCGTGTTGTCGGGTACGGATAAGGCGCAATATAATTTAGCGACGCTGTTACCTTATTATATAGAAAGCTCGGTGGATAGAGAAACGGAGCTGTCCAAAACGGAGCATTTGAAAAAGATACTGCTTGGCGAATGTTCCACGCTCAGCGTATATAAATACGCGACGAAATATTCCGTGCGCGGTTCGGCGTGCTTTACGCTCGTGTTGCGCGTACCCAAGATGATGAAGGAAACGCTTGCCGTGATAGAGCAATACGGCGGGAATACCTTGGATACCGCCGTGCAAATGAGCGAAGAAACGTGTGCGCTCGTGAAGTTTTTGGATAGGAGCGAAAACGAATATCAATCGTCCGTCGATTACGCGGAATTTTTAGCCCAGTCGCTCAAAGAAGAGCTGGGGATTGACGTGGCGGTGGGCGTCGGCTCGACGGTGCACGAGCTCAAAGACGTAGCGCAGTCGTATATGCGTGCGGAAAACGCGCTCCGCTATGCGGACGTGTTTGAGGCGAAAGGGAACGTGCATTCCTATCGGGAATTTATTCTCGTGAAAATGTTAGAGGACGTACCGGAAACGAAATTAAACGAGTACTTAACCGATTTAACGGACGAAAGCTTTCGGGAATTGTTTGACGACGAGGAAATGTTATCCACGGCGGAAGAGTTTTTGCGCAGTAGCTTGAACGTGAGTGAAACTTCACGGAATTTGTATATGCACAGAAATACCCTTTTATACCGCTTGGATAAAATCGAAAAAGCGACGGGCTTAAATATCCGTTCCTTTTCCGACGCCGTTTCTTTCCGTGTCATGACCGTTATTCACCGTTTGCTTGGTAAATAAGGAGTATATATGGACGATTTGGAACAGGATAATACGGTAGAGAAAACAAGTAAGAAGAAAATGAGAAAGGCAACGCGCCGAGTGATTGCGGTGGCGCTTGCCCTTCTTTGCTTTTTAGGGGGCATGGGCTTTTGTTGGTTGCTACTTGATAGTGAAATGCGTTCGCTCGTGCGGTTGAAAGACCGTATGCAGTCGGACTACTTTGAAGAGATAACCGACGACGAATTTTACGATACCATTTTCGGCGCAATCAATCAAAGTCTTCTCGACGAATATTCGCTGTATATGACGAGCGACGAATACGATTTGGTGCAAGCGGGTGCAAAGGGTGAGCAAAACGGGGTCGGACTGGTATTTTTAACCAAGACGGCGGATAACAAGGAGCAAATGCTCGTAACGCGCGTTTGCGGAAACTCCCCTGCGGAAGAGAGCGGGATTATGGAAGGGGAAAAAATCGTAGCGTTTGGGAAATCGCAGGACGCGCTGACCAAAAGTGAACGATTCGACGAATTCAAAGCGTTCGTGGACGGTTTACAAAAGGACGAGCGGTTTTTCGTTACCGCAAGCGGTGTGGACGGCGAACGCACGGTGCAATTATATAAATCGGACTACGTGGAAAACTACGTTTTTTACCGCACGAATAGCGCGTCTTACCGTTTTACGGGCGACGATAGCGACGATAAAAGCGCGGTGGGCGTACCGCTTAGCGCATTAGATAGCGATACGGCGTATATTCGCTTAACGGCGTTCAACGGCAAAGCGTCGGAGGAATTTGAGGGCGCAATGGAACTTTTCAAGCAGGAGCAAAAGAAACATCTCGTGCTGGATTTACGCGGAAACGGCGGTGGCTATTTAGATATTATGCAGGATATTGCCAGATATTTTTGTAAGAGCGCGACGGCGCGAAGACCGCTGGTGGCGGTTGCAAATTATAACGATAGCAGTGAGAAGTTTTCGGCGAGCGGTAACGATTATTACGAGTATTTCAGCGCGGACAGTCGTATTAGCGTGCTTGCGGATAACACGACGGCGTCCGCATCCGAATGTTTAATCGGGTGTATGCTTGACTACGGAACGATTGCGTATAGCGATATATGCTTATCCGAACGCTCTGGTCAGGTAAAGACGTACGGCAAAGGGATTATGCAAACGACGTATCCCGTGCGACTTTTAGAAGGGGACGCGGTAAAGCTCACGACGGCGAAAATTTGTTGGCCGATTAGCGGTAATTGCATACACGGTAGGGGGATTTTGCCTGACGACGGCACGAAAACGGTGGCGGAAAGCTACGGGGCAGATACGGAAATAACGCAAGCTTTGCAGGCTTTTTCCGCTTAAACAAAAGCGCATATCCAAACGGATATGCGCTTTTGCAATTATATGGAGGTGTTCCTTAGGATAGGAAACGGGTAAGCTTATTTACGCTTACTATTATAAATGGTATTTGCGTAATTTATATAGTAGAAAGGTGATAATTGTGCGAAAAATGAAAACCGCCCTTGCAAGAATTTCGCAAGGGCGGTTTGTTATGCTACCTTCTTATTTCGTTTTTTCAATGGACGCAAGTGCCTTTTCTACTACGTTTTCTACCGTGAAACCGAAGTAGGGGAATAATTTGCCTGCGGGTGCGGATGCACCAAAGCTGTTCATAGCTACGATTTCACCGCAGTCGCCTGCATATTTATACCAGCTATACGGCGAGCCTGCCTCTACGCAAACACGCGCTTTTACGCTTGCAGGAATAACGCTTTCCTTGTATTCCGCCGTTTGCTTTTCAAATTCTTCAAAGCAGGGCATAGATACTACGCGCGCTTTCACGCCTTGCTCAGCAAGCGTTGCCTTTGCTTTTACGCAAAGCTCTACTTCCGAACCCGTAGCCATAAGCACTACGTCGGGAGCGCCGTCGCAATCTTCTAACACGTAACCGCCTTTGAGTGCCTCTTTACCGCTGTTTTCATACTGGGGCAGTGCTTGACGGGTGAATACGAGTACGGTCGGTTCGTTGCCCGTTACCGCCGAAACCCAAGCAGCCGCCGTTTCCTTGCCGTCCGCAGGACGGTATACTTTAAGACCAGGGATAGAACGGAGCATAATCAGCTGTTCTACGGGTTGGTGGGTAGGACCGTCTTCGCCGACGCCGATAGAGTCGTGCGTCATAATATACGTTACGGGCAATTTCATAAGCGCGGACAAACGCATTGCCGGTTTGCAGTAGTCGGAGAATACGAAGAAGGTTGCGCAATACGCTTGCATACCGCCGTGCAGTTGCATACCGTTGGCAATCGCCGCCATAGCGTGTTCACGGATACCGAAGTGCAAGTTTCTACCTGCGAAATTAGCGGGGGAAAAATCGCCGTAGGTAATTTCGTCCGTGTTCTTCATATCCGAAAGGTTGGACGGAGCAAGGTCAGCCGAACCGCCGATAAGCGCGGGTATTTTTGCCGCGAGCTTATTAAGGACTTTTGCGGACGTTTGACGGGTTGCCATAGGCTTGTCAAAGTCGTACAAATCGTCAAGGTCAGCATCTACGGGCTTTTCGCCTGCCATTACTTTCTTATATTCTTCCGCAAGCTCGGGATATTCGCTTTCGTAGTCAATGAACATCTTCTTCCAAGCAACTTCTTCTTTTGCACCCTTCTTACCTGCCTCGGCGCAATGCTCGAATACTTCTTCGGGACATTCAAACGGGGGATATTCCCAGCCGAGCTTTTCTTTGGTCTTTTGCAGGTTTTCCGCGCCAAGGGGTGCGCCGTGCGATTTTTCGCTACCTTCTAAGGGCGAGCCGTAACCGATACGGGTATGACAAATAATGACGGACGGTTTATCCGTTCTTGCTTTTGCCTCTTCCACCGCTTTGCTTAACGCGTCGATATCGTCGGGCGAGCAAACGAGGTCTACGTGCAATACCTGCCAGTTTTGCGCCGCAAAACGCGCGCCTACGTTTTCCTTGAACGTTACGTCCGTATCCCCTTCAATGGTGATGTCGTTATCGTCGTAGAACAAAATAAGCTTACCAAGTCCGTGCGTACCTGCAAACGAGCATGCCTCGTACGAAATACCTTCTTGCAAGCAACCGTCGCCACAAATCGCATAGGTATAGTGGTCTACTACGTTAAAGCCTTCCTTATTATATCTTTTTGCAAGGTTAGCCTCGGCAAGCGCCATACCGACTGCGTTTGCAATACCCTGTCCCAAAGGACCTGTCGTCGTTTCCACGCCTACGGTATGACCGTATTCGGGGTGTCCAGGGGTTTTTGAACCGAGTTGACGGAATTTCATCAAGTCTTCCTTTTGAAGTCCAAACCCGTAAAGGTACAAAAGGGAGTAGTTGAGCATAGAGCCGTGTCCTGCAGAAAGAACAAATCTGTCGCGGTTATCCCACTTCGCATCTTTGGGGTTAAACTTCAAGAAGTTTTGCCAAAGCGCATACGCAATCGGTGCGCAACCAAGGGGCAACCCAGGGTGTCCCGATTTCGCCGTTTCAATCGCTTCCGCGGATAATACTCTTATCGCGTTGATGGTAGTTTTTTGTACGTCCATTGTATTCTCCTTTTATTTAGGCTCTGTCTAAGCGTTTAGTATAATTTCAACCGCTCGTTTATCCATCGCCTTTATTTATATTTTTTTATTTTTGAATGGGGTTACCGCGACCTGCAAACTTGACCTTCAAGTTTTCAATCGTTTCGTTGCGCCACGCGGTAATGGCGTTTTCGAGCGGGGAAATATCCAAGAAATCGTAGTTTCTTAAGAAATAGTACAAATCCTTGACGATTTTCACGCTACCGCCTACGCTGTCGCTTTCCACGTTGATAGGGAGCACGGGGTCGTGCAAGCTCATTCTAATAAGCGCCCAGCCGTCGCCGTGCATATTATCGTAGCAAACTCTAAACCCTTCGTAGTTATCGTCGGCAGGGTGCGCGTAGTACAAATTTTGCGCGTAATCGGCAAAATCCGCGAGTACTTGTTTACCCAGCTGTTTGAAATCGCAACCATTTACGAATTTCACTCTCAATTCCTGTGCCTCGATAGGCATAGGTAAATCTTCGATTAAATCGGTGAGCGTTTGACCGTTTTTAGACGCGTTCGCCATAGCGATTAAAAGTCTTGTAACAAGGTATGCGCCGTCGTCTAAGAAATAATTTTCCAAAAGCGCCGCGTGTCCACTCGTTTCAATCGCCAAAGGCGCGTATTCACCCGATTCGTTGAGGCGAATTGCCTCGTTAATAACGTTTTTATAACCGCGCTTAAAGCGTAAATGCTTGCCACCGCGCGCCGAAATAAATTTCGCCAAGCCGTCCGAAGTTACCGAGTCGGTAACAATCGTGCCTTTGCGTTCGGCAAGTAAAATAGCGGAAATGAGCGCAATTAAACGGTTACGGTTAATTTCCGTGCCGTCCGCGCCAACCGCGCCCGCCCTGTCTACGTCCGTATCAAAGATAATACCAAAATCCGCGTTGGCGTTTTTCACCGCGTTGCAAACGGATTCCATTGCTTCGCTGTTTTCGGGGTTGGGGATATGGTTAGGGAACGTGCCGTCAGGCTCTAAAAACTGCGAGCCCGTCGTGTCCGCACCCAACGGTTGCAATACCTTATCTACGAAAAATCCACCTGCGCCGTTGCCTGCGTCTACGACGATTTTCTTGCCCGAAAGGGGGGTATCTTCACCGCAAGCGACGCGTACCTTTTCCACGAGATTTTTCGCATAGTCGTCTAAATAAGGCGCGTCAATCCGTTCGCCCGGCGTATTCGTTTCCGCAAAGCGGTAGGTGGCGGAACGGTTGAGAATTTCCTTTACGTCCGAGCCTTCCAAACCGCCCGTTTGCGAGAAGAATTTCATACCGTTACGGTTAAAGGGCAAATGGCTTGCGGTAATCATAATCGAACCGTGGCAAAACTGCTCCGCTTGTTTTTCTTCGTCCTTTAAGCGCATAAACATGGACGGGGTGCTCGAAAGCCCCGTTACGATAGCGGTATGACCCGTTTGCGTAATACCCCGTACCGACGCTTCGCAAAGCGCGGGGGACGTGATACGCGAATCGTAACCGACGGCAACCGTTACCTGCGTTTTACCCGTGCGGGAAATAAGCCAAACACAAAACGCCTTGGCTATCTTTTCCACAGCCTCTTCCGTAAGCGTAACGTTTTCGCCTGCTATGCCTTCGCAAGCAACGCCACGAACGTCCGTGCCGTTTCTTAAATTTAAGTAATCCTGTAAAGTCATCATAAAACCGTCCTTATACGGTAAATTCCCGTTTTACCGCATAAATACGCACGGTAACACAGTATATCTATATTATAACGGTTTTTCTTAATTTTTTCAAGTCTTTTAAGAAAAAATATTCTATTATTTTTTTATTCTTGCAAAAAACTTTTTCCTTTTTGTGCTTTGTCATAAAAAATTATGACTTTCCATAAAAATAATTGTAAAAATTCTTGACAGAAAAAACGCGCGTATGCTATAATGATTAAGTATAAAATTTTATCATAAGGAGAAAAACGTATGGCCTTGTTTGCGGTTTCCAGCGATTCGACCTGCGATTTGAAAAAAGCTTACGTAAAAGAGCGCGATATATGGTTCGTTCCGCTTACCTTTACCATGGAAAAGGACGGAAATATAGAAGAGAGCTACGATAATTTTTCAACGGACGAGGAATATTACGAGTTTTATAAAAAGGTGCGTGCAGGTGCGTTTCCACGCACGGCAAAGCTTAACTACGAGGCGCATATTCAGCATTTTACTTCGCTGGCTAAGTCGGGCGTGAAAGAAGTAATTCATTTTATGATATCTTCGGGGCTGGCAAATACCGTGGATATTACCCGTCAAGCGGGCGAGGATATGAAAAAGGAATATCCCGATTTCACCGTATACGCTCTTGACCCGTTGACCGCGACGGTCGGACAGGGCTTGCTCGTAAGCCTTGCGTGCGATTGTCGGGATAAGGGTATGACGGCAAAGGAAACGTACGACTATTTAATGGAAGTAAGAAACAATATACAGCACTGCATTATTCCCGATAATCTCTTTTATTTACAAAAGGGCGGTCGCGTATCGGCGGTATCGGCGGTTTTCGGAACAATGCTCAGCATCAAGCCTATGATTGTGTTCGACGAGGACGGTAAGCTGAAAGTGGTGGAAAAATGCAGGGGAATGAAAAAAGCGTTCTCGCGCGTGCTGGAACATATAGAGCTTGCGCCGTTTAGTGAAGATAAAAAGGTTATCGTCGTGCATACGGATAACGAAAAGGGCGCAAGCGAGCTTGCCAAGCTCATTGAAGATAAGACGGGAGTGAAACCGCAAATTACGGTCATGGGACCTGTTATCGGCTCGCACGTAGGTCCAAATTCGGTGTCCTGTTGCTGGCTTTCGACAAAAACGCGCAAGGAATTGCTTGCGAAATTATAAAAAACGCTTGATTTTTAGGACGCGAATAATTTTTTGCGTCCTTTATTTATAAATTATAAAAAAGGAATTGACTTTTATTTGCGTTTGTTGTAAAATAAATATAATAAATATTTTTTAATTGACGTTGGGGTTGGTATGAGTAGATACGTGGAAAATCATTTATACGATAACGAACTGATAGTCGAAGTTGCCCGTCGGGATAGATGGGCGCTCGTCGGCAAATGGATTTTAGGTATTCTTTTTTGCTGGTTGCTTTTGATACCGCTGATTATTGCAATCGTGGCGTCCGTCAAATACGCGCATACCGAGTTCATTTTGACGAATAAACGCTTGGTGAGAAAATCGGGCGTCATTCACCGTAGAGCGTTCGACGTGCCTTTGAACAAAATCTTGAACGTGTACGTAGAAACGACCTTTTGGGGTAGAGTATTTAACGCAAACACAATCCGTATTACCACCGCGGTTGGGGTAATCGTAGATAAAGTGCGCGACGCCGATAAATTTAAGGGCGCAATACTCAATCAAATCGATATGTTTGAAGAAGACCGTCTTGCCCGTCAAGCAAGCTGGACGGCGCAAGCCATGGCGGAAAACGCAAAGAAAAAAAATAAGTAATCATATAAAATCAACGGCTACGGATTATTTCCGTAGCCGTTTCTCTATGCACCGTGTAAGTGCGTAAAGCTTTCTTCCGATTTAAGATGTTGCATGGTTTCGTGAATTTCTATCATACAACCGTAATACTTATACGGCGGACCGCCCGTGCGGTAGGCAATTTTCCCGTCGCGACAAAAATTTTTGCCGAATAGCTTTACAAGCTTTTTCGCAATCGGTTTTTCCAAATATCCAAGCAATCTATTCAGTTCAATATTATATACGTACACGTTATAAGGAAAATTCGGCAAGGGGACGTGCACGATTTGCAATAAATCGCCGTCCGCGCATTGCACGAGCGCGCCTTGCCTGTCCGAAAAGCTCACGCCACGAAGTGGACAGGTGAAGGGAAACTCTAAATCCCAAAGCTTTAAGCGGAGCTTATAGGTAAACGATTGTAAAAAGGTACGTATGCTCATACGTGCATTATAGCATATTTTTTCGCTTGTGTAAAGCGAGTGAAAGAATTCCACAAAAAAAGTAAAGAAATTTTTTGAGAAAATTCATTCAAAAACTTGCTTTCTACGCTGTAATTTGTTACAATAAAATTAACAAAATAGTAAGGAGTGTTACACTATGAATTACGAACAGGCAAAAGCGCTTTTAGAAAGCAAAGGTCAAACGCAATTACTTCGTTATTACGACGAATTAGACGAAAACGGCAAAGCAAAGCTTTTAACGGCGATTGAGAATATTAACTGGGATTTTGAAGACGCGCTCGCAAACCCGACGGATATGAGCGGTAAGGGCAGAGATATTCGCCCGATTGCAGGTCTTAGACTTTCCGCGATTGAAAAAAGAAAAGCGGAGTTTGAAAAAATCGGTATGGACGCGATTAAACAAGGTAAAGTGGCGGCGGTTCTTCTTGCCGGCGGTATGGGTACGCGTCTTGGCGTAGACGGACCTAAAGGTGCATACGATATCGGCGTTACCAAACCCCTTTACATCTTTGAACAACAAATGAAAAATTTAGCGGAAGTTAATGAAAAGTGCGGTGCAATCGTGCCCCTTTACATTATGACCAGCGATAAAAACCACGACCAAACGACCAGCTTTTGGAAAGCGCATAACTACTTTGGCTATCCCGAATCGGAAGTGAAATTCTTCAAACAGGACATGGCGCCTGCGGTAGATTTCAACGGCAAAATCTTCTTAGAAACCAAGGACACGCCCGCACTTTCCCCCAACGGCAACGGCGGTTGGTTTGGCTCGCTCAAACGCGCGGGGCTTTGCGAAGATTTGCATAAGCGTGGTGTGGAATGGTTGAATATCTACGCGGTAGATAACGTGTTACAACGCATTGCCGACCCCGTATTCGTCGGTGCGACGATTGATAGCGGAGTGAACTGCGGTGCAAAGGTTATTTGTAAGACCAACCCTTACGAAAAGGTAGGCGTTTTGTGTATGGACGGCACGCAACCCGACATTATCGAATACTACGAGCTTACGGACGAAATGGCAAATCAAAAGGACGAAAACGGCGACTTGGCATATTGCTACGGCGCGATTATGAACTACCTGTTCCGTTTGAGCCAACTCGAAGAAATCGTGAATAATAAAATTCCCGTGCATATCGTAGAAAAGAAAATCGAATGTCTTTGCGAAGACGGCGTAACGAGAAAGCCTGAAAAAGAAAACGGTAAAAAGTTTGAAACGCTTGCGGTAGACTTGATTAAGCCTATGAAGAGCGTATTACCTTTTGAAGTCGTTCGTGAAAAGGAATTCGCGCCCATTAAGAACAAGACGGGCGTAGACAGCGTAGAAAGCGCGAGAGAGCTTTTGAAACTCAACGGGGTAGAATTATAATGGCAACTGAGCTCGAAGGCAACGAAAAACTGCAAAGATTTATCCAGCTACTTTGTGATTTGAACCATCAAACGGTAGAAGTGCTCAAAACGGGGAACGCCGAGATATTGTTCGCTATGAACGATACGGTGGAAGAGATGTACTCTATACAGCAGGGCGGTGAAGAAGACGCGTATACCGCAATTGAAGAAGACGCGCAAATCATTTACCAAAACTTCAATGCCGTAGTAACCATGATAAAGAGCAACGAAAAAGTGTTTGCCGATACGGCAACGAGTGTAGCGGTAAAAAAATTCTTAAAAAACATTTTCGACGCCAACGTTCGTATCGTACATGCCTACGGGTTAGCATAAAAACAAGCTCCGCTTGCAATCGCAAGCGGAGCTATTTATTTTTGAAAAGGATAATTGAGCGTTTCCATAACCAATCTAACGCCCGTGGAAAAACCAAATTTATACGTTTCGTCTTCCCCGTGTGCGACTACCGAAAAATGCGCGTCTAAAAATTCGTTGAATAATTTGTCCTGCTCTGGGGTCAAGGTGGCTACAAGCTTATCGTACGCTTTGCTTTCCGCGTTTTCTAACTCTTCGTCTTTGGGTAAATGATATAACTCCATAAACATACACTGTATATGCTCTAAAATCGTATTCATAACTATCTACTCCTTTTTTGTGTAATTAAATTATACTGCACTTTTATGTGCAAGTCAAGTATTTTGCACATATTTGTGCTAAAATTTTTATAAAAAGGGGTAATAATTATGAATAACTATGGCGAAGCGTTGAAATATCAACGGGAAATTAACGGTTTATCTATGTTAGAGCTTGCAAAAAAAATCAATACTTCTCATCAAAATATCAGTCGGTGGGAAGCAGGTACGACCCTGCCGAATATAGATTTTTGCGTACAGCTGGCTGATTTTTACGGTATATCGCTCGACGAGCTAATCGGGCGCGATTTAGGAACGCTGAATAAATAACAAAAGCTCCGCTTGCAACCGCAAGCGGAGCTTTCGTTTAGTATTCGTCCGTTAAGCCTAAAAAGTAGTCCGCGGAAATGCTAAGCGATTTGGATATCTGTCGTAAAATATCGTAGCTCGGCTTGGCTTTGCCTTTTATCCACTCGCTCACTTGACTTTGCTTTACACCAACAATCGACGCAAATTTCGTTTGCGTTAAATGGTTTTCATTCAAAAAATTTTGCAGTATTTCACTGAATATCAATTCTTTCATATCTTTATTATATAGAAAATTCTATTTTATATCAAAATAATAGAATTTTCTATATTTTTACTTGACAAATCGTTCGTATTTCTTATAATTTATAATACATAGAATATTCTATATATTTTTTATAGCGAGAGAAAACGATGGTAAAAAAGAGAGAAGAAGTAAACATAGAAGAATTATTTTGCGGAATGCCACTCTTGCAAAGCTATTTTAAGGCGCAAGAAAGGCGAATGAAAGATTTTTCGGGAACGCAGGACGGAGAAGAAAAAATCAAGCGTTGGGAGAAAAAGCGCGACAAAATGCTACAAACGGCGCGTGAGCTTAGGGCGCAGGATTTAGAAATTGTCTATTACGTTAAAAAAATTCGTAAAATCAAGCCTGAACGCATATGGTACGTGCTCAAAAAGCTGAGCGACGCGAGCGACGGATTGGAAGACTTGGATAGCGAAGATTAAAAAATATTTTCAATGCTTAAACGGTACGCTTGCGGAATATTTTCACACATTCCCAAGACCACTTCTAATTTAGGGAGCGCGCTTTCAAAGTCGTGCACATATAAATAACCGACCGCCTCGTACAGCTGATAATCTACTTCTAAAATAGAAGTATGGGGTAACCAGATATGCAAATACCGTTTCTTTCGCTCCCAAAAAAGCTGTACCGCCGTACCGTCTTCGTAGGTGGCTTGTCCCGCCTCCGTTTTATCGTATAGGGAAAGCACCGCTTGTCTGAAAAAGGAAAAGGTATCGTTTACGTAGTAAAGCTCGTAAACGGACAGCCCGGTAATCAAACCGAGCGAAATTAAAATGCTCACAATCGTTTTAATCATAATATTTCACCATAAAGTTTCTTGCCAGTCAAGGGTAAACACTTCGTATTTTTCACCCTTTTTTTGCAGGTATACCCGACCGTTTCCGTCTACGGTCATAACAAGCACCCGTTTAAGGTTATTGCAACCGTGCTCTTTCAAAATATCTAAATAATACGCCCTGTTTTTTTGGGTAAGCGCAACGTTTTTCTCGTCAAATTTCCCTTCGTCCACGATAACGACGGGTAAAGAAGTTTGTAAATTTTGATAATCCTTTTTAGGGAGCGCGGAAAAGGTGCCTTCCGCCTCGTAGAGTGCGTAATCGACGGCGTCGAGCGAGAAATACCCCTCAATGCGCAAGCTTTCGATTAAGTCGGATACGTCTAAATTGTTCTTTTTTAGCTGTGTATCGTCAATGCCGTTTTTATTAATCACGACGTTGGGCGAGCCCGAAACCACCGTTTTGAGCTTTTCGAAATTAAGGTCAATCATACAAACGATTTGGTGGAGCAAAAAAACGGCTAAAATCGCCACGAGCCCGTAGGCAAGCGGAATAGAAGTATCCTGCATAGGGATACAGGCAAGGTCGGCGATAATGAGCGTAACGACCAGCTCGTACGGTTGCATTTCCCCGATTTGGCGCTTGCCCATTAGGCGCATAAAGATAAGTAGCGCGATAAAAATTACGACGGAGCGGATAAAAACGAGTACCATAGTATTATTTTTTGAAAAAGTATAAAAAATATTCCTTGAAATACTGTCAAACGCTTGCAATTCTATAAAAAAGGGTATATAATAAGTGCAACAAAAGTATGAGTAGCCCTTGCGCGTAAAGTGTTATCGAACGGGACGTTGTCGATAAACGAAAGGAGAGCATTTTCCCTGCGACGACTTGGGCGCGTCCGCTACAAAAGAAGTACCCGTGTACGCGTTGAAAGGTGTGTTTCGGATATTTCAAAACATTTGCGGACCTTCTTTTCAAGGAGGTTTTTTTATGTCTAACCAAAGCGAAAACAGCGAAACAAAGCAGTCTTTTTGGAAAAGATTATTCTTTTCGGGCGGAATTGCCGATTTGAAACACAGCCGAAAAATTGCGTATATAGCGGTGATGACGGCGTTTACCGTGGTTGCGAATATGTTTTTCGAGTTCAAATTCGCCGACGTGCAATTTTCCTTGACTATCGTGATATCCGCGCTGTCGGGGATTATCCTTGGCGGAGCGTTTGGGTTCGTGGCGAGCTTTTTAGGGGATTTGGTCGGATTTTTATACAATTCGGGCGGTTTTGCCTATTATCCTTGGGTAGGAATTTCCATGGGACTTGTCGCGCTGTTTTCGGGTATGCTTTGCGGTGGCGTGCGCCTGCCCGTGCGCTTTGGACTTCAAATCAAGCTGGGGATTTTGAGTGTCGTAACCTTTCTGCTTTGCACGGTGGCGATTAACACCACGGCGTTTTGGATTTTATACGCGAAAGTACCGTACGGCACGTATTTAGTGGCGCGGTCGTTCGTGCAAGGGCAAATTTGGAACAGTTTATTGAATTACGCGTTGCTGTTTATTATCGTACCCGTATTGCAAAAGGTAAAAGCGTTGAAATTAGTTATAAGATAATATCGTGAAATATTGAAAAAATCGTCGCGCTTTGTTGACGATTTTTTTTCATTGTGCTATAATAAGAAAAAAGATTTTCTTTTCTTAGAAAAGAAAGTAAGGAGAAAAGTATGAACACGAGCTCTCTTTTAGCGTTCGAGCAACCGGGGATTACCATTTTCGGGTTTAAGATTTACGCTTACGCGCTCATTATCGTATTCGGTATGATATCCGCGTTTTTCGTGATTTCCGCGCTCTTTCGCCGTCGGAATATGTCTACCGATTTGTTTTTGACCTATTTTTGCATTTCCCTGCCGATTGCGATTTTAACGACGCGGATTTTCTATTGCATTACGGACGGTATGCCCATTTCCGATTGGTTTTCGATTGCGTCCATTCGCGAAGGCGGTCTTTCCATTATCGGCGGTATTATCGGCGGTACGGCGAGCGTCGTCGTGATTAGTATCGTGAAAAAGGTCAACTTTTTCCGCGTGGGCGATTGTATCGTCGTAGGGTTATTGTTAGCGCAGGCTATCGGGCGTTGGGGGAATTTTGCCAACCAAGAAGTGTACGGCGGGCTCGTAACCAACGAATCGTTACAGTTTTTCCCGATTGCCGTGTATATTGAAAAGGTGGGGTCTTGGCACTACGCGTTCTTCTTCTATGAAAGCTTAGTAACCTTTACCGCGTCCGTTTTAATGTTTATCAACGCTTGGAAAAATCCCAACAAGCCCAACGGCGTGAACACCGCGCTGTATTTCGTCGTATACGGCTTGACCCGTTCGATTATGGAGCCCTTGCGCGACCCGCAATATATTTTGGGTACGGGCGTACAATGGTCGTTCGTGTTCTCGCTCGTTCTTCTTATCGGCGGACTTGCGTTGCTGTTTACCGTGCTGTATTTGAACAAGAGAAAGGAAGGCAAGCTGTTTGGCTCTGCCAAGGGTGAACCGTACGGGATTGCCGATTATATCGGGGATAATAAAACGGAAGTGCCGTATTTGGATAAGTGGAATATGATGTGCAAAATTTATCCTGAAAAATATACCGAGAAACCGCCGAAAGAGAAAACGAAAAAGACGGACTCGGAAGAAAAAACGGAGAGTGAAAAATGAGAAATTTAACGCTGTTGACCGATTTATATCAACTGACGATGGGCTACGGTTTTTACCGTCAAAACAAACACGAAGAAGAAGTCGTATTCGATTTGTTTTTCCGTAAAAATTCGCTCATAACCTATTCCATTTCGGCTGGCTTAGAGCAGGCAATGGATTATCTTTTGAACTGGCATTTCGACGAGGAAGATATTGCGTATTTGCGCTCGCTGAATTTATTCTCGGAAGACTTTTTGGAATATCTTCGGAATATGAAATTCACGGGGGACGTGTACGCGGTGAAAGAAGGTACGCCCGTATTCCCTGCCGAGCCGATACTGACGGTGAAAGCACCCCTTATCCAAGCGCAGTTTGCGGAAACCGCGCTCCTGAATATTATCAATCATCAAACGCTTATTGCCACGAAATCTTCTAAAATTTGCAGAGCAACGGGCGGTAAAGGCGTGGTCATGGAATTTGGCTTACGCCGTGCGCAAGGACCGGACGCAGGTATTAACGGCGCGCGCGCCGCGATTATCGGCGGTTGCACTTCTACTTCTAACTTAATTACGGGTAAAACCTTCGACGTACCCGTAGCAGGTACGATGGCGCACAGCTGGGTTATGGATTACGATTCGGAATACGAGGCGTTCAAGGCGTATGCGGACGCGTATCCCGATAATTGTATGCTCCTTGTCGATACCTACGATACTTTGCGTAGCGGTGTGCCTAACGCGATTAAAGTGTTCAAGGAATTAAGAGCGAAAGGGCATAAACCCAAGGGTATTCGTTTGGATAGCGGGGACTTGGCGTATCTTTCCAAAAAAGCGCGTAAAATGATGGACGAGGCAGGTTTTCCCGACGCGCTCATTTGCGTATCGGGGGATTTGGACGAACGCTCGATAAGTTCGCTCCTGCAACAGGGCGCGAAAATTGATTCGTGGGGCGTGGGTACCAAGCTCATCACTTCCGAAGATTTACCTGCACTTGGCGGTGTGTATAAGCTTTCGGCGGTAATTAACAAGGACGGTAGCGTTACCCCGAAAATTAAGCTTTCGGATAACACGGCGAAGATTACCAACCCGTCGTTTAAGAATTTGTACCGCTTATACGATAGAGAAAACGGTATGGCGATTGCCGACCTTATCACCTTGCGCGACGAAACGGTGGACGATACAAAACCGCTAACCATATTCCACCCCGTGGAAACTTGGAAACGGCACGAAGTGGAAAATTTCCGCGCGGAGGCGTTACTTCATACCATCGTTAAGGGCGGTAAGCTCGTATATAAATTCCCGACGCTGAAAGAAGTCGCCGAGTATTCCAAGGGCGAGCTTGCGAAGTTTTGGGAAGAATATTTGCGTTTGGATATGCCCCAGCTTTATAAGGTGGACCTTTCGGATAAGCTCCATACCTTAAAAATCAGTATGATTGACGGTATTCGAGAGGGTACGAAAAAGGATAAAGAATAATGGAAGAAACGAAACTGTTAGAGGAAAACGACGGGGGCAGGTACGCCCTTAAAGGTTCTTGGCTTTGGGGTGCGTTGCTGTTTTTAATCCTACTTCTCATTGACCAAATCACCAAAATCGTAGCGGACGTATATTTCGTGGAAATCGCAGGCGCGAACGAGCGGATTGCGCTTATTCCGAATATGCTCGAGCTTTGTATCAGCTATAATCGCGGAATTGCGTTCAGCTCGTTTGAAAGCTCGTCAAAGGCGTTCAAAATCGGTATCGTAGTCGTAACGGGGCTGATGATGCTCGGGCTTGCCGTTTTTTATTGCAAAGTGGATAAACGGCGGACGGTACTTAAGGTCGCGCTTGTGCTCATTGTCGCAGGCGGTGTGGGAAATTTGATTGATAGGGTATACTATCAAGTTTGGGACCCCGAAACGGTGGCAATCGTGCGCGACGGCGTGCGCGATATGGTGCGCGTAAATATTATTTTTGATTTCGGCGTATGCAATTTTGCGGACTTTTTCATTACGGGCGGTGCGGTACTTTTGATTTTGGCGTTATTATTTTTCGACACTGACGCCATTTTTCCCGTTGGAAAAAAGTATAAAGCGCTTGCCAAGGAAGCGGAAGAAAAAGCCGAACAAAAGAAGAAAGAAAAGGAAAACAAGGCAGAGTAATTATAAGGAGTGTGGGCATGGAGCAACGGTTGTATATAGCGGAAAACGGTTGTAAACGCTTGGATTTATTTTTAAGCGAGCAATCGGACGAATTTACCCGTTCTCGGCTCAAACGCTTAATCGAAGACGGGGGCGTAACGGTGAACGGCGCGGTGGTTAAAAAGGCTGGCGCGGAAATCAAGAGCGGAGATACCGTCGTTTTGACCGTGCCCGACGCGGTGGAATATACCGTAAAACCCGAAAATATCCCCGTCGATATTATCTACCAAGACGAAGATTTTGCGATAGTGAACAAGGCGCAGGGAATGACCGTGCATATCGGGAACGGTAACGAAAGCGGTACGCTCGTCAACGCGCTATTGCACGCGTTAGACAGTTTAAGCGGTATCGGCGGTGTGATGCGCCCTGGGATTGTGCATAGAATAGATAAGGACACTTCGGGGCTTTTGGTGGTGGCAAAAAACGACAAAGCGCACGTTTCGCTTGCCAAGCAAATTGCCGAAAAGAGCTGTCATAGAAGTTATTACGCGTTGCTCGAAGGGAACTTAAAGGACGAGCGCGGTCGAATTGTAACGGATATCGGACGGCATCCGACGGATAGGTTAAAAATGACGGTCTTACCCGACGGGCGGGGCAAGCTTGCTATTACCGATTTTGAAAAAGTGGCGCAGTTTGGCACGGAATATACCCTTTGTCGGTTTGTTTTGCAAACGGGTAGAACGCATCAAATCCGCGTTCACGCTAAGCATATAGGCCACCCCGTCGCTTGCGACCCCGTATACGGTTATAAAAAGCAAAAGCTGAGTGTAAACGGTCAGCTGTTACACGCCTATCAGTTAGAGCTTACGCACCCGACGAGCGGGGAAAGAATGACGTTTAACGCACCCCTGCCCCCCGTGTTTAAGGATATTTTACAAAAGCTTTGTGCAAAGCACGGCTTAAAGTTAGAAGATATTATAAAGGAGTAATATAACGATGAAAAAGGATAGAACACCGAGAAGAACTTCGACGGAAACGCTGAGCGCAGGTGCACTCGTGCGCGTATGCGCGTATTGTGCGCTGGTCATTTCCGCGTGCATTTTCCTGTTTAACGGGGTAGTGAATTTGTTGGATATTTCCGTACTGAAAAAATTTATGTCCGCGCTGAATTTCGTAGGGCAAATTTTGCTTGCGGTGGGGATTGCCATTCCTGCGTACGATTATACCTGCGGTAAACGGGTGATTTGGCGCGTGATTTACTGGGTAGCGTTGTTGGTGTATTTGCTCGGTTGTGTATTTGGCGTGATTTAAGAAGGATATGTTGAAAATTACCAAGGTAAAACGCAATTCTATTGCCAAAGAGCTGGGATTAGAAGTCGGCGACGAAATACTGTCGTTCGACGGTTTGCCTTGCGAAGACGAGCTGGATTTGCTGTATTATACCGAAACGGACGGATTTACCCTTTGCGTGCGCGATAGCCGTACGGGTGAGATAGCGGAAATAGAAGTGGAAAAGGAAGAGGGGGAAGAGCTTGGGATTGCCTTTGAAAAAAGCTGTTCGCTCCGTACCTGCCATAACCGTTGCCTATTTTGTTTCGTGGACCAAATGCCCAAGGGTATGCGCGAAAGCTTGTATATCAAGGACGACGACTACGCTATGAGTTTTACCTGCGGAAATTTCGTAACGCTGACGAACGTATCGGACGAGCATTTAGAGCGAATTATCCGTTTGCGCCTTTCGCCGTTGTATATTTCCGTGCATACTATGAACGGAAAATTGCGTGAAAAACTGCTCCGTAACCGTTTTGCGGGTAAAATTGCCGAGCAAATTCAACGGCTTGCCGAAAACGGTATAGAAATACACGCGCAAGCGGTGCTCGTGCCCAACGAAAACGACGGGGACGAGCTTGCCTATACCGCGCGCGAGCTGTTCAAGTATTATCCTACCGTGCGCGACTTGGCGTGCGTGCCGACGGGGATTACCAAATACCGCGACGGTTTGCACCCCATTCCCGATATTGACAAAGCGTACAGCGAAAAGCTGTTGGATTTGGTGGATAGCTTGAATGCGGAGTTCGGGGTAAATTTCCTGCTCCCTGCCGACGAGTATTTTATCAAAGCGGAACGACAAATGAAGGACGCGTCTTTTTACGGTGCGTTTGCCCAAATTGAAAACGGGATAGGCTTGACGAGCAAATTCCACGCCGAGGCGTACGAAAGTCTAAACGCGTTGCCCAAAGATTACGCGTTGAAAAAAACTAAAAAGTCCTTGCTGATAAGCGGTGTGAGCGGTGCGAAAGCGAACGCGAAACTTATTAGCGATTGCAACCAAAAAATAGGACTTCTACAAGCGGAAATTTTACCCGTTAAAAACGAGTTTTTCGGGGAAACGGTTACTTGCACGGGGCTTTTGACGGGACGGGATATCGTCAAGGCGGTCAAGGCGTATCAAAAGGCAGGCGGAGCGTTTGACGAGCTGGTTTTGGCAGGCAATACAATGAAAGAGTTTGAAGATATATTCCTTTGCGGTATGACGCTCGCGCAAATGAAAAAAGAACTGAGCTGTAAAAATATTCGCGTCAACCGCGACGGCGGTTACGGTTTGATTGAAATTTTAAGGACGGAGAGTGAAACTATATGATACGCGCTATCGTACACGCAGACAAAGAGTGGGGCATAGGTAAAAACAACGATATGATGTTTTCCCTGCCTAAGGATATGAAATTTTTCCGTGAAACGACGCTTGGTCATACCGTCGTGATGGGCGGAAATACCCTGCGCTCGTTTCCAAACGGTAAACCGCTTAAAAATCGGGAAAATATCGTGCTTTCAAGGGGGCAGGTACGAGATGATTGCGTAATCGTGCGTAGCTACGACGAGCTGTTTGCAAAACTGAAAGAACGGCAAAATCAAGATATTTACGTTATCGGCGGTGGGGAAATTTATAAGGCGCTTTTGCCTTATTGCGAAGAAGTTTTGGTAACGAAAGTGGACGCGGTAGGCGGTGCAAGCGTGTTTTTTCCGAACTTGGACAAGCTGGAAAATTTCACTTGCGTGTATGAAAG
>JAFXHR010000006.1 GCA_017536305.1 Clostridia bacterium | reverse complement strand
TTTACGACTTCCTGTGCCGCATACTCGAATTCCTTAACGAACTGCGTGCCGTAGGGAGATACCGAATAGCCCATGTAGGTATTCAAGCAACCCGTGTCCGTGCTGTATGCGAACATCAATTCGTTTACCGCAGAAAGTGCTTGATAGTAAGCGTTTACTTCTTCCGTCGCTCCCACCTTTTCGTTAAAGAAGTCGGACGCCTTGAAATCTTGCGTAAGGGTTACCTTACCTTCATAGTACATAAACTTGCTGTAATCTACTTTCTTTGTCGCAGAGTTGGTATAAACGGTGTCAACAAGTTTATCCCCATCAGGGGTTACTTGTATACCATAAGTTGCGTCTTGGCGAATACCGCTTGCAACCGTGCTACCTACTACGTAATTGATATATCCCTCCATTTCGGCGATAAATTTGTCAATCGTCAACTTCTTCGGCGTGAAATCCCACTCGTCGTCTTTGAGCTCCGCTTTACCGTTATACGGATATTTGCCCGCATATTGCGTAAGCTTTTCATACTTGTCCGTGTTCGTCATATTCTTTTCAAAGAACAGGTAATCCTTTTCAACGCCGTTTTCATTGTAATATTCATTACCCGTAACTTCATACGCGTAGTGTTCGTCTTCTTCGGTGCAGAACCAAGCCGAGCGCAAATCTTTCGCCTCAACGCCTTGCAAAATTTGTTTACGGGCATTGAAAAGTGCGTCACCTTTCAAGTTATTCTTCGCCGACGAATACGCCTGCGTTTGGCTTGCCGAGAAGGGAATTAAGATATTATAAACAAAACCGAAATCCTTTTGCCCGTACAATACGAAAGAAGTATCCGAAACGCTATCGAGCGCGGTATCAAAATCGGTCGGCTTATTTTCGTAAGCATTCTTTTGCGAACCCTTAATTTCGTCGTATTTATCCGCTACGTACTCCGCGTCCAAAAGCGCAATCGCCTCGTCTTTCAGCTCTTCCGTGTATTTGTTTACAAGCGCCGAACCGAGCGTGGACGAAAGCTCTAAATAATAATAATCTAACTCCGTTACAACTGCCGTGTCTTCCCCTTCCTTAATCAAGCCGTAGCTTTGCAGGTTAGAAAGGAACGCGTTGTACGCTTTCTTTCTCGAAGTAACCGTCGAGCCGTCTACTTTTTCATACGTACCGCAAGCGTCGAACGCGTTACGACCCGTATAAATATCGTAATCGAGCGCACCGTCTTTCATAGGCACGTGGTCTTCTTTCTCCGCGTTTGCGTTCGTAGGCGTGGTACGCGTTTCACCGTGCGTATGCTCGTGAGCCGTTTCCGTAATATAACTCGTTTCCGCGCTATCGAGCGAACTATTCAGCGATTTTTTCAAACCGTAAACCGCCTCGTCGTATTCTTCCGTGGAAAGGAAATATTTCATAGTGAGCACTTCTCTATGCGAGCTTAAAAGCTCCTTTTCCTTACCTTGCGCGCCGTCGATTTGCGCATTCACGTACTCTAAGCAAGCGTCCGCCGTCTTCGCGTCGTCCTTTTCCAAGAAATGCGCTACCGCGTACTGGGTAAGAATTTTCTTTTCTACCAGCCCGTCCATCAGCATATTGAAGGTATCTTCGTAGGTATAGCCGTAGTTTTGTACGTACATATAACCCGTACTCAAGAAATATGCAACCAAATCGCGCTTGGGAATATCCGTAGACAAGCCCTTGTTGTCAATGAGCTTTTGTACGTCGTCCGCACATTCCATTTCCGCGCTTTTCAGGTTAGACGAGATGTTGACGGTGGCAACCGTTTGCTTTAAGTCTTTCTCGCTATCCGTAACGAGAAAATCACACCCCGTCGCACCGACGGTGAGCACCAAAGCAAGCGCACCTGCGCCGAATTTTTTAATCGTTTTTTTGCTATTCATAAAAATCGCTCCGATTTCTTTTATCGTAGTTTTACGACAGCGTGGGTAGAATACCCCTACGCTATCACTCTATATTATAACCGATTTTGTCGTAAAGTGCAAACGTTTTTCATCATAAACTTGTGAAAGTTAGCGCAAATTTCAAAAATTTCGTCATTTGTGCCATCAACTGCGCCACGTCGCCACCCTTAGAGAACTCTATTACCGGCGCTTCGCTCATATTCAGCTTGGTTTCGCCCTTGAATTTATCCAGCGCGCCGAGTATCCGTTTATCCCCGAGCGCGTCCAGCGACGGAAATTCCAAAGCGCCGATACCGCCACCCACGGTAATCTTTTTGACGGAAAATTTCATAGCGTAATTTTTGAGCACCGCAATCACCATCAAATTTTCCACCGCTTTGGGGAGCGGTCCGTAAGTATCTTCGAGCGACGCGTATACCCGTTTATAATCGGCAACCGTCGCAATTTCCGCAATTTGCTTGTAGGTATCCAAACGACCTGCCGACGATTCGATATATTTTTCGGAAACGTAGGCGTTTGCGCGAATATCGAGCTCAGGCGGTTGCGCGCTTTCGCCCGTCAACTCTTCTTTCAAAAGCTTTGCATACAGCTCGTAGCCGACCTTATCCATGTGTCCGTGTTGCTCCGCTCCAAGCACGTTGCCAGCACCGCGAATTTCCAAGTCGCGCATGGCAAGCTTATACCCCGAGCCAAGCTCGGTAAACTCCATAATCGCTTTGAGCCGAGCGGTGGCGTTATCCGTCATTACGCGCTCGCCCTTAAAGGTAAAGTACGCGTGCGCAAGGCGCGCCGAACGCCCTACTCTGCCCTTTAACTGATACAACTGAGAGATACCCAGTCTATCGCTGTCAATGACGATAATGGTGTTGGCGTTGGGTAAATCCACGCCGTTTTCAATAATCGTGGTCGTTACGAGTATATCCGATTTTCCGCCGTAAAAATCGAGCACGGCGTTTTCGAGCGCCGTCTTTTCCATTCGACCGTGCGCCACGGACACCGTCGCCTCGGGTAAAATTTGCTTGATACGGGAGGCAAAGGTGAAAATGCTTTCCACCTTGTTATACAAAATAAATACTTGACCGCCACGCGACAGCTCGCGAATACACGCGTCGCGAATGAGCGTTTCCGTTTCTTCCACCACGTACGTTTGTACGGGCAACCGCTCCATCGGGGGCGTGTGAATGGTGGAAATATCCCGAATACCCGAAAGGGACATATGCAGGGTACGGGGTATCGGCGTTGCCGTCATGGTCAAGCAATCAATATCTTTGCGCAAGTGCTTGATTTTTTCTTTATGCTCCACGCCAAAGCGTTGCTCTTCGTCTAAAACGAGCAAGCCCAAATCCTTAAACTTAATATCCGACGAAAGCATACGGTGCGTACCGATAACGAAATCTATCGAGCCGTCCGCAAGACCTTGGATAATTTTTTCCGTTTCCTTAGGCGTGTTAAATCGGTTGAGCGACGCAATACGCACGCCAAACTCAGCAAAGCGCGCTTTGGCGGTATTGAAATGCTGTTTACAAAGCACGGTACTCGGACACATCAGCGCCGATTGCTTGCCTGCCAAAACGCATAAATACACGGCGCGGAACGCAAGCTCCGTCTTACCAAACCCCACGTCCCCGCAAAGTAATCTATCCATTACCTTTTCCGAGCACATATCCCCTTTAATTTCCTGCATAGACGACGCTTGGTCGGGGGTAAGCTCGTGCTCGAACGCGTCTTCAAACTCGCGCATAAACGCTTCGTTATCGGGGAACGCGTATCCGCGGTTTTCCGCACGGAGCGCGTATAATTGTTTCAAATCGAACGCAAGTTTTTTAAGCGACGCTTTCACGCGCGCCTTTACCCGTTCAAAATCCGCTCCACCTATTCTACTAAGCGTAGGATTGCTATCGCCGACGTATTTAGAAAGCACGTCCATACACTCGGCGGGTACGTATACCTTATCTCCGTCCTTATACGCAAGAGCGATATATTCTTTCGTGCCGTCCGTCGTTTCAATCTTTTCCGTACCGATAATTTTACCGATACCGTGCGTTTCGTGCACGACGAAATCCCCCACTTCGGGCGCGGAAAACATCTCGCCACGCTTACGGCGAATACGGCGCGGAGTGGTCGCTTTGGTATATAAATCATTCTCGCCGATTATCGCAAGCTTACAAGAATGTAACACCATACCGTGCGACACTTTATTATCCAAAACGCTCACGCCTTGGAATTCGTTTAGCGTTGGTGCTAATTTCACGGTAGAAAGATATTCTTCGGCTAAGTTTTCCGACATTTTCACGGCGCGCGCGCTTTCGCCACAGCAAAGGAGTACGCGATATCCACCGCGCATCCAGTTTTTAATATCCGTAAGTAGCGCAGGCATACCGTTTAAGTACTTGGTTACGGGCGTTGCGGAAAGATTATAAATTTTCAGCGGTTCAAAAAAGAAGGGATTGCCCGTAAAGGTTTGTAACGCTACCCGTTTACTATGCGCAACGCCGTCTAAAAAGGACTGCTTGGGTAAATACTGTCTAGCGGTAAAATCGAACGCCTCGCCACCTGCTTGTAAACGGTGAAACCGTTCTTCGTGTTCTTTGTAAAGCGCGTTGAATTTATCCCAAAGCGCTTTCCCTTCGTCAAAAATCAAGGTCGCGTTTTCGGGCAAAATAGAGAAAAAGTCGGTCGTATTTTCCAGCAACGGTAAAATAAAGGAGCTTTGCAAACTTTCGTCTGATAAAATTTCGTCCGCAATTTCCTTAGCGCGCGTATACGATTCGGACGTTTTGAAACGCTTGACTTCGCGCTCTAAGGTATCCTTGACCGTTTGCCTATCTTCGGTCGAAACGACCGTATCTGTCGCCGAAAGGATATCCATTTCTTTGATACTACCTAAGCGGTTTCCGCTGACAAAATCGTACGGCTTGATTTTCTCGACGGTATCCCCGAAAAAGTCAATGCGTACGGGATTTTCCGCGTTAATCGGATAAATATCCAAAATATCCCCACGGAGCGCGAACACACCCTTACATTCCACTTCAAACGAGCGGGTATACCCAAGGGACACGAGCTTTTCCGGCAAGGATAAAAAGTCGTATTCTTCCCCTTCGCGCAAGGTAATTACGGGGAGCTTTTTAGGGAACAGCTGAATGAGCGCGTCTATTTCCGCGACGATAATTTCCCCGTCCGTTTGCAAGGCGTGTATACCGCAAAGACGATTATAAAGCGCGTCCTTAGAGAGCGCTTTGCGATAGAGCAGTACTTCGTCTTTGGCTAAGAGCGTATGCACCCGTTTCCCCGAAAACGCTTGGATATTTTGCGCGATTTTTCCTGCGGTGGCACGGTCGGTCGTGATATATACGACGGGCGAGCCCACAAGCCCTGCAAGTAAATATTTCAGACCGTCGGAAACGCCGAAAACCGCCGTAGGCGTACCTCGGCGGAGTTCTTTTCCAAGAGAAGAAAATTCTTCCCCTAAATTGTCAAAGCTGAAAAAATCCCGTTTCATCTTTATTAGTTAAACTTACCCATTACCTTTTCTATATCCAAGCCCTTGGTAAATTCCGCGGACGCCTCGCCCGCTTTTTTACAAGCCTTAGCGAATAATTCGTAGTCGTCCTTTCTTACTTCGGAAAGCACGTAGTTGATAATGGGTATATTTACTTCTTCGTCGCGAATACCTATCCGAATCCGCGCAAAATTCGTAAGCCCCGTTTCGCCGATAATGCTACGCATACCGTTATGCGTACCCGCACTACCGCTTGCCCGTATGCGTACTTTTCCCTTGGGCAGGTCGTAATCGTCGTAAATTACGAGCAATTTTTCGGGCGCAATTGTATATTTCGCCATCAATTGCTTGACCGCTCTACCCGAATTATTCATATAGGTAAGCGGGCGGGCTAAAACGACCTTTTCTCCGTTTATATGCGCTTCGGCAACGAGCGATTCACATTCCTTCTTTTTGAATTTAACGCCCAAAAGCTCCGCCGTATCGCCTACCGCGATATAGCCCATATTATGAAAGGTCTTTTCATATTGTTTTTCGGGATTTCCAAGTCCCACGATAAGATACATAATAGTCCCTTCTTTGATAAAACTGTCGTCGCGAATACCTAGCGACGACAGTCTTTTCTTTCGTTTTAGTCGTACAATTTCGACATCGGTTTGTCGAGATATACGTTTTCAATCGCCGCGGCGAAAATATCCGCTACCGATAATACTTCAAATTTATCTAATTTCTTTTCTTCGGGCAGGCTGATGGTATCCAGCATAACGAACTTGTTAATCGCCGATTTTTCTAATCTATCCAGAGCCGGACCGCTTAAAATCGCGTGCGTACAACCTGCGTAAACCGCCGTTGCGCCTGCGTCCTTAATCGCTTGCGCGCCTTGGCACAGCGTACCTGCGGTATCTACCATATCGTCAATCATAAGACATCTCTTACCCTTTACGTCGCCGATAATGCTCATAACTTCCATTACGTTTGCCTTGGGACGGCGTTTGT
>JAFXHR010000005.1 GCA_017536305.1 Clostridia bacterium | reverse complement strand
ATTATTTTTGAGCCGCCGCAACTTGCTTTGCAACTTCTTCGCTCAAATCTTCGCTCTTCTTTTCCAAGCCTTCGCCCATTACGAAGAATGCGAATTTGTTTATGCTCGTGTTGCCTGCCTTCAAAAGGTCGGACACTTTCTTGGAATCGTCCTTGATGAACGCTTGTTCCAAAAGACAGTTTTCTTCGTAGAACTTCTTAATTCTACCCATAACCATCTTTTCAGCAATCGCTTCGGGTTTACCTTCGTTCATAGCTTGTTGCTTTAACACTGCCTTTTCCTTTTCAAGCGTTTCCGCGGAAACTTCGTCCTTGGTAAGGTACGCAGGTTTCGTGAACGCGATTTGAAGGGTAATATCGTGTGCAACTTCTTTCGCCTCTGCCGTAGCGTCGCTACCCATATCGAGCATAACGCCAAGCTTTCCGCCAAGGTGAATGTAGCTTTCCAAGAAACCGTTCGTTTCATAGCGAACGAATCTTCTTACGGCAATCTTTTCACCGATAATCGCAATTTTGCTCTTCAAATATTCTTCTACCGTACCACCCACGCAAGCGCAAGCCAAAAGTGCCTCTACGTTTGCAGGGTTTTCCTTTACGACTACCTTGGATACTTCGTTTGCAATTTCCGTGAATTGAGGGTTTTTCGCTACGAAGTCGGATTCGCAGTTAAGCTCTACCAAAACGCCGACCTTGCCGTCGATATAGCAAGCTACGATACCTTCCGCCGCGATACGGGACGCCTTCTTTTCCGCCTTTGCAATGCCTCTTTCTCTTAAAATATCCGCTGCCTTGGACATATCGCCGTCAGCGTCCGTCAAAGCTTTTTTACAGTCCATAACGCCTGCGCCCGTCTTTTCACGGAGCGCCATTACGTCTTTTGCAGTAAATGCCATAATCTTTCTCTCCTTAATACTTAAATTTTACGCGTTTTCTTCTTGCGCTACTACTTCTTCAATGGAAACGGGTTCTTCCTCCGTTTCTTCGGTAGCCTCTTGCATAGCAACGAGCGCCTCTTCGCCTTGGTTTGCCTCGATAACCGCGTTTGCGATTACGGACGCAATAAGCTTGATTGCGCGGATAGCGTCGTCATTACCAGGGATTACGTAGTCGATTTCGTCAGGGTCGCAGTTGGTATCGGTAATTGCAACGATTTTGATACCGAGCTTTTTCGCTTCTTTGATTGCGATATCTTCGTTGTGGGGGTCTACGACGAACATAACGCCGGGCATAGACTTCATGGTTTTAATACCGCCAAGGTTCGCTTGCAATTTGCCCATTTCCTTTTTAAGGAGCATAACTTCCTTTTTAGGGAGCAAATCGAAATCGCCGTTTGCTTCCATAGCTTCGAGCTTTTCCAAACGCTCAACACGACTTCTCATCGTCTTGAAGTTGGTCAAGCAACCGCCGAGCCAACGGGAATTTACGTAGTACTGTCCGCATCTTTCCGCTTCTTCCTTGATTGCGTCTTGCGCTTGCTTTTTCGTACCTACGAACAAAACGGTTTTACCCGCTTTTACGCATTCGCAAACGAATGCGTACGCTTCTTCAATCAAGTTCGCCGTAACTTGCAAGTCGATAATGTGAATATCGTTTCTTGCCGCGAAGATGTACTTCTTCATTTTCGGATTCCACTTTCTCGTCTGATGACCGAAGTGAACGCCTGCCTCTAAGAGCTGTTTCATACTGATAACTGCCATAATTCAAACCTCCGTTATACCTCCTCGCCTTGCGTTGGCTCGCAACGACGTCCGCATTGAAAGATTTTACGGACACGGATTGCGCACAATGAGCGAGTGTGAATTTTTAGCTATACTATTTTAGCACAAAGAAAAAGCGTTTGCAAGCTATTTTGCAAGCAAATTCCGCTTTTTTTATATTTTTTTTAGGTTTTTTTGCAAAAAAATACCTTTTAATCTTCGAGTCCAAGCAAATAGTCCGCCGTTACTTCAAAGTACGCGCATATTTTACATATAAATTCTATCGACGGTTGGCTCCTCCCCTTTTCCCACGAAAATATACTATCGTCCGTCGTCTGCAAAATTTCCGCTAACTGCCTTTGCTTTAACCCTTGTTCTATTCTTAATTCTCTCAACCGTTCTTGAAATTTCTCCATACCATTATTTCGCCGTAAAAATTACGGAAAAATCTTGACAACCGTAAAAATTACGGCTATAATATATATAAATAACCGAAAAAAATCAAAGCGAGAAAGAAAAAAATGGAAAACGGTCAACGAATTTGCGGAAACTGTCGATACTATGACGCCTATTATACAAAGGGAATCAGTCAATTTGAAATACAAAAAATCGGGCGGTGTGCATTATTTGAAAAGACCTTGGATAAATACGAATATTGCTCCGCTTGGCAAAGCAACGAACAGCGATTAAAAACGCGACGCGCCGTAGCAGAGAAGGAATTATCCGAATTGTTGGAAAGAACGTCGCAACTAAGACAAATTTTAGAAGAAACGGAAAGATAACGAACGCCCCCGACGCAAAATCGGGGGCGCGCTTTTTAGAGATTTTTACATTTTTTCTCGGCGAGAATATGCATAGCACATTCCACGCGCTTTTTCATCATTTCGCAGGTCGTTTGATACGGCTCGTCGATATCGCCGTTGAAATGATAATTGTTTGCGCTACAACCGCCCGAGCAAATAAATTTCGCAAAGCAATTTTCGCATTTTTTACGGGTAAACACGCAGGAATTTTTGAATTTTTCGCGAATTTCGGGGCGCTCTATACCGTCGAACACGCTACCCATACGGAAATTCTTATCCCCTGCGAACTGATGGCAGGGATACAAGTCGCCGTTGGGGGTTACCGAGAAATATTCGTTGCCCGCTCCGCACGCGGATACACGCTTGGAAAGGCAAGGTCCGCCTTCTAAGTCTATATTAAAGTGGAAGAAGTTAAAGCCTTGACCGCTGGCTAAACGCTCCAAGTACGCGTCGCAAAGATTTTCGTATTCTTCCTTGATACGGGGCAAATGCTCGTTTGTGATTTGTAAATCGGGAATGTCCGTAACGACGGGCTCCATAGAAATGGAGTCCACGCCTTGGTCGGCGATAAACAAAACGTCTTTGCCAAAGTCCAAATTTTTCGCGGTAAAAGTACCGCGCACGTAGTAGCTTTTATTGCCACGCAGGGAAATAAATTTTTTGATTTTATCAATAATTAAATCGAACGTGCCCTTGCCGTTAATCGACTTACGAATGGCGTCGTGCACTTCCTTTCTACCGTCGAGCGACAGCACGACGTTTTCCATTTCTTGATTGAAAAATTCTATCGTTTCGTCGTTTAGAAGGAGCGCGTTCGTGGTGGTGGTAAACAGGAATTTTTTACCCGCCTTTGCGCCCTGTTCCTTGGCGTAGTACACCGTCTTTTTCAAAACTTCCAAGTTCATCAGCGGTTCACCGCCGAAGAAGTCCATTTCCAAGACCTTGCGTTTACCGCTGTTTTCAATTAAGAAATCGACCGCCCTTTTCGCCGTTTCCAACGACATAAATTCTCTATTTGAATGGTACGCGCCTTCGTCGGCAAAGCAATACCGACAGCGGAAATTACAGTCGTGGCAAATGTGGATACAAAGCGCTTTGACTTCGCTCGATTTCATAGGATACGCCTTGACTTCTTCCTTAAACAGTAAGCCTTGCTCTTTTAAGCCGTCGATATCGGACAAAATTTCCTTGACCTGTTCGTCGGTGATATAGGTAATATCAATATCCGCGCCCTCTTCCTTGGCTTTCAAATAATCGGCGGTGGGTTTATCGCACTCGTGCAAAGAACCGCTCCCCACGTCGTATATATAATTTTTACCCTTGTAATCAAATACGTGTATCATATTTCTCTATTCCAAGTAGCAAAAAAAGGCGCGCGTAAAATACGCGCCTTTTTACGCTCCTTTCAAATCCGTTTTTCTTAAAAAATTATTTGCGTTCGATTTTCTCTTCGCGCGTAATTCTTTCGCAGGATTGATTCCCTACCGTACAGCTCGTTTTGCAAGCGGATTGACAGGTACTTCTGCATTCACCGCAAGCCGTCGTTTTCTTTTCAGCAGGTTTTGCAATCGTTTTAATCATAACCGTTCACCTCATATACAATCGTTTTGTGATACTATTATAATATACTTTCTTTGAAATTGCAAGCGGTTTGCAAGCTTTTCCTTTGATTTTTCCTAATTTTTACTTCTATTTTTTAATTCCGACGGAAATTTACCGCTAAAGCTCCGCCCACGACGCCCGAAAAAAGCGCTAAAAACAGCTCCACGATTACCAGCCAGCCTAAGCTGAAATCCCCGCCGATAGCCGAAAAAGTCAAATAGGAAAGGGCGGTAAACAGCAGTCCGATAGCGCCCCCTTTTAAGTAACCCTTTTCCCCGCGCACGAACGCGAACGAGCCGAGCAATACGCAAAGCACTTTCAGCGTTTGGTTGACGGGGTATACCACCTTGTCGGGAATGGGAAAGGTTTTGAGCGCGCTGGCAAACACCACCGCCGTTAAAAAGGAAAAGGCAAGCGCGAGCGCGACGCCCTTAATAATTTGAAAAAAGCCGTTCCCCGTTGTCGATTCTTCATACATAAACAAACTACCTCCGCATTATCGTATGCGAAGGTAGTCCTTTGTTAGAACGAATTATTCGTTTTCTTCTTTCTTTTCTTCTTTTACTTCTACTTCTTCCGTCTTTTCTTCTACTGCAACGGGCTCTTCTTTCTTATCTTCTACGGGTGCTTTTTGCGCTACCGCGTCCGTTTGATATACCGCTTGTTTATCGAATTTCAAATACGATTTACCGCTCTTTTCCGTACCCGTTTCCAAAACGAAGGTATTATCTTCGGGGCAAACTTCCACGACGACACCGCAAATACCGCCGATAGTCTTTACTTTATTCCCTGGTTTAATCGCGTCGAGCATATCTTTCGTTTCCTGTTGACGCTTTGCTTGTACCTTACGGTTGTAAATCATAAATACCACGATAATCGCTACGAGCGCAATCATCATAATCCAAGTTCCGGCATTTCCTGCCAACAAATTCATTGCCATAAAAAATTCTCCTTGATTGTCCGCGTCTTGGCGGTTTTTTCATCTATTACTATGATAGCCTTTTTTTTCCTTTTTGGCAAGCGTTTTTTCGCCGAATTTCCGTTTTTTTTACTTTTCACTTCTTTTTCACGCTTGTAAATAGCTAAAAATACGCGCTCCGCGCTTGTTCAGCCACCCTATAATCGCCACGCTCGCAAGCAAAAGCACCGCTATACAAATCGCAAGATACCCGATTTCGGGTAAATATTTCCCAAACCAGAAATACCCGCCGACAAAAAGCCCCACCGCGCCCATATTCACGAGCATAGAAACGAGCACGGACATGCTTTGCTTGACCGCCGTAATCTCGTTCGTGAAATGCAAATTCGGCATTTTTAAGTTGATAAGAAGTCCGCTCGTCGCACAAAATCCCACGAACGCAACGCAAGTCAGCACACAAACGAGCGCGTACCAAACCCCGATTTTTAACAATACGCAAAGCACGGCAACCGCCAGCACGGTCGGG
This sequence comes from Clostridia bacterium, assembly GCA_017536305.1. GTDB lineage: Bacteria > Bacillota > Clostridia > Christensenellales > Borkfalkiaceae > Scatosoma. The sequence continues at coordinate 3,535 of JAFXHR010000005.1, read as the reverse complement.
AGCGCGGATACGCACAAATGCAATAAAATTTTACTTACGAGCACGCTAAACGCGTCCACGGGCAACGATTGCACCTGCCAAATCGTTTTGCCTTCCAAGGACACGGACGACGCGGTAACGATATTCGTCGTGGCAACACCGCAGGCAATCAGCGCTAATATCGTCGCGAATAACCCGTCCGCGTTTATAGACGCTATTTCACGGCAAAAATCCATATTAAACAGCGCGAAAACGGGTATAATCAAAAGTAAAATACTACCCAAGGAGCAATTCAAAATGACCATCGGGTTTTTGAAAAAGCGTAAGGTTTCGCGCTTAAAAAGGGCGGTGAACACCTTGCCTTTTGCACGGTGCTTGGCTTTGTATTTTTTTCTAAACCCACCGCGGTTTGCCGTCGCTAAGCGTAAAAAGCTCTTGGATAACAGCAGGTACACGAGCGCGAATACGGCGATAAAGCAACCGATAAACGCGAGCAGGGAAAGGGGTTTGCCCGTAATTCCCAGCCCCATTTGGTAAAAGAGCCAAAGCGCGGTTTTCATCTTTGCACCCAACGCCTCGCCGTTTGCTATCACGAATTGCAAATATTCGTTCATTTTGGAATACAAAACGAAATACACGATTAAAAACGCAATCGTAAAGAGCATGGTAAACAGGTTTTTCGCGCGAATTTTAGAAGTAACGAGCGCAATCAGCCAACCGAGCAAACAGCTGATTGCCAGCGCGCCGATAGGTAAAATAAACGCGGTAATTACGCCGAAGATAAGGGGTAAAATCTGCACGCTGAAATGATAGAAATAACAAACGAGCGCCGGTAAAAACACGCCGTTGCAAAAGGCAAAGGTCATGGCGTATAACCCAAGCATACGCGATAAGAGAATTTCCCAAGGCTTAATAGGCATGGAAAGGAGCAAATCGTTATCCTTCGCCTCGTACAGCTGGACTTTTGCGCCGAACGCGCTACCGATACACGCAAACGCCGTGCCGATAGCACCCAAAAAGGCGAAATATACCCAAGCAAGCCCGCTCCCTACAAGGGGCACGCAAAGCATATCCGCTATCAGATAAAACATCACGACGATAGCGCAAAGCGCGTACAGCATTAAAAGGGCAAAACCGAAAATCGCAAGCGGTGAACGGCGTTTGCCGTCCTTTTTACTCAGCGTGAAAAAGGCGGTAAATTCTCGTAATTGTTTTTTGAGTAAAGGCTTTAACATAGTTTACTCCTTCGCAAGCTCCAAGAATACGTCTTCGAGCGAAGTATCCCCTTTCACTTCTTCCGTCGCGCCCGATTTTATCAGTTTCCCGTCTTTGATAATGGCGATTTTATCGCACAGCTTTTCCGCTACTTCCAACACGTGCGTGGAAAAGAAAATCGCACAGCCGTTGTCGCACATTTCACGCATAATTTCTTTGACCTTGTGCGACGCGCTGGGGTCTAAGCCCACGAACGGCTCGTCCATAATAATCAGCTTAGGCTCGTGAATGAGCGCGGAAATAATCGCAAGTTTTTGTTTCATACCGTGCGAATAGGAAGAAACGGGCATAGCCAAATCCGCCGTCAACGAGAACGCGTCCGCGTATTTTTGGATACGCTCTTCGCGCGCTTTGGCAGACACGCCGAAAATATCCGCGATAAAATGCAAATACCCTATCCCCGTCATAAAGGCGTACAAATCGGGATTGTCGGGAATGTACGCGATTTTTTTCTTACATTCCAGCGGATTTTCCTTAATGGAAACACCGTCTATGAAAATTTCCCCCTCGTCGAAATCCAAAATCCCCACGCACGCTTTTAAGGTGGTCGTCTTGCCCGCGCCGTTATGACCGATAAATCCGTAAATTTCCCCCGCCTTGATATGCAAGGATAAATTATCCACCGCCTTTTTTTCGCCGTAGCTCTTGCTTACATTTTCTATGCGTAACATTGGCACGCTCCTTTTATAAGTGATATCAAAATAATATCATACCAGAAATCGGTTGTCAAGTAATTTTAGTTGCTTTTTTAGAGAAAGTGTGGTATAATAGCTCGAACGAAGAAATAGGGGCAAAAAATTGTGAATAACGAGTATTTTTCCTTTGAGCTATTAAAAACGGACGAAGAAACGGGTGCGCGCGCGGGTATTTTGCATACACCGCACGGGGATATTGAAACGCCCGTGTATATGCCCGTGGGCACGCAAGCGACGGTTAAGGGGGTATTCCCGAGAGATTTGGAAGAGGCAGGCTCGCAAATTATCCTTGCGAACACCTATCATTTGTATATGCGCCCGAGCGATAGAATTGTGAAAAACGCAGGCGGATTGCATAAATTTATGAACTGGAACAAACCCATTTTAACGGACAGCGGTGGATTTCAGGTATTTTCGCTTGGGAAATTGAATAAAATCACGGACGCAGGCGTGGAATTTTCGTCGAATATCGACGGTAGTAAGCATTTTTTCACACCCGAAAAGGCAATGGAAGTGGAACAAAATCTCGGCGCGGATATTATTATGGCGTTCGACGAATGTAGCGAGTACGGGTATAACCACGCGCAAGCGGAGCAGGCTATGAAACGGACGGCAAGCTGGCTGGAAAGATGCTATCAATTCCACGACAAGCCCGAGCAGGCGTTATTCCCTATCGTGCAGGGTAATATGTATAAGGATTTAAGAGCGGAAAGCTTGGCAAGAACGCTCCCGTTCGTCAAGCACGGGATAGCTATCGGCGGTCTTTCCGTCGGCGAGCCGAAACCGCTGATGTACGAGCTTTTGGAGGATTTACAGCCCAAGCTCCCCACGGACGTGCCCCGTTATTTGATGGGCGTCGGGTCCCCCGATTGCTTGATTGAAGGTACGCTTAGGGGGATTGACATGTTCGACTGCGTGCTGGCAACGCGTATTGCCCGAAACGGTACGGCACTCACTTCGCGCGGTCGCGTAGTGGTACGGAACGGGAAATATAAGGAAGATTTTACACCGCTGGATAGCGAATGTGATTGCTATTGCTGTAAGAATTACACTAAAGCGTATTTACGGCACATGATTAACGCAGGCGAAATGTACGGAGCTATGCTTTTGAGCTTGCATAATATCACATTCTTGCACAAGCTGATGAAAGGGTTGCGAAATTCTATTTTAGGCGGTTACGTAAAAGAATATACGTAGGAATTTTATAAAAAATACGGCGGTGAAGGAAAATGGTAATAAAAAACGGCGCGATAAGGGCGTTACTCTTAGGGATTTTAATTATGCAATTTAGAAAACTCAACTTTTTTAAGTCGAGTTTTTTTGTCCACACAAAATAGATTGCATTAAAGTTGATTTTAGTTTATAATAAACTCACCGATAAATAAGAATTTGCAGGGGTGAAAATGAAGGTATTTTATACAAGTGAACGAGAAGCATGGCGCGAATGGCTTGCCGATCACTTTGAAACGGAAAGTGAGATTTGGTTTGTTTTTCCGATGAAGGAATCGGGTGATAAGGCGCTTTCCTACAACGATGCAGTAGAAGAAGCACTTTGCTTCGGCTGGATCGACAGTACGATTAAGCAT
>JAFXHR010000004.1 GCA_017536305.1 Clostridia bacterium | reverse complement strand
CGAAATGCGGTCATCCGTAAGCTGACCGCCGTTGAGACACTTGGCTGTGCGCAGGTTATTTGCTCGGATAAGACGGGTACGCTGACGCAAAATAAGATGACCGTCGTAGACTTTTTCGGTGAAAAGGAAAAGGGAATTGCCACGGCAATGGCGCTTTGCTCGGACGCGGAGCTTAGCGAAGACGGGGCGGTTACGGGCGAGCCGACGGAAGTGGCACTCGTCGTTTGGGCGAATAAGGTGGAACTTCCCAAATACGAGCTGAAAAGGAGCTTGCCAAGACGTGGGGAATTGCCTTTCGATTCGTCGCGTAAAATGATGTCCACCTTACACGAAACGGGTGCAGGCGAGTTCGTGCAATACACCAAAGGTGCTCCCGACGTCGTGATTGAGCGTTGCACGCACTATTTAGAAAACGGCAAAGCGGTCGCTATGACGGACGCGTATAAAAAGCAAATTTTAGACGCGAATAAGAATATGGCGGATAAGGCGCTCCGCGTGCTTGCGTGTGCGCAAAGAATATGGAAAAAATTGCCTGAAGTATACGAAAGCGAAAGCTTGGAAACAGAGCTTTGTTTCGTAGGTCTTTGCGGTATGATAGACCCCGTTCGTCCCGAAGTTAAAGACGCGATTGTGAAATGTCGCGAGGCGGGTATTCGTCCGATAATGATTACGGGCGACCACGTGGACACGGCGAAAGCGATAGCAAAAGAGCTTGGTATTTTAGAAGACGGCGTACGAGCGATTACGGGCGCTGAGCTCAACGAAATGGACGACGAAACGTTCCAAAAGGAATTCCAAACTATCGGCGTATACGCACGCGTACAGCCCGAGCATAAGACGCGTATCGTAAACGCTTGGAAAAATGCCGGCTACGTTACGGCAATGACGGGCGACGGCGTGAACGACGCACCGTCCATCAAATCGGCGGATATCGGCGTGGGTATGGGTATTACGGGTACGGACGTTACCAAAAACGTAGCGGATATGGTGCTTGCGGACGATAACTTCGCAACGATTGTCGGCGCGGTAGAAGAAGGTCGCCGTATTTACGATAATATCCGTAAAGCCATTCAATTTTTGCTTGCGTCGAATATGAGCGAAGTTTTGGCGATTTTCATAGCAACCTTAATGGGATTTAGTATTTTGCAACCGGTGCATCTTTTATGGATTAACCTTGTAACCGACTGTTTCCCTGCGCTCGCTTTGGGTACGGAAAAAGCGGAAAAGGATATTATGCAAAAGAAACCGCGCGATTCCAAAGCAGGCGTATTTGCCGGCGGTATGGGGATAGACGTTTTATACCAAGGCGTAAGCGTAGCGATTTTGGTGCTCGTATCCTATTTCGTAGGGCATTATATCAACGAAGGCGTTTGGACGTTTGCGGACAGTTCGCACGGAACGACGATGGCGTTTTTAACCATGTCTATGGCGGAAATTTTCCATAGCTTTAATATGCGGTCGCAAAGAAAGAGCTTGTTTAGCGTAAAAGAGCAAAACAAATGGCTGTGGTGGGCGGCAATCGGTTCGTTCGGTGCAACCGCGCTCGTATGCGAAGTGCCGTTCTTGGCAAAGGCGTTCGGGTTTGCGTCCGTAGGATTTTTGGAGTTTGCCGTAGCGATAGCTATCGGTGCGTGCATTGTCCCGATTGTAGAAATCGTAAAGCTTATTCAAAGAAAGCGTGGTAAGTAAAAAACGCAAAAATTGACGAAAAATAAAAAAGGATAGGCACATGTTCGCGTTGAAAGAGCTTTTCAACGCGAATAAATTATTTTTTTTACGATTTTACATGATATTTTTCGGTAAAATCCTTGACCGATTGCGTAAGATATGCTATAATAATAGTTGTAAAAGCAGGAGTATAACTTTTTTTAATCAAAAAGTAGTTCAATCCGTACCTGTAAACGAATTATTCGAGGTGTATAATGGCTGACAGAAAACAAATGGAATCTTCTAAAATCGACGCGTTGTATTCTTTCCTTTCCCGTGATTTACAAAGGATGAAGGCGGAGCTTATGAACGAGATGCGTATGTCGTCCGTTCAAATGAGCTCTGTATACAAGGAAATGCAAAGCGATAAGGATAAATCCGCGCAAGCAATTTCGCAGGAAATCCGTTATAGCTACAAACAAAATCAGACCATTTACGACGGTTTGACCACGCTTTTGACCGAAGACGTTGCCGAGCGTTTGAACGCAATGGACGAAAAAACGGCGTCCATTGAAGAAATGCAATCGGCGATTAAAGAATCGGTTGCGTCGGCGTCCGAAAAAATTGAAACGTTGGAAAACGTAAATGCCGAGGCGTTGGCGGAAACGGTTAAGGAAAAGGTAGCGGAAATCATTCCTTCCTTGCAAGAATCCATTGACGAGATTAAGTACGGATATATGCAACAGCAAGCCGTTTACGATAGCTTGACCGCGCTCATTTCTGGCGAAGTCGTATCGAAAATGGACGATATGCAAGCAAAGATGGACGCGCTTCAAAATATCGACAGCGCGCTTACCCAGCTCCAAGAAAAGCTGAACGAATTCGTTGTTGCGTATGAAGATAACGATTACAAGGCAGTTATCGAAAGCGTTGCGGAAAAGACGGAAGAAAGCGTTGCGGAGCACAGCCGTCAAGTATTAGACGCGGTAGCGTCCTTGCCCGTTGCGGAAAACGTAGATTATAACCGTATCGTAGACGAAGTTGGCGATAAGGTTTTAGAGCTCCTTAGCGAAATTATCTTACCCGAAGAAAATAAAGAGCCCGTCGAGGCGATTGTCGATTACGATAAGATTATCTACGGTACGGCGGAAAAGGTTGTAGAATCGTTGCCTTATCCCGATAAAGTAGATTACCGTCGCATTGACGAAAGCTTTGTAAAATCGGCGGAAAAGATTACGGCGCAGGTAAGCGAAGACGCGTTGGCGTCCGCGGTATCGAGCGCAGTAGCGGATGCGATTGCAAATTTGGATACGGATGCGTTGGCAAGCGCGGTAGCGGAAAAAATCGTAGTGCCCGAAGTAAGCGTACCCGAAATTGATTACGAACGCTTAGCAAGCGCGGTAGCGGAAAAACTTCCCGCGGTAGAAGTGCCCGAAGTGAAAGTGCCTGAAATTGATTACGAGCGTTTGGCGGATATGGTTGCGGAACGGCTTGCTGGTAACAATGCGGAGCTTGTTGCGCTCGTAGAAGAAAAGCTTGCAAATAGACCTTGCGAAGAACCTACATACGAGCTCGTCGTAGACGAAGAAGGTATAGATGCGATTGCAAACAAGGTATCCGAAGTGCTTTGCCAAAAGTGCGCGGAATGTGAAGAGGCGGATTTGGCGCAAATTCCCGACGAAGAGCCCGTTGTAGAAGAAACGGTTGAAGAACCCGTTGTGGAAGAAGTGGTTGAAGAAGTTGTCGAAGAACCTGTCGTAGAAGAAACGGTTGTAGAAGAACTCGCCGTAGCGGAAGAGCCTGTTTTTGAAGAAGTGGACAATCAGCTTGTGGATGCGGAAACGGGCTTGGTGGTACGCTTGAAGAAGAGCTTTACCGCGAAGATGAAACAAAGCGAAGACAGAGTAAAACAATATTACAGCGACATCAAGAACGAATTGAAATCGTACAAGAAAATCAATTCCAACGTAAGCTGGCACGGCGATAGATTTAACTTTGGTCGCGACACGATTGCAAAGGTAAACATTTGCGGTAAGACGCTTTGTTTCTACGTAGCGTTAGACCCTGAAAATCCCGAATACAAGCAAACGGTATTCCATCAAAGAAACGTAGGCGAGCAAAAAGCTTACGAAAACACGCCGTTTATGATTAAGGTTAAGAGCGACGGCGCGGCGAAGAAAGCGCTCCGTTTGGTAGGATTCCTTGCTGAAAAAATCGGTGCGGTGAAAGCGGATAACTTCGAGGCGGTGGATTACGTAGAAGAATTTGCATATGCGTCGACGAAGGAACTCTTTGACGAAGGGTATATCAAAGCAACGAAAGAAAAGAAAGTCGAGCTTGACTTTTAATTGTACGTAAGAAAAAACGAATACGAAATATAAAAGAGAGCTGATAATTGCATAGATTTCGGCTCTCTCTTTTATATCTTTCTATATACATAGTAATAGGCAAAATACTTTGCCAAGGGAGAACAAAAAAAGAAGTGAAGGAAAACAAAACGGAAAAAAGACAAACAAAAGCAGAAAGCGCGGTAAAAAAACCGACGGCGAGAGCTAAGAAAAATCCTATGGGTACGGCTTTTGACGTAAACGCCGTGTATTACGAGCCCAAAAAACCGTTAAAAAAGCGTAAAGAAAAAGAGAATATAGACGCTTTGCGCCCGCAAACGGAGAAAAAACTCCGTATGACCAAAGAAAAAAAGAGCACGAAAAAGGAAAAGCCCGTTAAAATTATTTTCTTAGGCGGTGTCGGTGAAATCGGTAAAAATATGACCGCGATTGAGTACGCTAACGATATTATTATCGTAGACGCTGGTTTGACCTTCCCAGACGGGGAAGAAATGCCAGGGATTGACTCGGTCGTGCCCGATATTACCTATCTTACGCAAAATAAAGACAAGGTACGCGCAGTGCTTTTAACCCACGGTCATGAAGACCATATCGGCGGTGTACCCTATTTAATGAAAGAATTAAACGCGGATACGCCTATTTACGGTACGAAACTGACCTTAATGCTCACGGATAATAAATTGCAAGAGCATCATATCACGAACGCGCTGGAACGGGTTGTAGAGGCAGGGGATAAAGTACGCGTGGGCGCGTTTGAAGTGGAATTTATCAACGTAAACCATTCCATTTCAGGAGCGTGCGCGCTTGCTATTCGTACGCCCAACGGCTTGATTTATCATAGCGGAGATTTCAAAATCGACTTAACGCCCGTAGCGGGTGCACCCATTGATTTTAAGAGAATAGCCGAGCTTGGAAAGGAAGGCGTTCTCTTATATATGGGCGAATCGACGAATATCGAGCGTCAAGGCTATACTATGAGCGAAACGGTGGTAGGGACAACCTTAGACCACTTATTCTCGGAGAATATGACGCGCCGTTTGATTATTGCTACGTTTGCATCTAACGTACACCGTTTACAGCAAATTATTGATTTGGCGGTCAAATACCATAGAAAGGTAGCGCTTTCAGGTCGGAGTATGTTCAAGGTAGTGGACGCCGCGGTAAAAATAGGAGAATTAAAAATCCCCGAAGGCGTGCTCGTAGATATAGAAAAAACGAAAAACCTGTTCGACGGCGAGTTGTTAATCGTATCGACGGGCTCGCAGGGCGAACCTATGAGCGCGTTGACGCGTATGGCGCTTGGGGAGTTTAACAAAGTAACGGTAGGCGAAAACGATACGATTATCATTTCCGCAAACCCTATTCCAGGGAATGAAAAAATGATATATCGGGTTATCAATAACCTGTATAAAAAGGGTGCGCACGTGGTATACGAGAGCTTGGAAAAAATCCACGTTTCAGGGCACGCTTGTCAAGAAGAACACAAGATTTTATATTCCCTGTTAAAGCCTAAATTTTTTATCCCCGTGCACGGTGAATACCGTCATTTGAAACGCCATTCCGATTTGATGAAATCGCTCGGTTTACCCAAGCAAAATATACTCATAACGGAAATCGGTAACTGCGTGGAGCTCACGTCTTCGAGCTTGAAATTAGGCGAAAACGTGCCGGCAGGTACGCGTTTAATCGACGGAGAAGGGATTGAAGATTATAACACGAGTGAAGTGATTAAAGAGCGTTTGAAGATGTCCACGGACGGCATTTTCACCGTTGCACTTGCGGTTACGGGCAATTACGTGATTAACGACCCCGTCGTAGAAACGCACGGGTTCGTGTTTACGGAAAATACGGGTACGGAGTTAGAACTCAAAAGTATCGTACAACGCGCGGTGGAACTCTACGATTACGCACACGGTAACAAGGAAGAATTTTCCGCGCATATCAAAAAAGCGCTTAGAAATTATTTCTATAAAAAGACCAAACAATCACCCTTTATCGTCGTATCCATTTTAGACGTATAAGAAAGGATTTTACGAATGAAATATACAGCCTCGCTCGTACAATTAAATATTGACGAAACGCTTTCTAAAAAGCGCGCGGACGCACTTTCGCGCGGAATACCCGTAGCGGACGACGAAACCTTGCAATTTTTGCTGGTAACCTTACGAATGGCAAAACCGCTTAAAATTTTGGAAATCGGCACAGCGGTAGGACTTTCGGGCGTGGCTATGCTCCAAGCCTGCAAAAACGCTACTTTGACGACGATGGAGTTAGAAGAAGAACGGTATTTAGAGGCAAAAGAAAATTTTAAGGCGTTCGGAGTAGAAAACAGAGTGTCGGCATATTTGGGCGACGCAGGCGAGATTTTGGCTATGATGGACGGTCGATACGATTTCGTGTTTTTAGACGGACCGAAAGCACAGTACGAAAAATATTTATTCGACTTAAAAAGACTGATGAAAAAAGGCGCGATTTTATTTGCCGACGACGTGCTTTTGTACGGCTGGGTGAGCGGAGAAGAAGAAACGCCCCAAAAGCGTCGTTCGATTGTAGAGAAAATCCGTTCGTATTTGCAGGTAATTACGTCGGATAAGGATTTTACGACTTCCGTTTTGAACGTAGGGGACGGCGTGGCGCTTTCGGTATATACAAAGGAGTAAAACAATGCAAGTGGAACTGTTAGCCCCTGCGGGGAATTATGCTAAATTTTTAACGGCGTTGTATTTCGGAACGGACGCGGTATATCTTGGCGGTAAAAACTTTTCGCTCCGCACGTTTGCGGATAATTTTACAAAAGAAGAAATGGAAAGCGCGGTACAATACGCGCATAAGCTAAATAAAAAAGTATACGTTACGGCGAATATCTATGCGAGAAACGCCGATTTTTCTATGCTTTCCGACTATTTTCAAACGCTGGAAAGTATCGGCGTAGACGGTGTGATTGTCAGCGACGCAGGCGCGGTATATACGGCGAAAAAGGTTGCGCCAAAGCTTGCAATTCACCTTTCCACACAAGCGAATACCACGAATAAATACGCGGTCAAGTTTTGGCAAGAACAGGGCGTTTCGCGTGTGATTTTAGCGCGTGAGCTGTCCTTAAACGAAATTAAAGAAATTCACGAATTTAACCCTGAAACGGAGCTGGAGGCATTCGTGCACGGTGCTATGTGTATCTCGTATAGCGGTCGTTGCCTTTTATCCGATTATTTGGACGGGCGCTCGTCGAACAGAGGCGCTTGCGTGCAGTCTTGTCGTTGGAAATACGAAATGCGCGCACTCAACGCTACGAACGGCGTTAGCGAATGGTTGCCGATAGAACAGGACGGTAAGGGCACGTATATTTTGAATAGCAAAGATTTGAATATGCTTGCCCGTATTGACGAAATGGCGGGGGCAGGTATTCGTTCATTTAAGATAGAAGGTAGAATGAAGAGCGGTTATTATTTAGCGACGGTCATTAACGCTTACCGCCGTTATATGGACGGTCAACCGCTGGAAATTTCTAAATCGGAGCTTTTAGGCGTATCGCACCGCGAGTATACCGAGGCTTATGCGGACGGTAAAAACGCGCATACCGTCAATTATGCGGATAGCTCGTCTAAGGGTGAATATACCTATATTGCCGACGTTATGGGCAGTGGCGACGGCTATATCAGCGTGGAAATGCGCAACCGTTTTAAGGTGGGCGATTGTTTAGAAGTTTTGTCGCCGAGCGAGCATTTCAAGCGTTCGTTCACGGTAGAAAATATGTACGATTTACAGGGCGAAAAAATTGACGACGCTAAGCTCGTGCAAGGCGTATATAAAATCGAATGTCCGTTTGCGCTCCAAAAGGGCGATTATCTTCGTCGGAAAAACGGTTAAGGGGAAAATATGAAAAAGAAAATTTTACTAATTGCTACGGGCGGTACGATAGCATCACAGCTTAGCTCGGACGGGCTAATTCCTGAAATTAAAGCGGACGCGCTCGTGAAATTCGTGCCTGAAATATTTCACATTTGCGACGTGGATGCGGTACAAATTTATAATATCGACAGTACCAACGTAACCCCCAAGCATTGGATAACGCTTGCAAAAACGATTAAGGACAATTACGACAAGTACGACGGGTTCGTCGTTTGCCACGGTACTGACACTATGTCGTATACCTCGGCAATGCTGTCCTATCTTATTCAGCACTCGCCCAAGCCTATCGTATTGACGGGCTCACAACAACCGATTGACAAGGAAGATACGGACGGCAGAATCAATCTTCGCGACAGCTTTTTATACGCAACGAGCGATACGGCAAGCGACGTCGTTATCGTGTTCCAAGGCAAGGTCATTGCAGGTACGCGCGCAAAAAAAGTACGCACGAAAAGCTATAACGCGTTTACAAGCGTGGATTTTCCGAATTTGGCGGTCATTCGCGACGGGCGAGTGATACAGTATATTACGACCCCTAAGACGGACAAGCCCGAGTTTTATTTAGATGTAAACGAAAAAGTGGGTTTATTAACGCTTACCCCTGGGCAAAAAGGGGATATTTTAGACGCGTATTTTCAGTGCAACGACGCGGTGGTGCTTTCGGGCTACGGCACGGGCGGTATCCCCGAGGGGGATTATTACGGTTTTTACGACGTAATTACCCGTTGGGAAAAGAAAGGGAAAACGCTCGTCGTAACCACGCAGGTACAGCAAGAAGGTAGCGATATGAACGTGTACCGCGTAGGCAGGGGCTTAAAAAACCGCTTTGACCTTTTGGAAAGCTATTCTATGACCTACGAGAGTATTATCACCAAGCTTATGTGGATTTTAGCGCAAACGAAAGACGACGATAAAATTAAAGAGCTGTTTTACCGTGCGGTTAATTACGACCTTATCGGTTAAAAGGTATAGGCAGGTACGAGATGAATAAAGAAAATGAATTAAAAACCTTCTCTCAGTTGGCGTATGAGCGCCCTGATTTTGAAGAGATTAAAAAGTTTTATACGCGCTTAAACGAAAAACTGAAAAATGCGAATAGCTTTGAAGAAGTAGACGCTTGCATCAAAGAAGACGAGCGGTATTCGTCCACACTTTCGACCATGATGACGATTGTGGAAATTCGCCATACCATTGATACGAGCGATAGTTTCTATGAACGGGAAGACGAGTATATCCGTCAAAATTATCCTACGGCGCTTTCCTTTATGCAGGCGTTTAATTTGTCGCTGTTGACTTCGCCGTATAGAAAAGAAATCGACGAAAAATACGGCGCGCATTTTTTACGCGCTTTACAATTACACGTGGATAGTTTTTGTGAGAAAAACGTACCGCTTATGCAGGAAGAAAGCGAGCTGACGAATAGATACCAACGCCTGATTGCGTCCTGCAAAATTCCCTTTGAAAACGAAGAGTGTAACCTGTACGGAATTATGAAATATTTTTCGTCGACGAATAGGGACATTCGTCGAAAAGCGGTCAAAAAATACGAAGAATTTTTTGCGAAAAACGCCGACGAAATGGGCGAAATTTTCGACAAATTAGTCAAAATTCGCCATCAAATGGGCGTGAATATGGGCTTTGAAAACTTTATCAAGCTTGGCTATATGCAACAGGGTCGTTTAGATTACGACGAGAACATGGTAGCAAAGTTCCGTGAGCAGGTTAAAGCGGAGCTCGTACCCTTTTGCGAGAAATTATATAGGGCACAAGCAAAGCGTTTGGGGCTTGAAAAAATCGAATTTTGCGACGAAGAGCTGGTATTTCCAAGCGGAAACGCCGTGCCGATAGGCGATAGAGCGTATTTAGTAGAAAAAGCGCGCGAAATGTATCACGATTTGAGTAAAGAAACGGGTGAATTTATAGACTTTATGCTCGCGCACGAGCTGATGGATTTGGATAATAAACCCAACAAGGCGGCAACGGGATATATGACCACCTTAAACGATTACAAAGCGCCGTTTGTGTATTCTTGCTTTAACGGTACGACGGGGGACGTGGACGTATTGACGCACGAAATGGGACACGCGTTTGCAGGGTATACCGCCATGCGCACGCAACCGTTGCAGGCGCTTTGGAGCGAGCCGACGGATATAGCGGAAATTCATTCTATGACGATGGAACAGTTTGCTTATCCGTATGCAGAGTTGTTCTTTGGCGACAAGGCGGACGAATACCGTTTTCAGCATTTACAGCAAGCGATTACCTTCGTGCCTTTTGGGGTAGCCGTGGATGAATTCCAGCATATCGTATACGCAAACCCGAATATGACGCCGAAAGAGCGCGTAAGCGCTTGGCGCGATTTGGAAAAGAAATATATGCCGTGGCGCGATTACGGGGAGGATTTACCCTTCTTTGCCACGGGCGGTTGGTGGTATCATAAATTGCATATTTTCCACTACCCGTTCTATTATATCAATTACACCTTAACGACGATGGGTGCAATGGAATTTAAGAAAAAGCAAGCGGAAAATCCTAAGGAATGTTGGGAAGATTATAGGACGCTTTGCGCGCTCGGCGGTTCGCTTGGGTATACGGATACGCTCAAACGGGCGAGATTATCCCTGCCGTTTGCAGACGGCGCGGTGAAAAAAGCGACTTCGTACGCGCTTTCGATTTTGGAAAAGGAGATGCAAAAGTTATGAGAAAAACACAGCTGAAACGGTATGCGAAATTGCTTGCGAGAGTGGGCTTGAACGTTAAAAAAGGTCAGACGGTATTCATTTCCGCTGGACTGGATATGCCCGAGTTCGTTACCATGACGGTGGAAGAATGTTATAAGGCAGGCGCGAGCGAAGTGTTCGTGGAATGGAGTCATCAACCGATTGAAAAGCTCAACGCAAATTACCGTAGCTTGGAATCCTTATCGACTATGAAACCTTGGGTAAAAGCCAAGTGGGAATATAAAGCGGATAATTATTCTTGTAGACTTTTTATCGAGTCGCAAGACCCCGACGGTATGAACGGCGTGGACCAAGAGAAAATGAGTCAAGCGCGCCGTGCGATTTTTCCGCAGGTAAAACCTTTCCGCTTAAAAATGGAAAACCGTCATCAATGGTGTATAGGCGCCGTGCCGAGCGTGGCTTGGGCGAAAAAGGTGTTTCCAAATCTTTCAGAAAAGAAAGCGGTGGAAGAAATGTGGAAAGTGATTTTACACACTTCGCGTGCGGACGGCAAAAATCCCGTGCAGGCTTGGAAAGAGCACAACGCCGATTTGGACGCGCGTTGTCGGTATTTGAACGGGCTGGGATTGCAATTTTTGGAATATAAAAGCGCGAACGGTACTTCGCTTAAAGTAGAATTGAACGAAGACGGCGTTTTTTGCGGTGGAAAGGAAAAGACCTTGCAGGGTAGAATTTTCAATCCGAATATTCCGACGGAAGAAGTATTCACTTCGCCAAAAGCAGGTAGCGCGGACGGGATTGTGTATTCTACGAAACCGCTTTCGTATATGGGCGAATTGATTGAGAATTTCTCTATCCGTTTTGAAAAAGGCAGGGCTGTGGAAGTCAAAGCGGAAAAAGGCGAAGAGCTTTTGAAAAAAATGGTATCTATGGACGACGGAGCAGGCATGCTTGGCGAGTGTGCGCTTATCCCTTACGATTCCCCGATAAACGAGTCGGGCGTGCTCTTTTATAATACCTTGTTCGACGAAAACGCAAGCTGTCATTTGGCGCTTGGGCACGGTTTTAACGAGTGTTTGAAAGGGTATGAAAAGTACACGGACGAAGAATGTAAAAAGCGCGGTATTAACGATAGTATGATACACGTGGATTTTATGATAGGTTCAAGGGATATGGAAATCGTGGGAATTACCAAAACGGGCGAAAGAGTACAAATTTTCCAAAACGGCAACTGGGCGTTTTAATAAAAAAAATTACGGGTATAATTAAAGTATAAATTTTTTATCGAGGTGTAACGAATGACGAAAATTGATATTTTTTCAGGATTTTTAGGCGCAGGCAAAACCACGCTCATTAAAAAGCTTATCAAAGAGGCATACGCAGGCGAAAAGCTCGTACTCATTGAAAACGAATTCGGGGAAATCGGCATAGACGGCGGTTTCTTGCAGGACGCGGGTATCAATATCACCGAAATGAATTCGGGTTGTATCTGTTGCTCGCTCGTCGGCGATTTTTCCAAGGCGCTCCAAAAGGTATCCGCGGAATATAATCCCGATAGAATTATTATCGAGCCGTCGGGCGTAGGAAAGCTGAGCGACGTGATTAAAGCGGTTGCGTCTGCAAATTTGGAAAATGCAAAGCTCAACGCCTTTTGTACCGTTGTGGACGCGTCCAAATGCAAAATGTATATGAAAAACTTCGGCGAGTTTTTCAACGACCAAGTAGAAAATGCGGGTTGTATCGTGCTTTCCCACGCGGATAAAACTTCGGAAGATAAGCTTGCAGGGGCGGTTTCATTACTCCGTGAAAAGAATTTAACGGCAAGCTTGATTACTTCGCCTTGGGATTTAATCGACGGCAAAACCATTTTAAGCGCAATGGAACGCAAGGATAGTTTACAAGCGGAGCTTGACCGCCTTGCCAAAGAAGTGGAGCATGCCCACGAGCATCATCACCATCATCACGACGAAGAATGCGACGACGAAAATTGCTGTTGCCATCATCACGAGCACGAACATCATCACGACCACGACGGCGAATGTTGCCACGAACATCATCATCACCATCATCACGACGAAGAGTGCGACGACGAAAATTGCTGTTGCCATCATCACGAGCACGAACGTCATCACGACCACGACGGCGAATGTTGCCACGAACATCATCACCACCATCATCACGGCGAAGAATGCGACGACGAAAATTGCTGTTGCCATCATCACGAGCACGAACATCATCATCACCATGCTGACGAAGTATTTACGAGCTGGGGTGTAGAAACGACGCGTAAATACACGCAGGAAGAGCTCGTGAGTGCATTAAAGGCTTTGGAAGACGAAGAAAAATACGGTAAGGTACTTCGCGCAAAAGGTATCGTTGCGAGCACGGAGAAGTGGTTGCATTTTGACTACGTGCCTTGCGAGGCGGATATTCGTTTCGGCGGAGCAGGGGTAATCGGTAGACTTTGCGTAATCGGCTGTGGATTAAACGAAGACGCGCTCAAACAATTATTTCAGTTGTAAGGGGATAGGAATATGAAAGGAAAATTACCTAAGGAAACGCCCGTCTATTTGTTTTTGGGTTTTTTAGAATCGGGTAAAACGAAATTTATCCAAGAAACGATGGAAGACCCCCGTTTTTCGTCGGGGGAAAAGACCTTGCTTTTGGTAACGGAAGAGGGCGTGGAAGAGTATGAAACCATACGCTTTGCGGACGCGGAAAACGTAGATTTGGTGGTTATAGAAGATAAAGAACAGCTCACCGAAGCGTATTTGACGGAGCTACAAATCAAGTACGGGTTTGACCGTGTGGTTGTGGAATATAACGGTACTTGGATGCTGGAAGACTTTTTTAACGCTATGCCCGAGGGTTGGATGATTAACCAAGTAATGACCTTTTTCGATTCCAATACCTTCTTAAACTACAACGCAAATATGCGTCAGTTTACCTTTGATAAAATCCAAAACGCACAGCTCGTTGTATTCAATCGCTTTTCAGACGATATGGATAAAATGGCTTTTCATAAAATCGTGCGCGGTATATCCCGTAGATGCGATATCGTGTACGAGCATGCGGACGGCAAAGCGGATTTTGACGATATCGAAGACCCGTTACCCTTTGATATTAACGCGCCCGTTATCCAAATCGAAGATAAGGATTACGCCTTTTTCTATCGCGACTTAACGGAAAATTTAGAATCGTATATCGGCAAAAAGGTTAAATTTAAGGGGATTGTAGCGACGGATAAACGCCTTTCGCCCCAAGATATCGTGGTGGGTAGACACGTAATGACCTGTTGCGAAGCGGATATTCAATACTGCGGTTTGGCTTGCGTATTGCCTGACGTGATGAACCTGCAAACGCGCGACTGGATAAATATTACCGCGACGGTCAAATTTGAAAAACACCGTATTTACAAGGGCAAAGGACCTGTACTGGTGGCGGAAAAAGTGATTATTTGCGAACCGCCCGAAGAACAGCTCGCTACTTTTTATTAAGAGGCTCTATCCCAAGCTCTGGTTGATTTTTGACGGCAAAAAACAAACCGCCTTTTTGCGTTCTCCAAAAAGGCGGTTTTTCTTTCTCTCGCATATACTGATAATGTATAACGTAAGAAACACGGGAGAAAGATTATGTGGACTACTTGGATTACCGTCCTTGGTATATCGTTTATATTTTTAATGACGACGCTGGGCTCTGCGGTCGTTTTCTTTTTCAAGGGCGAAATTTCGCCCAAAGTGAACAGTATCATTTTAGGCTTTGCGTCGGGCGTAATGATTTCCGCGTCCGTTTGGTCGCTGTTATTGCCTGCTATTGAAAAAGCAAGGGAAACGTTCGGCGACTTTGCGTTTTTCCCGTCTGCGGTGGGGCTTGTTTTAGGGGGCGCGTTTTTGGTGCTCTTGGATAAATTTACGCCGAATACGCAAAACATCTCGCTATTGCAAACGCAAAAAGCAAAACGCTTGTTTTTGGCGGTTACCATGCATAATATCCCCGAAGGACTTGCGGTGGGTTTTGCGTTCGGCGGTGCGCTCGTGAGCGGTAGCATAGGCGCGTTTATGACCGCGCTTGGCTTAGCTATCGGGATAGGCGTGCAAAATTTCCCCGAGGGTACGGCGATTTCCCTGCCTATGAAAGGGGTTTGTAAAAATAATATCAAAGCGTTTTTATGGGGCGTAGCCAGCGGACTTGCCGAGTCGATTTTTGCGGTTTTGGGTATATTTTTAGCTACGAGCTTACAAATTTTACAGCCTTGGCTGTTGAGCTTTTCCGCAGGTGCAATGCTGTTCGTGTCGGCGGAAGATTTAATACCGGACGCGAAAATGGAAAATTCTCCGCGCGTTGGAGCGTGGGGCGTGCTTATCGGTTTTACGGTAATGATGATTTTAGACGTCGCGCTTTCGTAAAAGGTAAAAATAGGCTAAGAAAAAAGCTTGACAAGTGTATTTCCCTATGTTATAATTTATTATATAAATAAAAAATAAGGGGAAACGATATGAAAAAATTATTAGCTATTCTGCTTGGCGTGGTTTTAGGTTGTTTTGCATTCGTTGGTTGCACTAAGCCCAGCGAACCGATTGAACCGACTCCGCCTACACCCGAAGTGTATACGATTTCGTATAAAGCGGTTATTGACGGCGTGGAAGCGGATATTCCCGACGCTATGTATAAGCAAGACGGGAGCTATCCTACGAGCTATACGAAAGGCGTTGGCGCAACCGTATCCGAATTGCAGGATATTACGGTGGAAGAAGATACCTACGATTTCGTGAGCTGGTACTTGGATAAAAATTGTGCGTATGCATTCCAAGGCATTTCCACGACGAGTATGGGTAATGCGACGTTGTACGCAAAAATTACCGTAACGAAAGCGAGCGACCCGTCTAATCCACCTGCCGACCCTCCCAGCGAACCGCCGGCTGACCCTCCCAGCGAACCTTTGAAATTTGCGATTACGTATAAAGCGGTTGCATACTCGAATATCGTAGATATTCCTGCGGATATGTTCGACCCGAACGGTAGCTATCCCACCGAATGGAAAGAAGGGGAAACGCTTAGCGTAAGCGCGCTGAAGGATTTTAGCAGAAACGGCGGTTATCCCGTAACCGAATATACCACGTATACGTTCAAAAAGTGGTATACGGACAGTGCTTGCACTTCCGAATTTGGCGGTGAGTTAAAAGACCTTATCGGTGAAGTAACCCTTTACGCGAAGATGTCCGTAGCGACTTGGACACCCAACTATTAAGTATTATGAAAAAATTGACGGTATTTTTACTGAGCCTTGTGCTCTTGTTCGGGTGCTTGGGGTTTGCGTCCTGTAAGGATGAAAAAAGCAATCCGAAAAACGACCCCGATTACGGCTGGACGCCGAACTTTTAACGACGAAAAACCTTTTCGGGCGACCGAAAAGGTTTTTTTATGATTTTTTAATCATACTAAGAAAGGGAATAAAAATATGTTAGATTGTATTATCGTGGGTAGCGGTGTTGCAGGCGTGTCGGCAGGGCTTACCTTAAAAGCAAACAATAAATCGTTTATGATTTTCGGCTCAAAGAATTTAAGCGAAAAAATAACCAAGGCGGAGCTTATAAAAAATTACGTAGGGCTTTCCGATATAACGGGTCAGGATTTTTGTAAGCAAATCCAAGCCCAGCTCAAAGACGCGGATATCCAAATCCAAGAAGAAAAGGTATCGGGCGTGTACGCGTTGAAAGAAAAATTCGGCGTAGCAACACAAGAAGGCGGTTATTACGAAAGTAAGACGGTTATCCTTTGTACGGGCGTGGAAAGTATCAAGCTTGTAGACGGCGAAACGCAGTTTTTAGGCAAGGGCGTGAGCTATTGTGCCACCTGCGACGGGTTCTTATATAAAGATAAGACGATTGCGGTGCTTTGTACGAGTAAACGCTTAGAACACGAAATCGAGCATTTGAGCGGTTTTGCGAAAAAGATATATCTAATCGCTATGTATAAACCCGTAGAAGTGCAAGGCGAAAATATAGAAATTATCCGAAAAATGCCTATAAAAATCGACGGAGAAAAACGCGTGGAAAAGGTGGTGTTCGCCGATAGGGAATTACCCGTAGACGGCGTGTTCGTGCTTAGAGAAAGTATTGCCCCCAGCGTACTTTTGAGCGGTTTGGAAACGGTGGACGGGCATATAAAGACGGAGCGCAATATGCAAACGAATATACAGGGCTGTTTCTCGGCAGGCGATTGCACGGGTAGACCGTATCAATATGCAAAAGCGGTGGGCGAAGGCAATATCGCAGGTCATTCGGTTACGGCGTATTTAAGTGAAAATAAATAGGGCAGGTATGCGTTGAAAGGGTATGGCTGGTCAAGAGCGCGTTATTTTACATTCTGATTTGAATAATTTTTTCGCGTCCGTAGAAATCGCGTTAAACCCTGCTTTGGAGGGGAAACCGCTCATTGTTTGTGGCGACCCGAAAGAACGGCACGGTATCGTGCTGGCGAAAAACGAAGAGGCGAAAAAATACGGCATTAAGACGGCGGAAACGGTATATTCCGCCTTAAAAAAATGCCCGAATTTAGAACGCGTTCCGTCGCATTTTTCCGAGTACAAACGGTATTCGAGAATGGTGAAAGAAATTTACGGTCGGTATACGGAAAAGATTGAAGAATGTAGCATTGACGAATGTTCGCTGGATATCACGGAAAGCGTGGCGCTGTTTGGCGACGGCAAAGAAATCGCCGAAAAAATCCGCAAAGAAGTGCGCGAAGAGTTGGGTGTTACCGTGTCGATAGGCGTAAGCTTTAATAAAGTGTTTGCTAAGCTCGCGTCCGAGCTGAAAAAACCCGACGCCGTGTCGGTCATTACCAAAGATAATTATAAACAAATCGTCTATCCCTTGCCTGTAAACGAAATGCTGTTCGTTGGTGGCGCGACGGAAAAAACGCTCGCATCCTACGGTATCAAAACTATTGGAGATTTAGCGGAAACGGAAGAAGAATTGCTGGTGCGACTTTTAGGCAAACGGGGCAGACAACTGCGTGTTTTTGCGCGTGGGGAAGACAACGAGCCTGTGAAATGGCAAAAGACCAAGGAAGATTTGAAATCTATCGGTAATTCCACGACCCTTTCTAAGGATATCTCGTCAAGGGAAGAGATTAAGCGTTGGATTTACGCGCTTTCCGAAAGCGTGGCAGGTAGACAGCGCGAAGCGGACGTAGGGCGCGCAAATACCGTGCATATCGTCGTGCGCGACGAAAATTTACGCGATTTCACTTGGCAAACGAAAATACCGCCCACCGCGCTTTGCGGGGATATTGCCAAAACGGCGTACGCGCTTTTTTGTCAGCATTATCCGCTGGGCGCTAAGGTTAGAATGCTTGGGGTAACCGTGTCTGGTTTTGATTATCATATCGAACAAATGACGATAGGTGAAGTAACGGGTAAAAAAGAATATGAAAAGCGTGAGCGCGCAGAAAACGCGGTGGCTAAAATTCGTGAAAAGTACGGGTATGCGACCTTGCAACGGGGAATCGTTTTGACGGACGAAAAGCTGAACGGCTTGGATATAAAAGGTCAAAAGGAAGAAAAATAAAAAACCGTGCATAAAAAAGAAAAAGCTTGCCGATACTGTATTTGTCGGCAAGGGAAGAAATTTCTTTGCTTGGATATACAAAAGGACTATTTGACGGCGCATAGCTATCAAGTAGTCCTTACTAATTTACAAAAAACTGTGCGAGCCTTTTTTGCCGAAATTTACCGAAGCGTAAACGCCGTAGGCGACTCCTGTAAAGCTACCTTATGGCACACGCAAACAGTCCGCTTAGGTATGCTACGTTCCCGTCCTGAACCGGTTCACGGCATTGCGTTGCATAAGACCTTACTATCAACGTTCCTTGCGACGCTCGGCCTTCCATAAACTCCGTCGAGAAAGGCGTTCGGCTCTGATATAGCGGATTTCAGATGCAGGGTGCCGCTACCTCCCCACCCACGCACAGCTTTTATATTATACAACATTTTATACGGGATTGCAACCGTTTTTACACGCTTTTTTTGCGAGATAATTTCTTTTTGTAAGAAGAATTTTCCAAAATTTAGGCGATTGCCGTCTTATAGCGTCGAAATACATTGACAAATGCGCTAAGGAAAGGTATAATATTGCAAAGGAGTTTTGATATGTCTGAAAATTGTAATCACAACTGTTCCAGTTGTGCAAAAGATTGTAGTTCAAGAAAAAAAGAAAGTTTCTTAAAAGAACCGCATAAAAAATCGTCGGTAAAAAAGATTATCGGCGTTGTGAGTGGAAAAGGTGGCGTAGGTAAATCGCTCACGACCGCGCTTTTGGCGTCCTTGGCGCAAAAGCAGGGTAAATCCGTCGGGATTATGGACGCGGATATTACGGGTCCGTCCATTCCGCACATGTTCGGCGTACACGAACGCGCAACGGGTAGCGAAGATGGTATCAACACCGTTTTATCCCCGTCGGGTATGCAACTGATGTCTATGAATTTACTCTTAGACGAAGAATCTTCGCCCGTCGTTTGGCGCGGAATGGTCATTTCGGGTACGGTTATGCAGTTTTGGACGGACGTGATATGGCAGGATTTGGATTTGCTCTTTATCGATATGCCCCCTGGAACGGGCGACGTGCCGTTGACGGTGTTCCAAAGTATTCCGATTGCCGGTATCGTTATCGTAACCACACCGCAGGATTTAGTAAAAATGGTCGTGGAAAAGGCAATGAATATGGCGAATATGATGAATATTCCCGTGCTCGGGCTTGTGGAAAATATGAGCTATTTGACCTGCCCTGATTGCGGAAAGAAAATTGAAATATTCGGTCATAGTAAGGTGGACGAGATTGCAAACGAGTACGGAATTATGGCTACGGCGCGTATGCCGTTGGATAAAAATATTTCCGCGCTTGCCGATACGGGCAGAATAGAGGATTATCAAACGGACGCGTTAAACGATATTTACGCGCAAATAGAAAAAGTTAAACCAAGGACAATCGAGTAAGAAACAATGGGTTACGCGTCGGAAAAAGAGCAGGTTGAAAAGAAAAAGAAGAATATACAAAGGAAACTGATTTGGCTGAGCGTCGTGCTCGGTGTCGTGCTTGCTCTTTGTACTGCTTTTTCGATGGCGGATAGCTGGGTTTACCGCGTTGGTACGCCGGATACGGGTACGAGAAACGAAGGGGAACTGCGCATACACTTTATCGACGTAGGGCAGGGCGACGCAACGCTCGTCGAGCTCCCCGACGGTAAAACTATGCTCGTTGACGGCGGAAACGGTACGAGTACTTCCAACACCGCGCTCCTTCGTTATTTTCACGCCTTGGATATCGATACGATTGATTATTTATTTTTAACGCACGCGGATATCGACCATTACGGCGGTTTAACCACCGTTTTAGAACAAAAGACGGTACTTCGCGCGTTTTTACCGCTTACTATGGAAACGCCGTCTACGTCGTATGAAAAATTCTTTGCGACGCTTATGCAGGAAGAATGTCCATATTCTTATGCCTGTCCACCGAACAGCGAACACCCTGAAATGAAGTTAAGCGTTACGGACGGTGCGTATCCTTATACGCTCGTCGTGTTATATCCGTATATTCAAACGGTGGATAGCGGTGAAAAGGTCAAATCGGACGACAATGCAAGCTCGGTAGTGATTTGGCTGGATTATCAAGGCACGAGCGCTCTACTTACAGGCGATTCGCCGAGCGAAACGGAAACGCTTTTAATGCGCGATTCGCGTTTAGGCTTGCACGAGCGTTACGGCGTGGATATTACGAGTACGGAAATTCTCAAAACGGCGCATCACGGCAGTAACCTTTCGTCGAGTGCGGGATTTTTAGAATATATCGGCGTAAAAACGGCGGTCATTTCCTGTGGAGAGAATAACGCGTATCATCATCCGTCGAGTGAAACGCTTGCGCGTTTACAAACGGTGGGTGCACAAACCTACCGCACGGATACGGACGGTAGCGTGATAATCACCGCGCTATCTGCGGGTACTTACAGCGTACAAACGCTTGGAAAGTGAGAAGAGCGTGGGGAAAATTTCACGCCGTTTTCATTGTAAATTACGGAAAAATTTGTTATAATAGAAAGCAAGGACGGAGAAAAAAACATGCAGGCAATTCGGTTTGAAAAAGTAGGGTTTTCATACCAAGCGGAACAGGACGAGTTATTCTCGGATTCCGCTACTTTTTCGTTGGACGGCTTGGATTTTTCCGTGGAAGAAGGCGAGTTTGTCGCGGTGCTTGGGCATAACGGTAGCGGTAAATCCACGCTCGCACGGCTCACGAACGGCTTGCTTTCGCCAAACAGCGGTAAAATTACCGTGCTTGGTTTAGACGCGACGGACGAAAAGAATTTATTTGAAATTCGTAAGCAGGTAGGAATAGTATTCCAAAATCCCGACAATCAAACGGTGGCGTCCATCGTCGAAGACGATATCGCGTTCGGACCTGAAAACATCGGCGTAGAACGGGAAGAAATCGGTCGTCGGATTGAGTTCGCTCTTGGTGCCGTGGGTATGAGCGAGTATCGCCATTCCACGACTTCGCGCCTTTCGGGCGGTCAAAAACAGCGTATCGCAATCGCAGGCGTTTTGGCGTTAAAACCGAAAATAATGATTTTAGACGAATCGACGGCTATGCTCGACCCGCGCGGAAGAAAGGAAGTAATGGACGTGGTTTTACGCTTAAACCGCGAAGAAAAAATAACCGTCCTTTTAATTACGCATTTTCCTGAGGAGGCGCTCCTTGCCGATAGAGCAGTAGTGATGAACCACGGTAAAATCGTGCTTTCGGGTAAACCGAGCGAAGTGTTAGCAGAGGAAGAAACGCTGAAAAAGTGTTCTTTGACCTTGCCCCGTCCTTTGCAAATTTGCCGTAAATTGCAAAGTAACGGTGTAGCCGTGGAAGATTGCTTTGACGCGGACGCGCTGGCGAGCGCGCTTGCGCCTATGCTCCAAAATACGGCGACGGAGAATACGAGCGAGCAAGTAGAAAATATAACCGAAACGGGGGAAATCGGTAGCGTATATTGCGAAAATTTATCGTATACCTATAACCCGTCGTCGCCCTTTGCTACGCACGCGTTAAACGGGGTGGATTTGCAAATCCACGCAGGGGATTTTTTTGGAATAATCGGACACACGGGTAGTGGAAAATCGACTTTCGTACAGCATTTGAACGCGCTGATAAAGCTCCCCACCGCCGAGAAAAAATATAAACCGAAAAAGCGTAAGAAAAACGCCGTGGAAACGAATACGAAACTGCAAGTCAACGGCTTAGATTTAACGCAAAAGACGACGGATTTTAAGCTGTTGCGGAAAAAAGTGGGTATGGTTTTTCAATACCCCGAATATCAACTGTTTGCCGAAACGGTGTTTGAAGACGTTGCGTTTGGTCTTAAAAATTTCAACGAAAATTTAACGGAAGAAGAAATCGAAAGCGCGGTAAAAGAGGCGATTGAGCGCGTGGGCTTAAACTATGAAGAAGTGAAAAACCGCTCCCCATTCGAGCTTTCGGGCGGTCAAAAGCGTCGCGTGGCTATCGCGGGCGTTATCGTAACCAAGCCGGAAATACTCGTATTAGACGAGCCGGCGGCAGGCTTAGACCCGCTTGGCAAGGAAGAGATTATGTCCTTGCTCCACACAATGCATCAAAGCTGGTGTAAAACGGTGATTATCGTTTCCCACGATATGGACGAGATAGCGGAAAATTGCAATCGCGCCGTCGTATTTTCGGGCGGTAAGGTGTTGGTGCAAGCAACTCCAAAGCGCCTGTTTGAAAAGGACGAATGGACGAAACAGGCAGGCTTGGATTTGCCGTTTACCGCCAAGGTTATGCGTGCACTTAAAGGGCACGGCGTACGAATGGACGGGGATTTAACGGTAGAAAAATTTGTAGAAGATTTACTTAAAAATATCAAAACGAGTGGGGCAGGTACGAGTTTAGAGCAAGGGGGACAAAGCAATGCGTGAAGTTTCTTTTGGTCAGTATTACCCTTCTCAATCGTTCGTGCACAGGTGCGACCCGAGAACGAAAATTCTCTTTTTAATCGCGTATATCGTATCGGTATTCTTGTGTAAAAATTTCTATTCGCTCGGTATGTGCGCGCTCGTGTTTCTTATCGTCGCAAGCTGTTCAGGCGTACCGTTTAAGAGTTTGCTCCGTTCGGTCAAAGCGGTGCTGTTTTTGCTTGTGTTTACGGCGATTTTGAATTTGTTTTTCCATTCGGGCGAAACGGTTTTGTTTTCGTGGAAGTTTATAAAAATTACCAAAGAGGCGGTATATTTTACTATCTTTTTCGCCGTGCGGTTGTTTTTGCTCGTGCTCAGCTCGGCAATTTTGACCTTGACGACGACGCCCGTGGCGCTGACCGACGGGATAGAGAGTTTATTAAAACCGCTCAAATATATCCGTTTTCCCGTGCACGAGCTTGCGCTCATTATGTCCATTGCTCTGCGGTTTATTCCTATTTTAACGGACGAAACGGGACGGATTATGAACGCGCAAAAGGCGCGCGGTGCGGATTTTGAAACGGGTGGACTGATGAAACGGGTCAAGGCGATTATTCCCATTTTAATCCCTTTGCTCATTAGTGCATTCCGTCGCGCGGACGAGCTTGGCGACGCTATGGACGCCCGTTGCTATTCGGGTAGTAAAGTGCGTACGAAATACAAAAAACTCAAATTTACTTGGCGGGATTTGCTCTCAGCGTTGTTTTTGGGAATACTGATTGCAGGGATTGTACTGTTTAGAATATATACCGTTTCGTTAATATAAGGAGTGCGCTTATGCGTTACGTTTTGAAAATTGCATACGACGGCACGGCGTACGCAGGCTGGCAACGTCAAAAAAACGCGCGTTCCGTCCAAGAAGAAATAGAAACCGCCATTCAAACGGCGCTTGGAAGTAAAGTGCGCGTAACGGGTAGCGGTCGCACGGACGCAGGCGTACACGCCGTTGGGCAAACCTGTCATTTTGACTTAGACGCAAGCGTTCCGCCCGACAAGATGCCCGACTGCCTAAACCGTTTTTTACCGCCCGATATTCGCGCGTTGGAAGGGTTTAGCGCGGACGAAAACTTTGATTGTAACCGTAGCGCAAAACGGAAAACCTATTGTTACGCCTTATATGTGTCCGAGCGTGAAAATCCGCTCAAAGAGCGGTATATGGCGCGGATAGATAGCGCGCCCAACTTGGAAGTATTACGAAAAAAGGCGAAACTGTTTGAAGGGGAGCACGATTTCAAGGCCTTTTGCGCCTCCGGCTCGTCGGTGAAAACCACCGTTCGCACGGTTTATGAAGTTCGCGTGGAAGAGAGCGAAAGCTACCAAAGCCGTGATTTGAAAATTTACGTAACGGGCAACGGATTTTTATATAATATGGTCCGTACTATGGTGGGCGAGCTTTTAGATTTGGCGAACGGGAAAAGGGAAGAAGATAGCTTACAACGAGCGTATCAAAGCGGAGATAGGAGCTTGCTTGGAAAAACAATGCCTGCAAAGGGCTTAACGTTAGTAAGCGTAGAATACGAGAATATAGGGAGATAAACTATGGAACTGTATCAATTATTTGATATCAGCACGAGCGTCGTCGCGTTTTTCGGCGGTGTAGGCTGGAAAGGTATGCTCGTCGGTGCAATCGGCGGTGTGGCAATTTGGCTGACCTTGT
>JAFXHR010000038.1 GCA_017536305.1 Clostridia bacterium | reverse complement strand
GCCTTCCACTTCTTCCACGAACCGATACACCGATTTCACGCCGTCGCCGTGGTCAATGGTAATTTCCGTACCCACGAGCAAATCGTCCTTATAGATACTCTCTACAACGCCTGCGTCCACGGCAAACACCTGCGTACCTGCCTCCGCGGAAAAGTCCATACCTTTATGCGCGTAATATGCGTTAATCGTTTGGTTGTAATAAAAACCGTAGTCCGTCGACACCGCGCTATGAATAGGCATCACCATACCTTCGGGCGTTACGACAACCTGTTCGTCGTCGTTGTTATCGTTTCCGCCGTCCACGCTCGGTTCGTCGTCGGGCGGTAACACGACTTCGTTGTTCGTTCCGCCACCTAAATCGCCTTGGTTTTCCGTAACTTCCCCTTTCGATACCACCACCGCCACGACGATAATCGCCGTCAGCGCCAGCGCACAGCCAAGCGCGGTCAAAAGATAAAACCGCCGTTCACCGCTAAACCAAGATTTTTTCTTAGCGGAATTTTTTTCTTTCTCGTTTTGTTCTTTCATTTTTGCAATCCTCCGAAAAACTTTGTATGTAAATGGTTGCCGTTTTTTCGGATTTTATACGCTATGCATAAAAATTTTTTCAAAAACCGCCGAAAATAATAGGCGTACCCACCACCGCGCTCGTATTATCTATCGCTATATGCAAATTGACCGCGTTACCGTTTAATATAAGCGTATTCGACCATTTTTTCGTATAACAGTAATAAGAAACGCTTTCTCCGTTTCGTTCGATAAACGCCACTTTTGCGTCGTATCTTTGCAAAATATTTTCCAACAGCGTTTGGGGATTTTCCTGCAAAGCAAACGCCACGCTTTCCCCTTTGACTTGGTGGAGCTCTAAAAGGGGAAATTTTTGCGTTATTATTGCCTGCGAGGATTTGGAATACAAATAAAAGGTCCGTTTACCCGAAAGCGCGGATAATTTACAAACGCTCAGCGTATAAAACAGCAAGCAAAAAAACGCGCACGTCAGCACGGATAAAAATACGCTCACGCTCCTTTTTATTTTCCAAAACCGCATAAAAAAACTCCTTTCACGGCGTTAGCCACGAAAGGAATTATTGCCAAATTATTTTATTTTATACGCCGAAATGCGTCGTTTATAAAAATAGACTTTTAGAAATCTTTTAATTTCTCACCGCCTAATAAATGAATATGCAAATGCGGTACGGTTTGGTTGCCGTTTTCGCCTTGGTTGATAATCACGCGGTATCCCTGTTCCAAACCGAGCGTAGGATAAATTTGCGCAATCTTTTCAAAACAATACTTCAAAATTTCCGCCTTTTCGCTATCCATTTCACTAAGATACGCAAAATGCGTTTTGGGAATACACAAATAATGCAGTTTCGCTTTCGGCTCGATATCGCGAATGACAATCATTTTATCGTCTTCGTATAAACGGGGCGAAGGAATTTCCCCTGCTACAATCTTACAAAAAATACAGTTTTCCATATACCATTACTCCTTTTTTATTCCGTTATTACGGCGAACACGCCGTCCTTATACAAGCTTTCAACGCGTACACGGGTCAACCCTTTTTCCGTTTTACCTTGGATATATACGCGAACGTAATTCTCCGAATACCCTTCCGTGTACCCGTCTATACAATTTTCCGTTACCACTTCCAGCGTTTGCCCGATAAAGCGCCGTAAATATTTTTCCTTTTGCTTTGCGCCTGCGTCTAAGATTTTCTCCACCCGTTCCTTTTTCAGCGCAAACGGCAATTCTCGGTATTTTTTATACGCGTTCGTGCCCTCCCTTGGCGAATACGGAAACGCGTGGATTTGCGCAAATTTCGCCTCTTCCACAATTTTCAAAGACTGCTCGAAATCCTGCTCCGTTTCCGTCGGAAACCCCACGATAATATCGGTGGTTATCGACGCGTTTGGAAACGCTCTGTAAATCATTTCGCACTTTTCTAAATATTCTTCGCGCGTATAATGCCTGTTCATACTTTTGAGCACCGCGTTTGAACCGCTTTGCAGGGATAAGTGGAATTGCGGAGCAAAATGCTTTAACCCTTTGAGCGCGTCTAAAAACCGCTCGGTAATTAAACTCACTTCCATAGACCCCAGCCGAATACGGGTATCCGCGTCCTTAATCGCATACATCAAATCGGCAAGGTCGTTACCGTTTTCGTCCTTATACGCCGATATATCAATCCCCGTTACCACCGTTTCCATAGCCGTGCTTTGCATAATTTCCGCTTTCGCGCTTTCCAAACTTCTCGAACGGCTACGCCCGCGCAAATAGGGTATCACGCAATAGGAGCAAAACCGATTGCAACCGTCCTGAATTTTCACGAAATTCCGCGTTTTTAAGCACTTGGGTAGGCGCATTTCTTCGTACTTTCCGTCCGACGAGCAAATTTGTACGCCACGGAAATTATCAGAAAAGCCCGCTTGCACGATTTCTAAAACCCTGTTTTTACCCTGTGCGCCGACCACGGAAATGACCCGTTCGCCCTTTTCCAAAAACGCATTTGCATTCTTTTCCGACGCACAACCGCACACGATTATTTGTGCCTTTTCGCTACTTTTTAAGGCTTTCCCCACCGTTTGACGGCTCTTTCGCTCCGCCTCCGCCGTTACCGCGCAGGTATTGACGATATATAAATCCGCGTTCTTTTCAAGTTCACGCGTAACTTCGTACCCCAAATCTTCTAAACCGCGAATGAGCGAACCGCTCTCCACGTCGTTTACCTTGCAACCAAGGGTGATGACCACCGCTTTCATTCTAAGTTACACCCCCAAGCTCGCCAAGCGCAAACATAACGATAGAAGTGAGCGCAATCCCCGCCGTTTCCGCGCGCAATATGCGCTTTCCTAAGCTAATATGCGAAAATCCGAGTTCTTTGGCTCTTTCCGCCTCTTCGCGCGAAAAGCCACCTTCGCTACCCACGACAAGGGCGACGCGCCCACCGCTTTTGGATAAATCGGAAACGGACTTTTCGCTCTTTTGCGCAAACTCACAAGCAAATAATTTATGCTCAAAATCCGCCACCGAGCACAAAGCGTCTTGCAAGGTTGGATAATAAACGATTTCGGGCGCGGTGGCGCGCAAGCATTGCTTAGACGCCTCTTTCGCCACTTTATTAAGCCGTTCCAGCTTATTCGCGTTCATATACGCCGACGAAAATTCCGACGAAAACACGCCGATTTTCTTCACACCCAGCTCCACCGCTTTTTGCACGATAAATTCGTTCTTATCCGCGTTTTTTAAGTACCCGAACAAAAGGGCTACTTCCGCATTCGCCTCTCTTTCTCCCACTTCTTCGCGCACGATAGAAAGTAGCATTTGCTTTTTTTCTACGGCGGAAACGACGGCGGTATATTCCTTACCGCTGTTATCCAGTAAAATTACTTCCGCTCCAACGCCAAGTCTAAGCACGTTTTTCGCGTGCTCGAACTCTTCGCCCGAAAGGCTCGTAATCTCTTCAATTTTTTCCACGAAAAACCGTTTCAACGCAGACATACTACCACCGTTTTTTATTTTTTACGCTTTAATACCAAGGAAAACCATTCCCCTTTTTGCCGTTTTTGGATAATTTCCATACCCACGCTCTCGTACGCGTCTTTGACCATTTCCAAACGGCTCTCTATAATACCGCTTAAAATCAAAACCCCGTCGTCTTTCAAGTTTTTGGGTATAGACGGCGCAAGGAGTTTTAATACTTCCCCCGTAATATTCGCCATCATAATATCCCCTTGAATTTCCGTATCGTCCAAAAGGTTGGAATGCGCCACGATAGCCCTATCCGCTACGCCGTTGAGCTGACAATTATGCAAAGCACTTTCCACGGCTATCTCGTCAATATCCGTCAAATACGCCTTTTTCGCGCCTAATTTGAGCGCGGAAATACCTAAAATACCGCTACCGCAACCCACGTCGATACAAACGGAATTTTCGGTTATAAACTGCTGTACCCACTCCACGCACATAGAAGTCGTTTCGTGCTCGCCCGTGCCGAACGCCATATTTGAATCGAGTAGTACCGTTTGTTCTCCGTCTTGGGGCGTATAATCAATCCATTCGGGCACGACCACGATTTTTCCTAAATGAATAGGTCTAAAATGCTTTTTCCAAACGTCAATCCAGTCGTCGCCGTCCACTTGGCGTTTGGTATCTTCCAGCGTACCGAAAGGAAACGCACCAGCGCTAAGAACGCGCGCGTTTTCAATATCCTGCAAAATACTTGCTATCGTTTCTTTGGCAATATCTTCGGCAATATAGCATTTCACGAGCACGTCGGAAACCTTATCCGCCGTCAGCTCGTCGTCCATATAATCCCAGTAGGTCGTTTCCTTGCTCGTTTGGAGCGCGATAATATCGTTTCTATCGCAAATGGTAACGCCGTAATCGGTATAATTCCACATAATATCCGAAATAATTTCACTTGCTTCCGTCGTGGTATGGACGGTCAATTCGATATACTTCATTCCTTTTACTCTCCCTGTTTCTTTATTATACCACGACCGCGCGATTTTTGCAACGAAAAACGCACAATAAATATCCCCGCGTTTTTCACGCGGGGATATTTATTATTTCTTAAATCGGCCGAACACTTCGTTAACCTTGGAAAAGCTTGCGAACGTACCTTTATATCGTTTTATAATTTTGAACATTGCGCCAAGCTGTTTTTTCCGAATGATACAAACGAGCATAAACTTTTCCGTATGCGAATACATACCTTGCGTGCGGATTTCCGTTACACCGTGTCCGAGCTTTTCGATAAGCTCTTGCGCGAGTTCGTCAGGCGTATCCGTAATAATTTCAAATTTATAACCGTTTTTCACACCCGTCAAAGCGTTATCCACGACGACGTTCGCGATAAATAAGTTCAAAAGGGTACAAACAACGGGCGTAACCTTCATTCCGTACACGAAAAACGCAACGGCTACGACGCTTGCATCCAGCCAAAAGGATACGTAAGCGATATTGCTGGCAGGTCGCGCTTTTTTAATCAGCGCGGATATAGCATACGTACCGCCACTTGCGCCAAACCGTCTAAGCATGAGCGAAAAGCCTGCGCCCGAAATAACGCCCGTAGCGATACACGCGAACACGACGTTGAAATCTTCTCCGCTCGTCGCTTGGGAATACGGGTTCCAGCCCAAAAGCGGATATATTTCCGTAGAGAGCGACTGTACCGTCATATATAAAATCAAAAACAGACCGAGCTTTCTATTAACGAAAATGCTCACGAGTATAAAGATAGGAATATTAAACGCCAGCATAAGTAGTGCCCACGATACTTTATATCCCGTAAGATAGTATGTAATGGTCGCCAAACCGCCGACACCCCCAGGGGCAAACCCGTTGGAATTTTGGAAAAAATAATAGGCAAATCCGACTACCAAGCCGGCGAGCACCGCCACCGCAATATCTAAAAGTGTTTGTTTATGCTCTTGTTTCATCTCAGTTCTCCTGCGACGCGAGCATAGCCTCTCTATCCGCTATGGCAAGCGCCTCGACCATTGAGTCTATCTCCCCCGTCATAAACGCGTCGAGATTGTATTGACTAAGTCCGATTCTATGGTCGGTTACTCTGCTTTGCGGGAAATTATAGGTACGAATACGCTCGCTCCTATCCCCCGAGCCGACCATACTGCGACGGTTTTCTTCGCGCTCTTTGGCGTTTTGACCGTTATAAAAATCGTATATACGCGAGCGCAATACCTTAAACGCCCGTTCTTTATTTTTTAGCTGTGAACGCTCGTCTTGGCAGGTTACCACAATCCCCGTCGGGAAATGGGTAATACGCACGGCGGACGCTACCTTATTGACGTTTTGACCGCCTGCACCGCCCGAATGGAAAATATCGATACGGATATCCTTGTCGTTGATTTCCACTTCCACTTCTTCCGCCTCGGGCAGTACCGCTACCGTCGCCGCGGAAGTGTGTATTCTGCCCTGCGTTTCCGTCGCAGGCACTCTTTGTACGCGGTGCACACCGCTCTCGTATTTCAAAAGCTTATACGCGCCCGTACCCGTAACCGAATAAATCGCCTCTTTTACACCGCCAAGCTCCGTTGCGCTTATATCGATTTCTTCTACGCGCAGTCTATGGTTGGCGCAATAATTTAGATACATACGGCAAAGCTCGGACGCAAACAGCGACGCCTCTTCACCGCCCGTACCCGCGCGAATTTCCAAAATACAGCTCTTTTCGTCGTTTTTATCCTTAGGCAGAAGTAAAATTTTCAGCTCGCCGAGAATTTCCGCAAGCTTTTCCTTGCAAGCATATCCCTCGTCCGTGAGCATTTTTTTCATTTCGCTGTCCGTTTCTTCTTCGCTCATTAAAAAGGCGTCGTCCATTTCCTTTTGGACTTGTAAATATTCTTGATATTTTTCCGCCGTTTCCTGTAAATCCGCCTGCTCCTTGGAATACTTGCGCCAAGTATCCATATCCGCAATCACTTCCGCTTGCGACAGCTTTTCGGACAAGAAGTTATACCGCGACAACAAAGCGTCTAATTTTTTCAGCATTTGCGTCCCCTTTTTAGCTCATTATTTTGACGTATCTGTCCACGCCGTTAAAGTCCTTGACGATAATGGTATACGCGCTACCTTTGAACATCTTAGAAACCTTTTCCGCTTCGCCCTCGCCTACTTCCAAAAGGAGCATACCGCCACGGTTCAGATACTTAAACGCGTCTTCGGCAATTTTACGGTAGATATCCAACCCGTCCGCGCCACCGTCCAAAGCAAGTCTGGGCTCAAAATCTTTCACTTCGCGCTGTAAAGTTTCAATCTCCGCTCTGGGAATATACGGGGGGTTGGACACGATTACGTCAAACCGACCGCGAATACGCGTAAATAAATCGGACTGTAAAAACCGAATATCCGCACCGTTTTGTTCAGCGTTTTCCTTTGCCAAAGTAAGCGCGTCTTCGCTAATATCTACGGCGGTTACCTGTACTTTTTTACCACGCTTTTCCGATTCCTTGTAAACGGCAACCGCAATCGCACCGCTACCCGTGCATAAGTCGAGCACGCTTTGACCTTCTTCCAAGCTCGCCACCGCCATCATTGCCAGCTCTTCCGTTTCCGGACGGGGGATAAGTACCCGTTCGTCCACCTTGATTTTATAACCGCAAAAATCGGTATCGCCGATAATGTACCAAAGCGGTCTACCCGTCAAACGCTCATCGGCAATTTTTATAATCTGTTTGGCTTGCGCAAGCTTAACAATCCGCTCGTCGCCCGTAACCGCGCTTTTGGGAATATTTAAGGTGAGCGCGAAAATCCATTCCGCCTCGTCTTCTTCGATATTGGCTACGGCAAACCGCTTTTTAACGGACTTTAACAGCACGCTCATCTTTCCCGCGGTCGCAAAGGTGCGTTCGGGAATACTCGGGTCTTGTTCCATTTCCAAAACCGTCTTAAACGCGACGATGGCACATTCTATCATTTTATCGTCCGGCTCACGCGTGGTCAAGCGTTGGAGCAATAATCCAGGGGCTTTGAAAATCCAAAAAATCTTATTCTTCGTTTTGGATAACAGCCGTAAAATTTCATACGATACGCCGGCAACGACGGGCAATAATAACAGCTTAAATGCCACGCGCAACACGCCGTCTAAGCGCGTACCCGTATACAGCCATTGCGCGACGACCAAGTTCGCCAGCGAAAACACGAGAATACTGACAATCATCACCAAGAATAAAAAGGTCGTACCGCATCTATCGTGTACGCGCGTGCAACCGCGCACGTTTTCTATCGTCAATTCGTCGCCCTTTTCGTAGCAGGAAATGGTTTTATGCTCCGCGCCGTGGTACATAAATACCCTTTTCAGCGACGGAATTAAGGAAATAATCAAAATATACGCGATAAACACGAGCAGGCGGATACCGCCTTCAATCAAATTAAACCAAAGCCCGTCTACACCCGTACTCGTTTTATCAAACGGCAAAAAACCGGTAATAAACTGGGGCAGGGCAATAAAAATCGCCACGGCAAGCACGACGCCAAGGAGCACGGCGATAAAATTAAAGATACCGCCAAGGTCAACCCCGTGCTTTTCCTGCAACCATTTTTCCGCTTTGGTCGGTTGCTCGTCGTCGGGCATAGCCACGTCCGCGCTCCGCATTAAAATACGGTTGCCGTCGATTAACGAGCGCACGAAATTCACCACACCGCGAACGAAGGGCAAACGGGAAAATTTGCTCTTTTTTTCGGGTGGCGTCAAACGCTCCGATTCAATTTGAATAACCCCCTCAGGGTCGCGTACAGCGGTCGCCATGACCGTTTTTCCGCGCATCATGACCCCTTCCATTACCGCTTGACCGCCGATAGAATAAGGTCTGTCTTTTTGCATGTTCTCTTTCATAATCTATTTTCACCGTCAAATTGTTGACTTACTTTACAGCCCCTAAAAAACACGAGCTTTAAGATTGCTCTTAAAGCTCGGCTTTTTCTCTTACATACCGTATCTCTTTTTGAACTTGTCAATACGTCCACCGGTATCTACAAGCTTCTGCTTACCCGTGAAGAAAGGGTGGCAGTTGCTACAAATATCCACTTTCAAAACTTCGCAATCTTTCGTCGTACCCGTTTTGAAGGTAGCTCCGCAAGCACAAGTAACCGTTACTTCGTGATAGTTAGGATGAATATCCGCTTTCATATCTTTCACCTCGCTGTTGTTTTTTTGCAATTTCATTTTTCTTAATTGTGCTTATCAATTATAACGCTTTTTTTGCTTGTCGTCAACTGTTTTTTAACTCTATTTATAAAAAATACTTGCAAATTTCGTGAAAATGCGTTATACTTATCTTATTCGCGTAAGGCGCGCGCGTTTTGGGAAAGAATTTTTTTCCTGCGCCCCGCCTAATATCCGCGCGAACGAAAGGAATAAAGCTTAATGAAAGTTTGGCAACTGGCTTATCCCCACAATTTACAGCACGTAAATGCTCCCGATTTGAAACTTACCAGCGATAAAGTCAAGGTAAAAATAACCAAAGCGCTCCTTACCGAATCGGACGTAGCCGTCTATACGGGCGCAATCAAGGTAAAATCCCCCTTTATTTTAGGTCGCTTTGCTATCGGTCAGGTAACCGAGGCAAACGAAGATTCGTTTATTAAAAAGGGCGAACGGGTATACCTTGCAGGCGTTACGGAAGACGAATGCTCGGAAACGGGCTTAAAAATCGCAGGCGAAACGACGGACGGCTTTTACCGTGATTTCGTGCTCGCAGGCGTAGACGACGTCTATCCCCTGCCCTCGTCCGTATCCGACGAAAGCGCCTTTTTAATCGACGCGATTGCGCTGGCGGAACGGGTAGTAGACGAGATGCAAATTACCGTCGGTCAGCATATTTTAGTGCTTGGCGGTGGCTTGTATGCCAACGTGCTTTGTCAAATCCTGATTTACCACCGCGCCGTGCCCATTTTAGCGGATAATAACCCCGAACGGCTTGCACGCGCGAAAAAATGCGGTATTTATTATACCTTCCCCAACGACGAAACGCTGAAAAATAACGTTTTGAACGCAACGGGCGGTAAATTTGCGGACGGTGCGGTATATCTTACCTATTCTAACCGTAGCGAACCGTCGGTGATGTTCCCGCTCGTAAAACGGGACGCGTTCATTGCTTTTTGTTCGCCGACGGGCAAGAGCTTGCATATCAACTTAGAGCACGCGTTTAAGAATAACATCACCATCAAGGTTATTACCGAAAGCCGTGAATTCGTATCGACGGCAATTAACCTGCTCGCGCAAAAAGCGGTCAATTTCTCGGAATTCCCGTTCGGCAGTTTCAAGGAAGAAAAGCTCCCCGAGCTGATGGATAAATACGCAACCCTTTTGGGTAGCGGAGCAAACTTACCCGAACAATTCGATATTGTCAAATTTATTTTCTAAGGAGCTAAAATAATGCAAGGTAAACTTTTTATCGCCTCGGATATTCACGGCTCGGCGTTTTGGTGCGAAAAGCTCCTTACCTCTTTTGAAAAAGAGAACGCGACGCGCTTGGTTTTACTCGGCGATATTTTATACCACGGTCCGCGCAACGATTTTCCCGACGATTACGCGCCCAAAAAAGTATTCGCTATGCTCAACGCCGTCAAAGAGAAAATTACCGCTATTCGCGGAAATTGCGATAGCGAAGTAGACCAAATGGTACTCGAATTTCCCTGTCTTGCCGATTACGCGCTCATTGACGATAACGGCAGAACACTGTTTTTAACGCACGGGCATTTATATAATACGGAAAACACGCCCCTTTTGAAACGGGGGGATATTCTGCTTAACGGGCATTTCCATACCCCCTGCAAGCAAGTTTTATCAAACGGCGGTTTGTATGCAAACTGCGGTTCGGTAGCCCTGCCCAAGGACGGTACGCCCCATTCGTATATGCTGTACGAAAACGGCACGCTCACTTGGAAAAATTTAGAAACGAACGAAATTTTCGATACTTTTACTTTATAAGGAGTACGCATTATGAAAAAAGCTCTCATTGTCATTGATATGCAAAACGATTTCATCACGGGCACGCTTGCGAACGCCACGGCGCAAAAAATCGTCGCCCCTATCGTTCGGAGAATCGATTGTTTCCGTGGCAGTGTATTCGCTACGCGCGATACGCACGGTAAAAATTATCTTTCCACATCCGAGGGCAAAGAATTACCTATTACCCATTGCGTAAAGGATACCAACGGTTGGCAAATCCAGAAGGATATTGCGCACGCGCTCGAATTCAAGAACGCAACTATCGTTGACAAACCCACCTTCGGCTCGCTTAACTGGGATTTCTTACAGGAATTTACGGAAGTGGAGCTCGTGGGCACCTGCACGGATATTTGCGTCGTGAGCAACGCGCTCATCTTAAAGGCAATGTTCCCCGAAATGCGCGTTAAAGTCAACGCACCCCTTTGCGCAGGTACTTCGCCCAAAAACCACGAATCTGCGTTGCAGGTTATGCGCTGTTGCCAAGTAGAAGTAATTTCCTAAAAAATAAAACAAATTTTTCGCTTAAACGCTTGACAGCTATCGAAAAATATGATACTATATTGATAATTTCATACAAACAAACCGACGAATAAGAATAGTACCTTTGTTTAGGCCGATAAAGAGAGTCGCAGGCGGTGGAATTGCGATACGGACGGCAAACGGGAATGGACTTAGGAGGGCGAACGAAAGCGGTAACGCAAGTAGCAATCGACGGGCGCGCCCGTAACAGCGCAAAGCGTATGATGGTACGCAAAAAGCGGACTTATTAAAGTCAATTTGGGTGGCACCACGGTAGAAACTATCGTCCCGAAATACGGAATTATTCCGTATTTCGGGCTTTTTTATAAAACACAAGGAGCAAGACTATGAACAAGGAAATCCCCTACAAAATTTATTTGGACGAAACGGAATTACCAAACAGTTGGTTAAATTTGCGCGCGTTTATGACCAAGAAACCCGCGCCCTTATTAAACCCTAAAACCTTACAGCCTATGACGCAAGAAGAGCTGTCTGCGATTTTTTGTGAAGAGCTCGCCAAGCAAGAAATAGACGATACCACGAAATATATTCAAATTCCTAAGGAAGTACGCGACTTTTATAAAATGTACCGCCCCGCGCCCTTGGTTCGTGCGTACTGCTTAGAAAAGGCGCTCGGCACGCCTGCGCATATCTATTATAAATTTGAAGGCAACAACACGAGCGGTAGCCACAAGCTCAACTCGGCAATCGCGCAAGCGTACTATGCAAAAGAGCAAGGCTTACAAGGCGTTACGACGGAAACGGGTGCAGGTCAATGGGGTACGGCGCTTTCTATGGCTTGTTCGTACTTTGGGTTGGATTGTAACGTCTATATGGTTAAGGTATCCTATGAACAAAAACCTTTCCGTCGTGAAGTTATGCGCACCTACGGTGCAAAGGTAACCCCGTCCCCTTCGCAAACGACCAAGGTAGGCAGACAAATTTTAGAAGAATTCCCTGGCACGGGCGGTTCGCTCGGTTGCGCCATTTCCGAGGCAGTGGAGGCGTCGCAAACGAAAGAAGGTTACCGCTACGCGCTTGGTAGCGTACTCAATCAAGTGCTTTTACATCAATCTATTATCGGTATGGAAACGAAAACGGCGCTCGATAAATACGGCGTAAAAGCGGATATGATTATCGGTTGCGCGGGCGGTGGTTCTAACCTTGGCGGTTTAATCGCACCCTTTATGGCAGAGCAGTTAGAAGGCAAGGCAAATTACCGTTTTATCGCGGTCGAGCCTGCGTCCTGTCCGTCGCTCACGCGCGGTAAATACGCTTACGACTTCTGCGACACGGGCAGAGTTTGCCCCCTTTCTAAAATGTATACCTTAGGTAGCGGATTTATTCCGTCCGCTAGCCACGCAGGCGGTTTGCGCTATCACGGTATGACTTCTACCCTTTCGGAATTATACGACCAAGGCTTGATGGAAGCGCGCTCCGTCAAGCAAACGGAAGTCTTTGAAGCGGCGGAATATTTTGCAAGAGTGGAAGGTATCCTGCCCGCCCCCGAATCGGCGCACGCGATTAAAGTCGCAATGGACGAAGCGAAGAAATGCAAGGAAACGGGCGAGAAAAAGACGATTGTATTCGGCTTGACGGGCACGGGCTATTTCGATATGTACGCCTACGAAAAATTCCACGACGGTAAAATGGACGACTATATCCCCACCGAAGAAGAACTGCAAAAAGGCTTTGACGGTATCCCTAAATTACAATAACGAAAAACGCTCGGCTTGAAAAAGTCGAGCGTTTATTTTATAATTTATTTTTCGGACAGACCTTTATACATATACCGCAAACGCTACCGCGCCCGATATCTTGAAAATGCTCTTTCATATACTTAGAACACTTTTCCGCGTCGAAATTGCGTTCCCCGTCTATCGTCGGTTTTTCCCCGTAAATCGCACCCGCAGGGCAGGCGTTTTGGCAAATACGACAATCCCCGCACCCGTTTTCGATTACAGGCAATTCGCTTTCTAACGGCATAGAAGTCAATACCGTTGCAAGGCGCACCTTGCTCCCAAATTCCGTCGATAAAAACAGACCGCTTTTTCCAACGAACCCAAGCCCCGACAACACCGCCACCGTCTTATGCGGAATAACTCCGCGGTACGGATTATTTTTCCCAAGGCTTTGACTGCCCGCCACGGGCAACGCCAAATACCCCGATTTTTCTATTTCTCTCGCCACGCGAAACGCAATGGTATCGAGCAAAGCGTTTGCCGTTCGATAATGCTGAAAATACACGAACGACGGCGCGCTTTCAATCGTTTTAAGCACCGCGTCCGCAAGCTTTACCCCCAGCGACACCGCATACGAAAACCCCATCACGGGCTTATCCAGCTTACAAAATCCGACGATATCCGCGCCCAAGCTTTCGGCAAGCGTTTTTAATTGTTCTTGTATACCGTTCATTCTTCACCTATATATCTATTATATACCTTTTGAAGAAGATAGTCAATCACATACAAGCCGTAACGCTATTTTTTCTATGCGGTCAACCGCATATATTCACCGCGTACCTGCCCGTAAGATATGCGGTTTTTTGCATATAAAATCCCCTATCCAAGCTTTGTCGAAAAAACTCAAAAACGAGCCGTTCGGCTCGTTTTTTATCGTATGCGGTTATCCACACTTGCGGAAAAATTTATTCGACCGTATTTTTCTTTTTTTGTCAAAAATATTCCGTCGTTTTTTGGCGTATGCGCAAACGGGCATATTTAACCGCGCCAAGAAAGCGCGCACGCACTCAAAGCGACTACCCCGTTTACAAGCGCGGTTTCGTCAAAGCGCACCTTGGGGTGATGCAAAGGCTCGCTAAATCCCTTTTCCGTTTCCCCTGCGCAAAGCGCCAGCATTACCGACGGTACTTCGCGCGCGATATACGCAAAATCTTCCGAACCGCCCATACGCTTTGCGCTCTCGCCAAACTGCGACGAGCTTATAACCAGCTCTTCTCCTATTTGATTTTTAATTTCTTTTTCCGCAAACGCGCACATTTTTTCGTCGTTTGAAAGCGCAGGACAACCGCTCGTAAAGCTAAGCCTTGCCCGCGCACGAAACGCTTTGGCAATGCTTTGCACGATAACGCTCATACGCGTTTTGAGTTGCGCGCGGAGCGTTTCGTCAAACGCACGAAAAGTTCCTTCTAAAAGGGCGCTGTCCGCTATTACGTTCCCTGCCTTTCCAGCCTGCATACGCCCGATAGTCAAAACGGTCGGAGCTTTAGCAGGAATTTCACGCGCGGAGAGCTCCTGCAATGCAACGAGTATATGCGCGGACGCGAGCAAAGCGTCCACACCGTTTTGCGGAGCTGAGCCGTGGCAACTTTTGCCCTTGACTTGAATTTGAAAATAATCGCAAGCGGGCGCGCTCACACCCGAATTAGCCACGACGATTTTACCGCTTTGCATAGGCAAAGCGGTCATCACGTGCACCATCATAGCTCCGCCTACCGTTGGATTATGCAAAACGCCTGCCTGCAACGCGTCCTTTGCCCCTTCTAAGGTTTCTTCCGCCGGTTGGAACAGCAGTTTAATTTTACCCTGTAATTGTTTCTCGTGTTTTTTTAGGATTTTCGCGACGCCAAGCAACATTGCGGTATGCATATCGTGTCCGCAGGCGTGCATATTCCCGTTTTTCGACGCAAACGGTAAACCCGTTTGCTCCTTTATCGGCAAGGCGTCCATATCCGCGCGGAGCAATAACGCTTTTCCCTTTTTACCTATCGTAACCACGACCGATTTTCCGCAAGCCCTTGGCGCATATCCCATTTCTTTCAGCTTTTCCACAACGAACGCCGTCGTTTTAGAAAGCGCAAACCCCGTTTCGGGTTTTGCGTGTAAAAACCGTCTATTTTCAATTATTTCGCTCTGTAAACTTTGTACTTCTTTTAACAATTCCATACTTACAGTTTACGCGATTTTTATAAAAATAACCGTTATTCTTCCCTTGCGCCCAAAATATGCAAACAGCGCAACCGTTCAAAACGATAGCTTGTTAAAAGCCGTCCAAACGCGTCGTTGGTATGCGCGGATACAAGGGGAATACCGCTATTAGAAAAGCCCACCACGACGGGCGTATGATAAAAATCCCCCGTCGCACGACCAAATTGCACGAAGTCCCCGATTTCCAGCTCGTTTTGCTCCACAAGCTTTGCATACGGACCAACGCCCGTCCCTACCCCGTCCGCGTTGGCGGTTAGAAACTGATAAAAGAACTCCACACCCGTCCACGCAGGCGCGCGGTCGTTGAGCGAGCGGTAATACCACCCAAAATCAGGCGTAAAATTCATCACACCAACACCCGCAAAAAGGCATTGCGACGCAAAGTTAGTACAATCGCCACCGAGCAAATCAAAATTATAATACTTTGGATTACGCGCAAACGCCCACCGCCTAGCATACGCCACGACCGCCTGTCTATCATACACAATATTTCTCATATTGTAGTATATGCGTTTGCCAAAAAAAGCGTGAAAAAAGACGGCCTACCGCCGTCTTTTTCAAAATATAAAATTCACTACAATGATTAAATATTGCGATATTTGGCGTTAACGGTA
The DNA here is from genome assembly GCA_017536305.1 of Clostridia bacterium. GTDB lineage: Bacteria > Bacillota > Clostridia > Christensenellales > Borkfalkiaceae > Scatosoma. The sequence goes on along the minus strand of JAFXHR010000038.1, from coordinate 10,710 downwards.
ATAAAGCTTCCTTGCCCTTGACTTCTATGTATAGCTATAATCCCAGCCCATGCAAGTATTCCAGAATAATAGGTAGAACGACGAGTAACCGACATTCCATCTTCTATAAACAGCAATTCATGAGCAATAAATCCTTCCATACAATCGTACGAAATATCTTCACCAAGCTTACCGCCATTCATCGCCAAAACGTCTCCACGATACATTTTTCCACCCAATGAATTTGCTTTCTTTACTATTTCACGAAAATGTTCCCATTGCAATATGTAACCAGACAATTTATCCGTTTCAATTCCCATACCCGTAGCAGAAAGCCAAAACGCTATAGGCGCACCACGCAAAGTTGGCATTAAAGCTTTCCCCCCATTTGCTTTTAATTTTTCTTTTACAATATTATCGATTATATTGTCTTTCTTAAGAATATTCATAAATGTTCCTCCTTAATATAAATTTCTTTCAAAAACAACCTTTTTATTTTCCACATCTACTTTAGCTTTATATCCCAACTTCAACCAGCTTTTTGCATATGTATGATACTCCGTATTCGCCCAATAAGATTGCGGAAGATTATGCGCACTTGCAGGTAACGTAAACCCCAATAATGCTTCCAACTGTTCATAAGATAACACAATTCTTTTTTCCCACCGCTCGTATAAGAATTCCGACAACGCTTTATATTTGCCATTCGCGCACTCAGTAGGAAAAGCAGGGCGTTCCATATAAAATATCTCTGCTTTTTGTTGAACGTTTACTTTTTCTTCTAATTGAGCCACTCTTTTTTCCAACTCATCCATACGATTGTATAACTTTACAATATCCGCTAATTCTAACTGCATTTTTATAACTCCTTTTTATTATGAATTTTTTGAATACTTTGGCCAAGTACAATTATAGTATATCACAACTCAAAACTGTCGTCAAGTGTTTGAAATAACTTTTTTTATATTTTTTCAACCTTTTTCAAAACGAAAAAACCTAAACTAAACCGTAGGTGGTTCAAATTAGGTTTTTCTTCGTTTAATTTTGTTCTCAATTATAACACAAGAAGAAGATATGTCATCAAACTGAAATGCCATACGGCTATGCCAATTTCATACATAGCTACGCTATGATTACATACCAAACTTTTCGTTTGTATAAAAAAATAAAACGCCCACAGGCGTTTTATTTTTTGGTGGAGACAAAGGGACTTGAACCCCTGACCTCTCGCATGTGAAGCGAGCGCTCTAACCAACTGAGACTATGCCTCCAACTACTTGATTATTATATCACTCCAAATTCTAAATGTCAATCGCTTTTTATATGCCTTTTCAAAAAAATAACGGTCAGACTTTTTTGTCTAACCGTTAGCCGTTTATTCGTATTCTTCAAAGCTCCGCCGTGGCATCTCTCCGTACGGCGTACCGTTTGGCGGGGTAGGCGTATTCATACCGCTATCCATACCACCGTGAGTGCTTTCACTGCGTTTTCCACCCCGCTTTCTCGGCAATCCTACGTTCACTAAGATAACGTCTTCCCCGATTTTGACGATATTCCTAAGCTCGATAAACAGCCCGTTTTTCTTAAAACCGAACCCGCGCCCGTTGGGCGCAACGATACCTAGCCACCGATTTTCAGGGTAACAAAACACCATATCGCAAACCTTGCCAAGCTTTCTCCCGTCCTGCGTGTTCACCACTTCTTTCGTTCTAAGCTCTGAAAAAGTCAATTCCATACGATTACCGCCTTAAAATACTCCACTATTACTATATGCGCGCGTCAAAAAAAAGTTTCTTATAGGTATAAACCGCGTAAGGCAAGGCAATACTTAAACCGAAGTAAAAACGGAACGCCGAGCCAAACCGCTACATATTATATAGTAAGGGAGTCGTTCGGTTTTCAAAAGAGGTAAGTTATGAACGTAAAACGCGGTGAACTTTATTATGCGGATTTATCCCCCGTAGTGGGTAGCGAGCAGGGCGGAATACGCCCCGTGCTCGTCGTACAAAACGATATCGGTAATAAATATTCCCCCACCATTATCGCCGCCGCGGTAACTAGCAAAATCAATAAAGCCAAGCTCCCCACGCATATCGAACTACCGTCGGCATACGGCCTTGCTAAGGACAGTGTCATTTTACTCGAACAAATCCGCACGCTGGATAAACGCCGATTAAAGGAACGAATCGGCGAATTACCCCCGTCCACTATGCTCCGCGTCAACCGCGCTATCTTAATTAGTCTTGGCTTTCCCGTCAACTCATAAAATCCGTCAAAACCTACCTATTTTTTCTAAAAACGCCCAAATTCCGTGGCGTTTTTTATTATATAATCAATACTTGAAACGGAGGTTGTTATGAAAACTATAAAAACGGATTACGCCCGCATTTTTCTATATCTACTCTTTTTTATCGGCTTGCTCTTTTTACGCTTTACTTTATCCAACGGCGAGCCGTTGGGTCTTGCGCTCACGTACGCTATGAGCCGAGCAGGGCTTTCCCCATTCGTAAGCGCGCTCTTCTTTTTTATCACTTCCTTTATCGGCGGTAGCGGACGGGAAATACTGCTCTATGCGCTCCAAGGCACGCTCCTTGCTATCGGTTTTCTTCTTCGCGACCGCTTAAAACGCGCGAACCTTTCCGCTTACGGCTTACCCCCTTTTCTTTGCTTAGCCCTTGCGCTCACGGCATTTACCCTGCTTGCCCCCTTTACCCCCTATTACCTTCCCTTTGACTTTCTCAACGTCGCCATCTTGCAAAAGGTAGTGATATCCGCGCTCATTTTCCTGCTTTCCGCAATATTCTCCGTCGCGGTAAGCGCACTACTCAAAAAACTACTCAAATGCCGATTGCAAGCGCACGAGCTGGTATTTTCCGTCTTTTTCTTCGTTTGTATCGGCGTGGGCGTGTGCCGTTTTATCGGCTTAAACGCGTACATGGGTATCGCATTTTTTGCGTTACTGCTTTTTTCCTGCGCCACCAAGGACACCACGACGCTCGTTTGCGCTTTTACGCTCAGTTTACCGCCCCTTTTGATGTTTTCCCTTTCTCCCGAACGCTTTTTTATCTACGGCGTGGCTGTGGCTTTGTTTATCAAATCGGGTAGACTGTCCGCGTCCTGTGCACTGCTTGCCGTGTTCTTTTCCTACGGCTACGTAGACGGACTGTACGCCTATCCCACGAGCCAACTCGTTCCCGCCATTTTATCCGCGGTGCTCCCCGCGCTCTTTTTCGTACTCATTCCAACGCCCTTAGTTCGCGAGCTGGAAAACAAACTCGTTTTTTACCGTGAAAAGCACCTTTCACGCGTAGCGATTAATCGAAACCGCTCGGCAATCGGTCAACAGCTGTTTGAAATTTCGGGCGTATTTCGGGAAATTCAAAACACGTTCACCACGCTCAGCACCACGGAGGCGGAAGACAGCGCTAAGGAATACATACGCGCTTGCATAGTCGAAGAAACCTGCCGTAGCTGTACGCAATACCGTAATTGCGCGCGTAAAGGCGCGATTAACGATTTGAGCAAGCTTATCGAAATCGGCTGTCAAAAGGGTAGAGCAAGCTTAATCGACCTACCCAAAACTATCGCCGATATGTGCGTTAATCAAAGCGGTATTTTATATTCCGTCAACCGCCAAATCGGGGATTATCATCGCTATATGACGGAAACGGAAAACGCGTCGTCGGGTAGAGCGCTCCTTGCGGGTCAAGCGCAGGGCGTGAGTGAAATTTTACGCGATTTAGCCTTAGAGCAAAGCGAGCCGTTGCGTATGTATACGGACAAGGAACGCGCGCTAAATATCGCGCTCCTTGGCGTGGGTATCGTATGCTCGGAAGTACTCGTCTACGGCGACGAAAAAAATCTTACGCTATCGCTCGTAACTTACGGCAGAGCGGACGTTAAAAAAATTTCCGCCGTCGCGTCGTATACCTTGGACACGCCTATGCTCATTTCCAAGCGTTTAACGCTCGGCAACGATAAATTTTGCTGTATTCTGCATAAAAAACCCCGTTTTGACGCGGCGTTCGGCGTAGCAACGACGCGAAAAACGGGTGAAACGGCGAGCGGTGATACCCATTCCGTAATTAAAATTGACGAACGGCGGTTTATGGTCGCCCTTTCCGACGGTATGGGTAGCGGTGAATACGCCCGTCGCATATCCGAGAGCACCATATCCCTTTTGGAAAGTTTTTACCGAGCCAAAATGCCCCCCGAAACGATATTAAAAACGGTGAATAAATTGCTTACCTTTAACAAAGAAGAAAGCTTTGCTTGCGTAGATATTGCCGTCGTGGATTTAGACGACGGTGTGGCGGATATTGTGAAAATCGGCTCGCCCGTCGGCTTTATTTTATCGGGCAATACCGTCAAGGTCTTGGAAAACGGCACGCTCCCGTTGGGCATACTCGACTCCCTGCACCCCACTTCCGCCACCTACGAACTGTTAGAAAACGATATCCTGCTCTTTTTAAGCGACGGTATCACGGGCGCGTTCGGCTCAACCACCGATTTATATGACGTATTAAAAAGTATTCCCGTGCACAACCCCCAAGAGCTTGCCGACCTGTTATTAAAACAAGCACTTACCGCCTACGGTGGCGTAGCCAAGGACGATATGACCGCGGTCGCCGTCCGTCTATTCAAATGCGCTTAGCGACAAATAAAAATATAATCGCGAAATTCTTCTCCCTTGCTTTCCGCTGTCCAGCGATTTTCCGCTTTATATAATTCTTTCAAAAAACTCAACGCTTGTATTTTATACACGCTCTTTAAGTGATGAATATAATAAATAATTTTCAAATCCCCTTGGTCTAATCTTTCCAAGCATTTCCAAAGCTCTTCCCTTGCCCAAACAAGATTTTCTTTCTTTATATTTTTCCGTTTGTTTTTTTGATAATTTTCAATATAATTATCCAAGCTATCGAAAAATTCCGTAAGCTTGGGAATACTAAATGTTCTCTCTTTCATAATCACTTGCTCCTTGGATATTGATAATATTATAACTTATTGAAAAAAGGTTAAATATTTTAGGCAAAAATTGTCTAAAAAAATCATCTTAAATTTCTAAGAACCAACGTCTTTTTTGTTTTTCTTTGTTATAATTTTTATATGAATAATTTTGGAAAAATAATTAGACAATTACGCTTAGAAAACGGCTTAACCCAAGCAAGTTTAGCAAAAGAATTATATACCACCCAAAGAAGAATTTCCTATTTGGAACTTGGAAAAATTGAACCTGATATTTATTTTTTACATAAAACCGCTGATTATTTTGATGTTAGTGTTGACTTCTTACTTGGCAGAAAAGATTACTAAATTTCTCACCATATCGTCATTTCACGGCACTTTTTGCACTAAAAAAACCGTCCTGCTTTTTCAAACAGGACGGATTTTTAAGAACGAATATTATTCGTTATCTTTCTTTTCTTCTTCCGCGGGAACTTCTTCCACAGGAGCTTCCTCTACGGGAGCTTCTTCTACTACTTCCGCAGCCGCTTGCTTTTTAGCAAGTTTCGCCATTCTCGCGTCTTTTCTTGCTTGCGCTTTCATTTCCTTCGTTACGATACGAGCGGAATCGATACGTGCACGCATTTCTTGAGGTGTCGGGGGTACGAATGCAGAACCTTCTGCGTTTTCTTCGATAACTTCGTAGCCTTCATCTCTTTCCAAAAGCGTAGCTTCCGTTTCGCCGTCGAACATGTGAATGTGATGCGCGTCGAATGCAAGCTCAACAACGTCTTTCAAAGAAACAACTGCACGGCTGGAAATCTTCGCAATCATTTGCGTAGAGTTGTCGATAACCGAGCTTTCCTTGCCTTCGTGGTCAAGTTCGCAGTAGATTTGCGTTTCCGCACCGAGTTTTTCGATAACTTCGATACGAGCCTTAATTACCGTTTCGGGCGAGTTAGCGATAAACGCTTGGTCTTGGTGAATATCTTCGGGACGAACGCCGAGCGTGATATGCTTACCCGTGTTAAGGTATTCGTTGATATTCTTAATTCTGGACGCAACGCTCTTCGGGAGCAAAATCTTGTTACCGCCGATAAACTCAACGTATACTTTACCCTTTTTAGAGCTAAGCGTGGATTCCTTGAAGAAGTTCATTTGAGGCGTACCGATAAAGCTTGCAACGAACAGGTTTACGGGATAATCGTAAAGGTTCTGCGGGGTATCAACCTGCTGCATGAAACCGTCTTTCATAACGACGATTCTCGTACCCATGGTCATAGCTTCGACCTGGTCGTGGGTAACGTAGATGAACGTGGTAGCAAGACGAGCGTGAAGCTTGGAAATTTCCGTTCTCATGGAAGCACGAAGCTTAGCGTCGAGGTTGGACAAAGGTTCGTCGAGAAGGAATACCTTAGGCTCACGAACGATGGTACGACCGAGCGCAACACGTTGTCTTTGACCACCGGAAAGTGCCTTGGGTTTTCTGGACAAATAATCGGTAATACCGAGAATTTCAGCCGCCGCTTTAACCTTTTGGTCGATAATTTCCTTAGGTACTTTTCTAAGTTTCAAACCGAACGCCATGTTGTCGTAAACGGACATGTGGGGATACAATGCGTAGTTTTGGAAAACCATCGCGATATCTCTGTCCTTGGGAACAACGTCGTTTACAAGCTTGCCGTCGATATAGAGTTCACCCGAAGAGATTTCTTCCAAACCTGCAATCATACGAAGCGTCGTAGATTTACCGCAGCCGGAAGGACCTACCAATACGATGAATTCCTTATCTCTGATATCGAGACAGAAATTGAAAACTGCCTGTACACCCGAGGGGTATACTTTGTTAATGCCTTTCAGCGAAAGTCCTGCCATAATCTTTTTCCTCCAAATTTTGGCTTTTAAAATTTTTTCATTACTATCATTTTACTATATTCGCAAAAAAATTACAATGGGCAAAATCACCAAACTTGTTCGCCCCTATTGTATACTTTGCACAAGTAAACCGCCTTTTTTATCTGTTTTTACGCGTACGCACGCAAGCCCACGCGCAAAACCATACGCAAACAGCCTTGCTTACAGCTCCATTTTCGCAATACGGACGACGTAGTTTGCCCCGTATGCGTACGGCGTACAAAATACCGTCGTTTCGCCGTCTTTTTGCTCAAACGGCACTTCCTCGCCGTTGTCCAGCCACGTCACTTTTTTAATCGTCTTGTCGAATTTGAATTTTTTCATCGTATCGCCTGCCATTGCCTTAACGACGTTCGCGTCGCCCAGCGCCATAGCCAAGTCGTAACAGAACAGATAATATACGCCGTCCTTTTCCAATACGAAATCCTTTTTTCCCTCGGGCATTTCCACGCCGCAAGGACGGGGCAAGAACAGTGCCTCTTCGTTGAGCTTCGCCCACTCGCCCAGCGTTTCCAACATCGCCTTATCCAAAGGACGAATCTGACCGTTCCCCATCGGACCGACGTTCAAAAGGAAATTACAGCCGTATTTTCTACACTCGCAATATTCCTCTATCATCTGACGCAGGGATTTAAAATTGAAATCAAGCTTTGCATAGCCCCAATGGTCGGCGAAAATTTCGCACATTTCACTCGCCACGTATTTGGGCGAGCCCGCCATATTGATTGGCTCGGGCTTGCCGCGTTCAAAGGTGACGGAATCAAGCTCGATATGTCCGAGCGCACCGAGCGCGCTAAGCCCCGTATTGTTGATAATCATAGCGGTGGACTGATGACTGCGAATCATACTATACAAGGCGTCCTCTTCCCAGTCCTCGTCCTTTTTATCCCACATACCGTCAAACCAGATACCACCGATTTTGCCGTACTGCGTGCAAAGAATTTCCACGCTGCGACGGAGGTATTTCAAATAGCCCTTAAAATCCTCTTGATAGCTCTTTTCCCACCAATCGAGAAGAGTGTGATAGAAGAAAGGCACGATACCCCCCTCGTTGCACGCGTCCACGAACTCGCGCACAAGATCCCTGCCGCAATAATGGGGTGCGTCGTATTCGTTCAAACCGAGCGTATCGTACAGCGAATATCCGTCGTGATGACGAGTGGTAAGCGTGATATATTTACAGCCTGCCTTTTTCGCCGTCGCTACGAGATTTTTCGCCCAATCCTTATCGGGCTGAAAAGCCTTTACGTACGATTCGTATTCCGTATCGGGTATGGAGTGGATATTTTTTGCCCACTCGCCTTTACCCAGCACGCTGTATGCACCGAAATGCACGAACATACCAAAACCCAGCTTTTCAAAATCCTTAATATACTCTTTTACTATCATTTTTTCAACCTCTTTTCTTCTCTCTTGGATATTTTTCGTAATTTTCACGCCGATTAGGGCAACTTTTTGCCCGTGGAAAGATAGAGCGAATACCACTCCTCTCTCGTCAGCGTAATATCCGCCGCGCGGCAGAGTTCTTTCATATGTTCAGGCGACGTCGTGCCTGTTACCGTCTGCGCGAACGCAGGGTGGCGCAATATCCACGCCAACACAATCGCCGCCGGCGTGCAATCGTATTTTTCCGCAAGGTGTTCCAGCTCCGCGTTCAGCGCGGGGAATTTTTCCTTGTCCAAAATCGAGCCTTCAAAAAATCCGTACTGGAACGGCGACCAAGCCTGCAACGAAATCCCGCGCAAACGGCAATATTCCAAACAATCGCCTGCGCGCATCGTCGATTCATCTTTATACATATTCACGTTAAAGCCGCTGTCCACGAGCGCCGTGTGCATAGGCGAAAACTGCATTTGATTTGCGATAATTTCCACGCCGGAGCCTTTGAGCAGCTGCATCTGCATTGCCGACATATTGCAGACGCCAAAAGCGCGCACTTTACCGTCCTCACGGAGTTTTTCAAACGCCGCCGCCACTTCATCGGGATCCATCAGGGTATCGGGGCGGTGTAACAGCAAAATATCAATATAGTCCGTATTCAGACGTTTTAAGCTGCCCTCTACGGAAGCAAGGATATGTTCTTTGGAGAAATCGAATCCGAGGATTTTCCCCTCGGCGTCTTTATGAATACCGCATTTGGTCTGCAAAACGTAATCTTTTCTAGGGATTTCCAAATCGCGGATTGCCACGCCGAAAATACGTTCGCAATCCCCTGCGCCGTACACGTCGGCAAGGTCGAACATATTCACGCCCGCCTGCAACGCCTCAATCATTACCTTTTCCGTCTGCGCTAGCGTTTTGTCGGCAATACGCATACAGCCCATCACCACTCTCGACGCGCGCATATCTTTTAACATACAGTATTTCATTTTCTTCCCTCCTCAATATTTTTTACGTTACCGCGTTTTTATTGTACCACACGGCAAAAGGTTTTGTCAATGCTTGATAAAAATTATTCCTTAAACGGCGCGTAATATTCCTCGCCGTTTTCGATTTTTATTCTGCCCTGCATATAGTCTAAAAGGTCGGCGCAAAAGCCCTCCGCCTCTCGTTTTTTCACCGCGATTCGACACTGCACTTTTTCGCCGTAATCGGTCGAAAGAAGGGAGCAGGTATGCGTTGAAAGGTATTTTTGCAGGCTATCCACCCCCGTATATTCCACCGTAAATATCCGCTCGGCGCACATCTCTAAAACACGAATATCCGCGCCGTCAAGGTTCTCCGCCGCCGACGAAGAATACGCCCGCACCAAGCCGCCTGCGCCTAGCTTTATGCCGCCAAAATACCGCACGACCGCCACCGCCGTTTCGTACAGTTTTTTTGCCTTCAACACCTCTAAAATCGGTACGCCTGCCGTACCCTGCGGCTCGCCGTCGTCCGAAAAGCGTTGCAAATTGCCCACTTTATCGGAAATAAAAGCGTAACAAACGTGCGTTGCGAGAGAGTGTTTTGAACGAATTTCCGCAATAAAAGCCTTTGCCTCTTCCTCGCTCTCCACGTGCGCCGAATAGGTGAGAAAACGGGAGCGTTCTATCACCTTTTCGCTCTCGTATCTGCCGAACACCGTCCGCACCGATTTCTCTTCCATATCCGTTCTCCTTTTTACAACGTTCGCTCCGTCCCGTAAATTCCTTGCACTAACCCGCACCATCGCGCCGATTGCCTTACAAAAAAACGCGTAAATACGCCGCTACGACGTATATACGCGTTTCGTTTTCTTATTTTACAACGATTTTCACGTGTACTTTCTTGCCCTTGTGCAAAACAAATTCGTTCGCGGGGATTGCCATATTCGCATCCGTCACTTTCGTTTCGTCCACGGAAACGCCGCCCTGTTCAATGAGTCTGCGCGCCTCGCCTTTCGATTTTGCAATGCCTGCCGCAACCATCGCGTCTACCACCGTAGCCACGTCGGAAACCTCTTTCGTCAACAGCTCTGCCGCGCCGCCGCCGAACGCCGCCTGCGCTTGGCGCTGCGCGATATTCGCTTTTTCTTCGCCGTGCACTTCTTTCGTCAGCTCGTACGCCAGCACTTCTTTTGCCTTGTTGATACGCTCGTCCTTGTGCGCGCAAAGTTCTTCGATTTGCTCCAAGGGCAGGAAAGTAAGCAATTTCATACACTTTTCTACGTCCGCGTCGTCGATATTTCTCCAATACTGATAGAACTCGTACGGAGTCGTCTTGTTCTCGTCCAGCCACACCGCGCCCTTTGCCGTTTTGCCCATTTTCTTGCCGTCCGAAGTCGTCAAAAGGGTGAACGTCATCGCGTAAGCGGGTTTTTGTTCCTTGATACGGATCAAGTTCGCGCCGGCAAGGATATTACTCCACTGATCGTCCCCGCCAAGTTCCAACGAACAACCGTACTGACGG
>JAFXHR010000037.1 GCA_017536305.1 Clostridia bacterium | reverse complement strand
TTACAAAAAAACTATCGAGTTTGCGTAACGTACACAAAAGACGAAGAAAGCGCGGAAAAAGCCAAAGCGCTGGGCTTAGAAGTATACCGCTCGTCGGTGGAAAACGAAAACGAAGTGCAGAGCTTGTTTGCACAAATCGGTGAAGTGGATATTCTCGTCAATAACGCAGGCGTGTCGCTCGTCAAGCAAATACAGGATACGAGCCTTGACGAATACGAAAAAGTGTTCGCCGTGAATATGCGCGGAGTGTTTTTATGTGCGCGCGAGGCGTGCAAGGCAATGCTTTCTAAAAAGAGCGGTTTAATCGTCAATATCTCGTCCGTTTGGGGGGGAGTAGGCGGTAGCTGTGAAAGCGTGTATTCCGCAAGTAAATCGGCGCTTTTGGGGTTTACCAAAGCGCTGGCTAAGGAGCTTGGCTATTCGGGTATTCGCGTGAACGCTATTTCGGCTGGGGTGATTGATACCAAGATGAACGCGTGCTTTTCCAAGGAAGAAATGGAAAGCTTACAAGAAGAAATTCCGCTTGGGCGTATCGGCACGGGCACGGATATAGCCAAAACGGTACTGTTTTTAGAAGAAAACGATTATATTACGGGCGTGGATATTCCCGTCAACGGCGGTTTTTCCGTTATTTAGCGTTGTTTTTTAAGTAATTATTCAGCATTTGTTGTATAAAATCGTCCGCAATTCCCGCGGTAGGGGATTGCGGTTTTTCTTTTTCGTTTTTAGGTTCTTCGCCCCGTTCTTTTTCTTTCGGCTTAGCTTGTTTTTGAAAGCTACTGAACGTCTTTGTGAAGTTGGACAGGTCGTTCAAAAAAGAAAGCATTTGCTGAGAATTTTTTAATTGTCCCATCAGCGGTTTTACACTTTCGGGGAAATCGGGGTTTTGTGAAAGATAATATAAAAGAACGAGCATTAAAATTTCCATACTACACTATATGCAAAAGTGTCCAAAAACGTTGCCGTTGAATAGAATATAAAAAACCGTCTTAGGAGGTAGTATGAAAAGTTTCAAAAATTATGCAGGGGAAACGCCGAATATGGAAAATACCGCGTCCGCCGAAGAGCTTACGAAAAAAATTGCTAGCGCGTACGACGGGAAAAGTAGCGCGGATATGCTCCGCAATATTTTAGCCGAAGCGGAGAAAAGCAAGCGGGCAGGTACGCTTTCAAACGAAGAAATTGAAAAATTTTATCAAACCTTTTCGCCTATGCTCGATAGTAGTCAGCGTAAAAAATTACGGGCAATCGTGGAAAAATTAAAAGAAATTTAACCTTTGATTTTCGATAAAGCGTCTATGAGTGCGTCGAGCTCGGAAATATCGTTAAAATGCGAAAAGGACGCGCGCACAAGCCCTTCGTCTTGCGTGCCGAGCGCCTTATGCATAAGTGGCGCACAATGTAAACCGCCACGCACGGCAATATCGTATTCTTCGCTCAACGCGTTTGCGATATATTCCGACTGTAAAAAATTATGCTTAAAAGCAACGATACCGCAAGGGTTTGGCTTGGAATATACGGTATAATCGGATAAAGTGCGTAATTTTTCGATACAATAATAAGTAAGGCGGTAAATTTTTTCGGAAATTTCCCGTTGATATAAGGTAAGCTCGCGTACCCCTTCGAGCAGGGAAAGGATAGCAGGAAAGGCAAGCGTGCCCGCCTCTAAGGCGTCGGGGTAAAAGTCGGGCATGGTAAGCGATAAGCTCATAGACCCCGTTCCGCCGTGCATATACGGTTTGATGTCCACGCGCTCGGAAAAAAGTAACGCCCCGCTACCTTGGATAGCCATAAGCCCCTTGTGCCCTGCAAGAGTGAGAATATCTACGCCCTGCTTTTGCATGGAAATAGGAATATGGCCACCCCCTTGTGCGCCGTCGCAAAGAAGAAGTATATTTTGCGGTAAAAGCGCGCGGATTTTTTCAATCGGCGGTATTGCTCCCGTTACGTTGGAGGCGGTGGTTACGGCGACGAGCTTGGTGTTTTTTTGAACGAGCGATTGTAGCTTTTGCGGTAATTCGTTTTCGTCTAAACATTCGCAAACGGAATAGGTAATCACGCCCGTGCTTTGTAAAAATTCGAGTGGTCGTAAGACGGAATTATGCTCAAAGCAGGTGGTAACGACGTGGTCGCCTTTCTCTAAAACGCCGAATAAAGCGATATTGAGCGCCTCGGTACAGTTTTTGGTAAAGACCACGCGGTCAAAACCGTAGCCGTCGAAAAATTCGTTTAATGCGTTTCGGCAATCGTGCACGAGCTTGGAGGCGGACAAAGAGAGCTTGTGCCCACCGCGACCGGCGTTGGCGCAAAGCCGAATAGCGGAATGGACGGCGGTAAGTACGCTGTCGGGTTTTCTACCGCCCGTGGCGGAGTTATCCAAATAAATCATAAATGTACCCCTTTTTCTTGATTATACATAAAATATAGTATTCCGAAAAAAAGGAGTATATGACCTATGATGATTTTAGCGGTATTCCGCTCCCGTTCGCATAGCTTAGATTATGCGGAGCGGTTGAACAGTTACGGCGTATCGGCAACAACCGTGCCTACGCCCAAAGAAGCAAAAATCGGTTGTGGACTTTGCGTGCGCTTTGACGCGAGATATTTTATCAGGGCGCAAGCGATTATGAAAACGGGCAAATACAGTTCGTTCAAAGGATTTTATAAAATTGATTTCGTGAACGGACGAACTTCCGTAACGCCGTATCATAACGGTAAATAAGAGTTGACAAAAGAAAAAATTCGTGCTATACTCAAAGTATGAAAAAAGCAAACAAACAATCGGCGCTTGCCGAGCTTGAAAAATTATATAAAGGCGCAAAGCCCGCGTTAAAATTTACAACGCCGTACGAGCTGTTAGTGGCGGTCATCTTATCCGCGCAGTGCACGGACGCGCGCGTGAATATCGTAACGGAAAAGCTGTTTGAAAACTATTCCACGCCAAAGGCTATGTGCACGCTTACGCAAAAGGAGCTGGAACAATATATCTTTTCCTGCGGTTTTTACCGTATGAAAGCGGAGCATATTTTATCGGCGAGTAAGGATATTTTAGAAAAATTCGACGGGGAAGTGCCAAAGACGGTAGACGAGCTTCAAACGCTTGCAGGTGTGGGTAAAAAAACGGCGAACGTCGTATATTCGGTGGCGTTCGGTGGCGACGCGATTGCGGTGGATACCCACGTGTTCCGCGTGAGCAACCGTTTGGGGCTTGCCAAGGGCAATACGCCTGAAAAGGTGGAAGAAGGCTTGCAAAAAGCCATTCCTAAAAAGGACTGGTCGAAGGCGCATCACTGGCTTATCTATCATGGCAGGCTCGTATGCCATTCACAAAAACCCGATTGCGAGCAATGTACACTGAAAGAGTATTGCGACTACTATCAAGCAAAATAAACGCATAAAACCTTTCTAAGTTTCTCATACTTTTGAGAAAACAAGGGGAGGTTTTTTTATGGATAAAACGAAAAACTTGTCGGGGGAAGATAATAGCTTGCAAACGCTCGTAACCTTAGAAGATTTAGCCGAAAAAAAGACAAAAATCTATTCCAGACTACTGATGGACGTTGCGCTTGCCAAGGAAATGGAAACGCTTTCTATGCGTCATCAAAAACGCCGTCAAGCCTTAGAAAAGCTATTATACGGCGAGCCCAAAACGAAAAAGGGGGATAAGGAAGAATGAAACTGGAAAAACGGGAAATCACGCTGAACGAATTTGATAGCTTAAAGGATATTTTTTACACGGAAAAATGCCTTTTGAGCGAGTACGTTTTAGCGATTGCAAAAGCGGAGCGCAAAGAAACGCGAGGGGAGCTGATAAGTATCAGTAAGGAAATCGCCGAAGATGTATGCTTTGTCGGAGATTTAATGCGCGGTGCGTCCATTGAAAACGAATAAAAACAGCAAAAAAACAGGAAAAAAGCGCGTGAATTCGCGCTTTTTTTCTTTCAACTCTTGACAAAATACTTTCTTTTATGTATAATATATGTATAATATAATCAATCAAATTTACAAAAAGGAAGTACTTGTATGGCAAAGGAAAAGAAAGAAGGAAAAATTAAAAAATTCTTCGGTGAATTCAAGAAGTTTATCACGCGCGGTAACGTGCTGGATATGGCAGTCGGCGTTATCGTTGGCGGTGCGTTTACGGCTATCGTCAACGGTCTTAGTAACTTTATCTTAAAACCGCTCATCAACTGGCTTATTGCGGTGCTTATCGGTGAAGACGGTTTAAGCGGTGCAATTACTATGCTCTCGCCTGCATACGACGACGCAGGCGCGCTCGTTTTGGCGGATTCCATTTATATTGACTGGGGTTCGTTTATCAGTGCGATTATCAATTTCCTGCTCATTGCGTTCGTGCTTTTCAGTATCGTAAAGATTATGAACGGTATTGCCGAAGCGCGCGAGCAAATGGAAAGCGGTTTAGAGCTGGATAAGAAAAAAGCAATTACAAAAATCCGTTTTGAAGAAAAGGTATCCAAAAAGCAAGCGAAAGCCATTTGGGAAGCGCGCGTAGCGGAAGCGAAAGCAAAAAAGGCGCAAGAAGACGCACTTGCCAAAGAGCTTGCGGTGGCGGAAGCGAAAGCACAGGAAGAAAAGGCGATGGCAAATACCCGTCTTTTGGAAGAAATTCGCGATTTGCTGAAACAGAAATAAGGAAAACGGGGAAAAGTATTTGACTTTTCCCCAAAAAAAAGCTATAATTACCATAGTAACTATAAAGGCAATGAAAAAGTGGGTATTTTTCAAAGCGTATTCCAAAGAGAGCGCGCTCGTAGGCTGAAAGGCGCGCGGATACGGAAAAATCGCCCTTTCCCTTTGGAGCCGTCCTTTTGAGCTTGCGCTTTTTGCGCAAGGGTAGATAGGAACGCAGGCGCGTGGCGTTACGACGCGGAATAAGGTAGAGCGGAACGCTCTATAAAAGCAGGTGGTACAGCGGATATATTCGCCCTGCGCGCATAAAAGCGCGCAGGGCGCTTTTACTTAATTTGTAAGAAAAATTTTAAGGAGTATATATGAAAGAGAAAATCGAGTCGTTGCGCAGTCAAATTGAAAGCGCAATGGAAGAAGTGGAAACGGGTAGGGGCTTGTACGAGCTGAAAGTAAAGTTCCAAACGGAGCTCAAAGGTATTATGAGCGGTATGAAAGATTTAGCGAAAGAAGACCGTCCTGCCTTTGGTAAAATCGTCAACGAATTTAAGCAAGCGATGGAAGAAAAGTTTGAAAATCGCGCGGTTGTCGTTCGTGAAATGGAAATGCAAAAGAAATATTTATCCGAGCGCGTGGACATTACCATGCCAGGGAAAGCGTATAAAGCAGGCGCGTTGCACCCGATTACGCTCGTAAAAAACGAACTCATTTCCATCTTTGCCGGTATGGGCTTTAAGGTGTTTGAAGGTCCTGAAATTGAAACGGACTATTATAACTTTACCGCACTTAATACCCCCAAGGACCACCCTGCGCGCGATATGCAGGATACCTTCTATTTAGCGGAAAATCTTCTTCTTAGAACGCAGACCTCGGCAGGGCAAATCCGCGTTATGGAAAACAATGCACCGCCTATAAAAATTCTTTCCCCTGGGCGCGTGTTCCGTTCGGACGACGACGCGACCCATTCGCCTATGTTCCATCAAATGGAAGGGCTTGTTGTGGATAAGGGAATTACTCTTTGCGATTTGCAAGGTATGCTTGCGGAGTTCGCGAAGAAAATGTTTACTTCGTCTACGAAGGTGCGCTTGCGCCCGTCCTATTTCCCGTTCACCGAACCGAGCGTAGAAGTAGATTTGAGTTGTTCAGAGTGCGGTGGTAAAGGCTGTCGCCTTTGCAAGGGTACGGGCTGGATAGAAGTACTCGGCGCAGGTATGGTCAATCGCCATGTCTTAGAAAATTGCGGTGTAGACCCCGACGAATATACGGGTTTTGCGTTCGGTATGGGTATCGAGCGTATCGCCATGCTCAAATACGGTATTAACAATATTAAGACTTTATTTGAGAATGACGTGCGGTTTTTAACTCAATTCGATAATTAACGCCAAACGGCGTATATGCGTCGTATCTCCGCCGTTTTACCAGCAATATTTATAGATAAAGGACGCACTCTCCGTCCTTTTACCTGTAAATAATTTACCAAGAATAGTTTAGAAATAGAAAAATTAGGAGTCATAGACAATGAAAGCACCTTTCAGTTGGTTAAAAGATTACGTAGATATAAAAATTTCGGCAAACGAGCTTGCGGAAAAGCTGTTTTCCTGCGGTTTTGAAGTGGAAGAACTCGTTTACCTTGGCGAAAAAATTAACGGCGTCGTGGTAGGCGAAGTCAAATCGCTCACGCCTCATCCCGATAGCGACCACATGCAAATTTGCGTGGTGGACTGCGGACAGTACGGGCACGATTTACAAATCGTTACGGGCGCGCCCAACGTATACGTGGGTATGAAAACGCCGTGCGCGCTCGACGGCTCGACCGTTTGCGAAACGAATCCGCAAATGCTCGAAAAGAACCCTGACGGTATTAAGAAAATTAAAAAGGGTAAGCTCCGCGGAGTGGAATCTTTCGGTATGCTTTGTTCGGGCGAAGAGCTTGGTATCAACGACGATTTCTATAAAGGCGCGGACGTCAACGGGCTTTTAGATTTACAAAAGGACGCACCCGTGGGCGAAGATATTAAGAAAATCGTTGGTTTGGACGATTACATTTTCGATATTTCCATTACCGCAAACCGCCCTGATTGTCAATGTATTTTAGGGATTGCGCGCGAAGTATCGGCGGTGTTAAAGCAACCGCTCAAAGAGCCTGATTATAGCTACACGGCGCATAAAACGGACGCGCTCCCCGTAGACGTAGAAGTGCTTGCACCCGATTTGTGTCCGAGATACGTCGGTCATTACGTAGAAAACGTACAAAGCGGTGAAACACCCGCTTGGATGAGAAAACGCCTTGCGCTTTCGGGACTTCGTTCCATATCCCCGATTGTCGATATTACCAACTTCGTATTGCTTGAAATGGGACAACCTATGCACGCGTTTGACGCGGACGATATCGGCGGTAGAAAGATTATCGTAAGACGCGCAAAGCAAGGGGAAAAGATAATCACGCTCGACGAAAAAGAATTTACGCTGACGAGCGAAAATCTCGTCATTTGCGACGGCGAAAAGCCCGTGGCGCTTGCAGGGGTTATGGGTGGCTTGAATAGTGAAATCAAGGCTACGACCAAGAACGTGTTCTTTGAATCGGCAAAATTTGCACGCGACAACGTTCGTAAAACCTCGCGTGCGCTCGGTCAATCGTCTGACTCGTCGTCGCGCTTTGAAAAGGGCGTGGACGCGTATACCAACGAACGGGGTATGGCGAGAGCGCTCCATTTAATTGAAGAGCTTGGCTGTGGCGTGGTAACGGATATTTCTAAGGACGTTTGCGCGGTAGATTTAACCCCTCGTATTATGACGGCGAGCGTGGACAAAATCAACGCGCTTTTGGGTATCAAAGTCCCCGACGAAGAAATCGTTGCTATTTTAAGTAGATTAAATTTCAAACCGCAAATCAGCGGGGATACGCTTACGGTGGAAATCCCTGGCTATCGCGACGACGTAGACGGCGCACCTGATTTAGCGGAAGAAGTCATTCGTATGTACGGTTACGAGCATATCGTGCCCACGTTCTTGGAAAAAGCAAGCGTTACGGGTGGTGGCTTGACGGACGAACAAAAACGCGAGGCGCACCTGAAAAACGTGCTCAAAGAGCAAGGCTTTATGGAGGCGTATAACTATTCCTTCTACTCGCCTAAGGATTTGGATTTGGTAAAATTACCCCAAGACGCGCCCGAGCGTAATGCGGTTAAAATTCTCAATCCGATTAGCGAAGAACTTTCCATTATGCGTACGCTGTTAACGCCGTCTATGCTTGGCAACGCCGTGCGCAATATTCGTCGCGGTAACGACGAGGGTAGGGAATTTGAAGTGGCGAATATCTATATTCCAAACGCGGTAGCGGGAGAACAACCGATAGAGCGTAAGCATCTCGTTATGGGCATTTGGGGCGGTCAAAACGACTTCTTTGCCTTGAAAGGCGCGGTAGAGTGTTTAGCGGAACGTTTCCACTTGCCCTTTACCTATGAACGGGCGGAAAAACCTTATTTGCACCCCGGCGTGTCTGCGGATATTTTGCTGGGTAAAGAAGTGGTAGGTTCGTTTGGTGAACTCGACCCTGCTATCGCTCTTTCGCTCGGACTGGATAAAAAAGTGTACCTTGGCGAGCTGGATTTAGAAACGCTCAAAGAAAAAATGGACGACAATATCCGCTACACCAACCTGCCTAAATTCCCTACTGTAAAGCGCGACCTTGCGCTTATAGCGGACGAGAAATTAACCTGCGCGGAAATAGAAGAAGTGCTGATGCATTCCTGTAAATACGTAACGAAAGCGGTCCTTTTCGACGTATACCGTGGCGGTCAAGTACCCGAAGGGAAAAAGAGTATGGCGTTCACGCTGACCTTTACGCCCGACGCGAGCGTGGAAAAGGCGTTCACACCCGAAACCTTAGACGGGTTCGTGAAGAAAATTTTGAAAAATTTAAGCTTTAAGCTGGGCGTGGAATTACGCTAAAAAGGAAATAACTTTCGTGAAACGAACGGATAAAATATCCTTTTACGGATTTTTGAACGTCGATAAACCGTCGGGGCTGACTTCGTCGGTTGTCGTCAATAAATGCAAATGGCTTTCGGGCGTACCCTGCGGACACATGGGCACGCTCGACCCTTTGGCGAGCGGTGTTTTACCCGTCGGCTTAGGGAACGCCACAAGGCTTTTCGACTACTTTTTAGAAAAAGATAAGGAATATATCGCCGAGTTCACGTTCGGCGTAATTTCGGATACCTTGGATAGTACGGGTACGCTCGCGTATGACGGCGACGTGCCGAGCGAAAGGGAAATTACGGGCGTGCTTTCGTCGCTCACGGGTGAAGTGATGCAAATTCCGCCTAAGTATAGCGCGAAAAATATCAACGGGCTCAGGGGTTACGACCTTGCGCGCGCAGGCGTAGAATTTGAATTACCGCCCAAAAAAGTGCGCATTGATTGTATCGAGCTTATCGGCAAGGTAGAAGAAAAAGAAAATACCTTTGTGTTCAAAATCCGTTGCGGTGGGGGTACGTATATCCGCTCCATTGCGCGCGATATGGGGACCGCGCTTGGTACAAACGCGATAATGAGTGCGCTCCGTCGCACGCAAAGCGGTTATTTTCAGATAGAAAACGCTCTGCCGTTTTCCCTTTTAGAGCAGGATATTTCCGCGAAAGAGTTGGAAAAATATATCATTCCCACCGAGCGCGTATTAGCGTATCCGTCCATTACGCTCGCGGGCAAAACCGCCGAACGGGTATTGAACGGCTTGGCGGTGGAAACGGACGAAAAAGACGGGCTTTATAAATTATATATAGAAGATACTTTTTATGGGCTTGCACAGGTTACGGACGGCAAAGTAAAAGCAAAGACGAAATTATGTTAAAAACGACGGTATTTTCCAAACAACTGCATACGCTAAAAGGTGGAGTAATGCTCCTTGGCGGATTTGACGGCTTGCACCTTGGGCATAGCGCGCTCGTGCAAAGAGCCAAAACGCACGCTTTGCCCGTCGGTATTATGACCATCTTCGGCGGAAAAACGAACGAGAGCGTATTTACCGCCAAAGAACGTAACAAGATTTTCAAAGACGCGGAGATTGATTTTGTTTTTGAGTTGCCGTTTTTAGAAATTCGGGATATGGAGTTTGAACAATTTGCCAACCTTCTTATGGACGAATTTGCGCCTAAATACTTCGTGTGCGGAGAAGATTTTCGGTTTGGTAAAGGCGCGACAGGTACGCCTGAAAAGCTGGAAGAATATACCCGTGTACGCGTTGAAGTGGAAGAGCTTACTAAATTAAACGGAGAAAAGGTAAGCACCGCTACCGTAAAAGGGCTGTTAAGCCAAGGTGCGGTGGCTCAGGCGAATATATTACTAAACCGTCCGTTTTTCTTGCTTGGCGAAGTGGTGGAAGATAGAAAGGTGGGTAGAACGCTCGGTTTTCCTACGGCGAATATTCCCTATCCAAGCGATAAATATCCCTTAAAAAAAGGAGTTTACGAAACGCTCGTTACGGTGGATAAAAAAGAGTATCGCGCCATTAC
>JAFXHR010000036.1 GCA_017536305.1 Clostridia bacterium | reverse complement strand
TTGGCTCCGATAGTACCGCTGGCCTGCATACGATAGAATCCCAAGCCCTGGTCTTCATTCTTCATCAGGATGAACTTCTTCACATCGGTGCCTTGTACCAACTCCTTCTTCATGAAGTTGCCACGGAGCAATGAGCCGGGCAGAGATTCTATTGCCCATTTGTCGGACATGGTGATTTCAAGGGTGTAGTCACCGGGCTCTGCCTTTACTATTACAGGAGTGCCAGCCTTCAATGTATTGCCGGAAGCGGCAATGGACTGCATGATGCAGATGTATGCACCTTCTCCTTCCTCCTTTACGTCGCCGATAATGCTCATAACTTCCATTACGTTTGCCTTGGGACGGCGTTTGTCGATAATCGCAAGGGGCACGCCGAATTTTTCCGCTACCTTTCTCGAACGCTTTACCGCACCTACGTCGGGAGCAACGACTACGTCGATATCTTGCTTTGCAAAATAGCTGTAAAGGGTAGGACCGCCGAGCAGGTTATCCACGGGAATATCAAAGAAACCTTGGATTTGGTCTGCGTGTAAGTCCATGGTGAGTACTCTATCCGCACCTGCGTTCGTGAGCAAGTTTGCTACGAGCTTTGCGGTGATAGGGTCACGAGAACGCGCTTTTCTGTCCTGACGGGCATACCCGAAATAGGGAATAACCGCCGTAATACGTCCTGCGGACGCACGTTTCGCCGCGTCAATCATAATGAGCAGTTCCATCAGATTGTCGTTTACGGGCGAGCAGGTGGACTGAATAATGAATACGTCTCTACCTCTTACCGTTTCCGCAATGTGAACGTTAATTTCACCGTCGGAAAAAGTGCCTACTTCGATTTCCCCAAGCTCGGTATGGAGCTTTTTGGCAATCGCTTCCGCTAATGCGCGGTTGGAGTTACCGGAAAACAACTTAATTTCGTTACCGTGTGTTATCATATGTAACCTTCCTTTTTATTTTTTCCCGCTCCCTTCCGCCGTATCGCTAAAATGGAGTCGGTTTCGTCCGTCGTTTATAGAAATTTTCGCGCCCTTTTTCGCGCTCGTTTTTCCACAGTATTATAATACCCGTTTTTGCAAATTAAGTCAAGGAAATAACGGGCGTTTTTCAAATTTCGTACTACCTTAAATTTCCGTTTCTTCTTTCTTTTTTAATTTTTCTTCTTTTTGCTTTTGTCGCATAGCCGAGAAAAATTCCGTCAAAAGCGCCGAACACTCTTTTTCTAAAACGCCACCCACTACTTCCGTTTTATGATTGAGTAAATTCGCCTCGGCAAGCGCGTCCGTTAAAGACCGCCCTTTTTGTTCGTACGCGCCGAAATATACCTTGTCCACCCTTGCGTTTAAGCACGCTCCCATACACATAGGACAAGGCTCTAAGGTTACGTACAGCTCGCACGTTTCAGGCAAACGCCAAGAATGAAATTTTTTACACGCCTTATCAATCGCCATCATTTCCGCGTGCGCGGAGGCAAGCTGTAACCGCGCTCGACGGTTATATCCCTTAGCCACCACTTTATCTTCGTATACGACCACCGCGCCGATAGGCACTTCCCCTTCCGAAAGTCCTTTCTTGGCGATTTTGATTGCCTGTCGCATAAATTTTTCTTCTCTCGTTAATCGTTTCATGGTTTATTCGTATTCCTTTGATAAATCGTAAAGCGCAAAACGGTTATGTTTTACGATATTTTTCAGTCCCACGCGCCCAAGCGGATGCACAAATTCGTCCGAGCCTGCCTCTATCGTAAACGCGGGAATTTTCAGCGTTTGGATACACCAGTCCTTATAACCGCCCACACTGCCTTTGGCGTATGCCAAGGGGTATCCCGTCGATTTGGATAGCGCAAGCGCAAGCTTTTTATCCCTAAGGCAGGTATGCATTGACTGATAAAAATACCAGTAAATCTCTTCCCCCTTGGTATGATAGCTCACCGTATAATCGGGACGAATTTTTTCGGTAAATTTCTTTAAGGCAAGCGTTTCCGGCTCGGAAAAGGGTTTTTTACCGATATAATTTTCTCTTCCGGCGCAAAGCAGGTTCTTTTCCCCTTTCCCCCACTCGGCGTCGAAATTGACGTTCAAATCCACTCCGCGCGCATTCGCTTTCCAAAGCGAAAAATCGCGCTCACCGCCGTTACATTCTACTAAATATTTTCTAAGCCGTTCCCTTTTCACGGTGGAAAGCCCCACCTGCGATAACAGCGCGCCGTCGGGGTTCATAAGCGGAATCAGCCAACAGCTACCCTTAAAAAGCCCCGTTTGATAGTGCGTAATCGCAAGCTTACTCGTGATAAACTCTCTACCGTGTATCGCGTACTGCGCAATCCCCACGGGCGCACCGTCGCCGATTTTAAGAGCAAAAATTTTTCGTCCTAACAAACTTTTGCCGATTATCGCCTTTTCGCAAGCCACCTGCTCGTAAAATTTTTCAATCAAATGATAAATATCCACGCATTTACTATACGCGCGAAAAAGGAAAAAGTTTCCTATTTATGATAAGTCGAGCCCGTATTTATCATAAAAGCACGGTAGACCTGCTCGGCTAAAATCACGCGCATAAGCTGATGCGGAAAGGTCATATCCGAAAAGGACAGCTTAAAATCCGCTCTTTCTTTTACTTCGCTTGCCAAACCGCAGGACGAGCCGATAATAAAGGTGATATCCTTGCCCCCGTCCGTGCACTGTTTAATTTTTTCGGCAAGCTGTTCGCTCGACAGCTTTTTCCCTTCAATCGCCAGCGCAATCGTATACCCCTTGCACGCGCGAAGTATTTCTTCCTTTTCCGCGTCGGGGTTTGCGCCTTCTGAAAGCTCTTTTATCTCCACCTTTGCAAACCGCGATAAACGCTTGACGTATTCCGCTACCGCGTCGCGGTAAAAACTTTCTTTAATTTTTCCTACTACTACGAAATAGATTTTTTGCATACCTTAAAACCCCGTGAATAATACAAGTAGCCAGCTGAGCGCGCATACCGCTATTCCAACGCCTGCACAGGCAAAAAATTGCTTTTTCGAGCCTGTTTTCTCTATATTTTCTTCCTTTTTATCCAAGAAAATCAAATATCCAAGCGAAAGGACAAGACATACCGCCGATACCGCGATAATGGCGATAAATACGGGCGTAGAAAAGGTCGTTATCCCTAATTTGGTCAAAATTAAAATCACGGCGTTATTCAGAAAATGCGCTAAAACCGTAGGTAAAATACTGCCAGCGCGGAGCGCAACGAGCGCAAACGCTACACCGCAACAAAATTGATACAAGGTTTGTGCGGGATTTTGATGATATAACGAAAATAACGCACCGCAAACGAGCATTGCGCCTATACTTTTGAAGGAGCGCAAACCGTTTAAGAGTATTCCGCGAAACATAATTTCTTCAAACACGGCAGGAAACAGCGCAACCACGATGAACACGCCGACAAACCCAAACCCGTCCATGCTCGGCAGTAGAATTCCGTCGTCTTGATACCCGAATTTACCTAAAAATTCTAAGAATAAACCGTTTAGCTCGGACAAAGAAAACAGTCCGATTTGCAAAAGGAGCGCGACGACGAAATATTTCGGGTAGCATTTTTGCTTTCTAAGCACACCACTAAGCGGTGTCTTTGTATACGAGAGAAACCAAAGCGCGACGAGCGCGAAAGAAATTTGCGGTAATAAATAGCTGACGTATAAATACCAGCTACTTTGTTCATATCCCGCCGTTTGGGTCAATCCAAACGCCGTGATGACGATTAAAAACAGGAATGCAAGCGCGGTAGGCAAAAGCGCGGACAAAGAAAACGCCACCCCCGACGCTTTTTCTTTGGTAGGCTCACCTAAAAGGCGAACGGACATACCCGTTCTTTCATTTTGTTTTCCGTTTGTGTTTCGTTCCATACTACTATTATAACAAATTTTTACGCGTTTGCAAACAAAAAACGAGTGGTGATTGCATATTCACCGCCCGTTTAACCCGTCAATTTTTTACGGAATTCCTTGATTATCCGATTTTCTATTCTCGATACCTGTACTTGGCTTACGCCGATTTGCTCGGCGACTTCGCTTTGCGTCATATCCCGAAAATACCGTAACACGATTATTTTTTTATCCCGTTCGCTGAGCTCGTCTATCGCGCCCCTTAGGAGCATTTTATCCAACCAGTCTTCCTGATTGTCTTCCGCAGGGAGCGTTTCAATGAGCTCTCGCTCTCTACCGTCTTTATATTCCGCTCCGCTTTGCAAGGATACGGGCATCTTGGACGAGCCCATGACGAATACCGCTTCCGCTAACTCCATATTGAACCTTTCCGCAATAACGCTCACGCTGGGCTGAACGCCCTTTTCGCGCAGGTATTCTTCCACAAACGTATTCATTTCCTTTGCCGTTTGTTTCATAGACCGCGACACCTTTACCGAGCCGTCGTCGCGCATAAAACGCTTAATCTCTCCTGCTATCATAGGTACGGCGTAGGTGGAAAATTTTACGCCGTAGCTTTCGTCAAATCCTGCAATCGCTTTCAAAAAGCCCATACAGCCTATTTGAAATAAATCGTCGTAATCCACGCCTTTGCCCAAATAGCGTTTCACGATACATTTCACCAGCGATACGTTATGCGAAAGTAACGTTTCCTTTGCGCCGTTATCCCCCGTTTTCGCTAATCTAAGGTATTCGATTGTAGACTTTTCGTCCAGCATCTACTCTTTTACCGCCTCTTTATTTCCGTCTATACCGATTTTTTTCACCATTTTTACCTTCGTTCCGCGACCCTTCTCGCTTTCTACGGAAAATTTATCCGTAAACGTTTGCATTATCGTAAAACCCATACCCGAACGCTCTTCTTCCGTTAGCGTCGTATAAAAGGGTGAAATTGCCCGTTCCAAGTCGTCGATACCGCAACCGTAATCGGTTATTTCGATATGTAACTGACCAAACGGCGAATTTTCTTCCTTTTCCGCTTGACACTCAATAACGATTTTATCCCGTTCATTGCCGTGGCGATACGCGTGCACGATACAGTTGGTTACCGCCTCGCTTACCGCCGTTTTGATATCCGAGAGCTCGGTGAGCGACGGGTTCAAATACAGCGCAAACGCGGCAACCGCGCTACGCGCAAAGCTCTCGTTTTCTCCAAGCGCGGAAATTTCTAATTTCATATAATTGTTCATATTCTTACTCCTTATACCTTGGGCATGAGCGTATATACTCCGCTCATTTGCAAAATTCTATCCGTACTTACGGTCGCATTCGTTACGTACACGGGTACGCCAAAGCGTAGAAATTTTTTATAACGACCGATTAAAAATCCGATTCCCGTCGAATCCATAAAAGTGATATGTTTCAAATCAAAAATGGCGCGCGTCGCGTTGGAATAACGCTCGGCAAGTTTATCCGCCTCTAAACGGGCTAAACCTGCGTTATGCTCGTCTAATTCGCCGTCCAAGCGGATATACAATACGCCGTCTATGTAGCTTGGGTAAATTTTCATATTTTTCCTCCAAAAGAGCATGTTTTTATTGTAAAGGATTTTACTGCGCGAATTTTGACTTTTTTTGCGTAAACGTTTTTTATTCCGTCGAAAAAAATTTTTGTGTTTTCATTGAAAAACACTTGACTTTTTACGGAAAATCTTTTATTATAAATAGGCATTATGTGATGACGCGTATGGGCCTTTAGCTCAGTGGTCAGAGCTGTCGGCTCATAACCGATTGGTCCGCGGTTCGAATCCGTGAAGGCCCACCAAACTTTTTTTCATATCACATTATTTGTGGCCCAGTAGCTCAGTTGGTTAGAGCGCCAGTCTGTCACGCTGGAGGTCGACGGTTCGAGCCCGTTCTGGGTCGCCA
>JAFXHR010000003.1 GCA_017536305.1 Clostridia bacterium | reverse complement strand
GTTGACGGAAAGGGTAGTCAAATCGCTGGATTGTTCTTCGCCGACGAGCTTATACGAAAAGCCTTCGCCGTCCGTAAACGAAAGGGTGTAAACGCCCGTGTTCTGCTTTTCCGGTTCCTTGGAGCAAGCGACGGCGCAAGCCGTTGCAAGACCGCAGGTAAGGGATAATAAAAGTAAACCTAATCGTTTTTTCATAATTACTCCATAGCAGTAAAAATTTCCAAATGTAGGGCAATCGTTTTTATAGGATAAAGCACATAATACCCCATTAAAAAGATACCTTAACTATTATACTATATATCTTCAAAAAAGACAAGAACTTTGCGCGCGTTTTCGTTAAATTTATCAGTTTTTCACAAAGGGAATGGTTGCCACGCATGAATTGCTTGACAGGAAACTAAAATTGTTATATAATATAGAAAGCAAAAAAAGGAGTAAACGCTATGACCACGATTGCAAACGAAAAGCAAACGATTATTCGTCGAATATACGCATGGGTGCTTTCTTTTTGGAGTATCCTTGTCGGCGTGTTGTTTGTCGTGCAGGTTTGGCGTATCTTTTCGCTCGGCGCAAAATCGTTTACCGCGGATACGATAGCGAAATATTTTTCGCAAATTTCCGTGTTCGTTTGGCTTTGGATTGCGCTTGTCGTCGGCTCAATCGTTCTCAATACGATTTTTCCTGCCGAAAAAGAAAAATGTACGGCGGTAATCGAGCCGAAATATACCTTATTAAAGCTCCGTCGCCGTTTACCTATAACGACGGGGATGACTCCACTTAAAAAACAATCGCTTAGTAGAGTGGTGGTATGGAGCGTGTGTGCTTGTACCTGCCTTGCGTGTTTTATCGTGGCGCTCGTCTATATGCTTGGCGACTATACTCCGCGCGCGACGAGCGGATTTTTCTCGGCGCACGAAGAGGCGGAACGGTTTGTACGCGCCCTGCCTTGGGTACTTGCGTCGCTCCTTGTTTGGATAGCGTCGGCATATTTTGACAAGTACAGTATCAAGAAAGAAACGAAACTCGTGAAAGAACAAATAGCCCAAAACGCAAAGCAAGGTATAAAAGGGGAGCTCGCGGAAGAAAAGCCTACCTTTATCCAAAAGCTTTGCTCGAAGTTACCGTTTATACAGTCTAAATGGTTTTTGCGTGGCGTGCGTATTTTCGTAGCCGTTTTAGGGCTTGGCTTGATTGTATACGATATCGCCTTTTTAGACGGTGGCGGAATGGCGGATATGTTGGAGAAGGCGGTGAATATTTGCACCCAGTGTATCGGCTTAGGATAAAAAACGACGTATCTACGTCGCATTTCAGCGTTGGTGCTCAGTTACGTACTATCGGTACGCGCCTTCGCACCGCCTTGAACTGCTCGTATCTACGCCGTTTTTACAAAACGCATATAGCACGTCTACTTCTCGCAAAAACGGAACTTGCTCTCACTCGTGTACCTTTCGTACATCTCCTTTCGAGCAAAACCGCGTGTTTTGCGAAAATTACACGCACTCTCCGCATTTTTACTTCGCTTAGTCCCAAGTTTACAAGTATACTAGTAAGCGCCTTGTCTTGCTTGCATCTTACTTTGTTTTTACTTCGCTTGGCACTAAGTTTACAAGTATAATAGTAAACCGCCTTGAACTGCTCGTATTTACGCCGTTTTTACAAAACGCATATAGCACGTCTACTCTTCGCATTTTTACTTCGCTCGGCTCGGTGTTGAGTGTATTGTCATTGCGCTCAGCTTGCTATTCGCAATGTGTCATTGCGAGGAGCGTAGCGACGTGGCAATCTCATATAAATATTTCCATATTCATAAGGAAAAACATACGGAATGAAGAAATTTTTCGGTAAAATTAAAAACTGGTTTATAAGACATAAGCCGTCCAAACGCAAAGTGATACAGCTCTATTCCGCACTACTTTATAACGCGAATATCAAGGGCTTTTTTAACGGTCGTATTTATAAAGGTGCGACCAAAAACCTTTGCGTGCCTGGGCTGAATTGCTATTCCTGCCCTGGGGCAATCGGCTCGTGTCCGCTCGGTGCGCTCCAAAACGCGTTGTCCGCGTCCAAAACCCGTACTCCTGCGTACGTGTTTGGTATTATCATCTTATTTGGATTGTTGCTGGGAAGAACCATTTGCGGTTGGCTTTGTCCCGTGGGGTTAGGACAGGAGCTACTCTATAAAATCAAAACCCCCAAAGTAAAAAAGAGCAAGGTAACGCGCGTGTTTTCCTACTTTAAGTACGTAGTACTTATCGCGCTCGTCGTAATCGTGCCTTTGATGTTTGCCGTACCTGGTTTTTGCGAATACATATGCCCTGCCGGTACTTTTGAAGGCGGGGTGGGGCTTTTGAGCAATTCCGCTAACGAAGGCTTGCTTGCCAACCTTGGACCGCTCTTTTCTTGGAAATTTATGCTCCTTGTGTTCGTCGTGGTAGCAAGTATCTTTTTCTTCCGCTTTTTCTGTCGGTTTTTATGCCCGCTCGGCGCACTTTACGGGTTCTTTTGTAAAATCGCCATGCTCGGCGTAAAGCTGGATAAAAATAAATGTACCGATTGCGGTCTTTGTATCGGCGTTTGTAAAATGGATATCAAACGGGTGGGCGACCACGAATGTATCCATTGCGGAGCTTGTATTTCCGTTTGTCCCGCCAAAGCGATTTCTTGGAAGGGTGAAAAACTGTTTATTCGCGAAAACGACGCGGATATGCCTGCCAGCACGGAAATTAAACCGCTGACTTCTATGCTCAAAAAAGAGCCTGCGCAAAAGGAGCAAGACAATGAACAAGAATAAAATGCTTAAAATAGGCTCGATTGCGCTTGCTAGCGCGGTGATGTGCGGTGCGCTTGTCTATTATAATTTCATTGACAAGGAAACGCAAAACGGCGCGATTTTATACGAAGAATGTCCCGATTTTACCCTGCAAACGTATGCCGTGGAAAACGGTAAGTTCGTGGTATCTGGCGAAGAATTTACCCTTTCCGAGCATAGGGGAAAGGTGGTCGTATTAAACTTTTGGGCGGACTATTGCGAGCCGTGTAGAAAAGAAATTCCCCACTTTAACGAGCTGTACGAAAGCTACGAAGGGCAAGTGGAAGTGGTGATTATCAACGGCGAAACGCAGGTGGACGCGCAGGGACTTTTGGATAAATATATCAATAATACCGAGGCAAAATACTATCAAGATTATTATTCTAAGTGGGTAGATTTTACCTGCACCTTTGCACGCTATGAAAAGAATAATAACGTCAAGGACTTATTTGAAGTGGGCGACGCATTGCCCATTACCATTATCGTGGATAAGGCAGGCGTGATTAAGTATATCGCGGAAAGCTCGCTCACCTTTTCCGAATTAGAACAAGCAGTTCAAAAAGAATTATAATTTTGTCAGGCTAATAATAAAACACCCGATTGTGTGATTACACAATCGGGTGTTTTTGATATAAGCTTAATTATAAAGCGCAAATTGTATAGGGAAAATTAAACCGCCTTCGGTCGCAGTAATCGTAATCAATACGACGTCGTTTTCTTCTACTGTTATTTCAAGCTGTTCGCCCTTTTCGAGCGGGGTATCGTTGACGGTAGCGGATATTTTATCTTCGTCATAGTCGTCAAACGTTTCAAAGATAAGCGTACCGTTTGCCGTTGCCGTATATTGATATACGTAGAAATATACGATTTCGCCGTCAAGGGAAAGCCAAGTGCTCGTGGGAAGAGAATGGCTACCAGCAGAGGGAATATTTTCGGGCTTTTCCGCATAACCCACTTCGACCTTTTCAAGCCGAATATCTACGGTCGTTTCGTCTAAGCTACCCGTATAGAGCACCATAATCGTTACGCCTTCAAACGCGTCCGTCGCGAACTGTATACCGCTTCCTAAGCCCGTACTCGTCGTGTAATTCTTGTGCGTCGTATCGTGTATGAATTTCACGGTTACGTCGGGACTCGTGCAAATAAGTTTATAATAACCTTCGTTAATATACGTATTCGTGTTTGCGTTGAGCTCGCGTTCCCATTTCACGTTATAGAACACGTAGTTTTCTTTTTGCAGGGGAATAGAATTATTACCAAGCGAAAGCTTGTAAGGATACGCCTGAGTGCCGTTGCTTACGTTGCCGTAATAATAGCAGGGTGCAAGCCACAAAGCGTCGGAATATAAAGCTTTAATATCGTCCGACATATCCTTAAAACCGCGCGCATCTATATAATAATTTAAGAATTCGTACAATTCCTGATTGACAGGGTATAAACCGTCTTCGTTGACCGCGTTTTCATAGCAAACCTTGCTTGCATCACCCGTGCCTTTCATAATGAAATTCTCGTAATCGTTATACAAAATATCCCCGTTTTCCGCCGTAGCCGTATACAGTCTAAGACTTGCACCGTTGGAAATTAAGTCCACGAACGTCGTATCGAACATACGGGTAGGGGGCTCGGTGAGCATTGCGTAAATCAATTCCTTAGGCTCTTCTTTCGTGCCCATACGGTAGAAACCTTTGACCGTAACGGGCGCACCGCCTGCAAAGGGGGTTACTTGAATTTCGTAGTTCTCGTCGTAGAAGAACTTGGAATTAAAAGGCACGGTCGCTACGTCTTTCCCCGTCGAGTCTTCGTTGGGGTTGTTCAAGAATTTACCTTTTAATTCTTTCGGCTCAACCGCCGTAGTGATATTTTCAGGCTCGCGTAACGGGTCGCCGATACGCACGAAACGGATTTCCACCGTTTGCGCGGTGGTCGATTCAAAACCGTAGGTTGCGCGCCAGTATTCGCTGTAATATTTTGCCGAGCAGTTGATTTTAGAATACAACACGCCTGCCTTTTCGCCGTATTCTTCGGGTACGACGACCGCCTCGTTACCGATATAATTTCCGTCGTCGTCCGTAGGGATATACGCCGTGCTAGCGTCGTATTGCGTAATAGTAACGCCGTTCACCGCGCTCATGGTATATAACGCGTATAAGCCCGTTTCACTTACGCTAAACTCGTAGAACAATTCCTTGTTCGGTTCTAAGGTAATTTTATAATACCCTTCGTTTGCGTCGAACCTGTTATCGGGCGTACCGTCGCCGTAACGGGTATTTTTCCAAACGATAGTCGCGTCGTCGTCGGGGAAGATAAATTCCGCCGTATCGTCGCCACCGCCTGCAGGCGGGGTAGGGGGCGTATCTTCTTTGCAGGACGCAAACCCCAACAAACTAAACGCAAGAGCAAGAGAAGATAAAAGAATCGTTAATTTTTTAAGCTTTTTCATTCTTAAATCCCCCCGTAAACAAGCGTTTTTTCATAATAACACATCTTTTGCCACGAATTTTCGACACCGCCAAAGCCGTCCGCTTTCTTCGCCAAAAGCAGGATAATATCCATAAGCTCTTGATTGATTTGTACCATACCGAATTTATCCCCTTCGTTAAGGAGCGCATAGAAAAGATATTTCTTCATAGTATCGGTATAGTCCACGCCGTCCATATACAGCAAGCGTTTGGTTGCGTCGGGATATTTCGCGTACGCCTCTTCAATTACTAGTTGCAAGGACGTTTCAGGGAAGAGATAGGTGGAGTGCGTCATATCCAAATACAGCGCGCTGTCCACGGTTTCGTCGTAAAGACCGTTGTGGTTCGTATCGTAATAATACAAATCGGTTGCCGTATCGTAAGCATATGCAATGGCGTCGGGTAAGTACGTATCACCCGTTACTTCGTTATAGCTAAACGGCTCGATAGCGCAGTTGGTAAGCTGTTTATAGCTCGTACCCATATAATCGATTTCCAAATCGAATTTACCCGTTGCGTTCAAGAAGAAACCGCAAATGATATAATACGTTTGACCTTCTTCCATGGACAGGTAGATATGGAAATTATCGTAGTTTTCCGACGCGCTCGCAAGCACGGTATCGTCCGCGTAAGCAAGTTGCGTTTCGTTTTCGTCCATAATCCAGCATACGGGGTCGTAGGACGCCGACGTGCCTTCGTATTCTACGGGTACGGTGGAGTAGAAGTGGTAAATACCCGAACGCTCGGGCACGAATTTGTGCTTAATACCGATAGGAACAATCGAAATATCCACTTCAATTTTATTCGTAACGTTTTCGTATACGGGGATTGCCGAATCAAACGAAATACCTACCGTCGGGTCTTGCATTACTTCGGTATCACCGTAGTGCGAATAATAAACGCACATTTCCAACCATTCCTTACCGTGATAGGGAAGGTGATAATTCGTATCCGCTTTTGCACCCACTGCAACGTCTATCCGAGCAATCGTATCCAACAAATGCTTTAATTTTTCGCTGACGGGTACGTAGTTCAAACCGTGGTCGCGCGAAGATGCGTTCGTCGCTACCCAAGCGTAATCCTCGATAGCGTCGGATAAATTCATACCGTCGTAAATCAAATAGTCGTTATATGCAAGTTGCCAAATATCGTAAACGTTCCAAACGGACGCATTGACCAAGTTTGCAAATAAAATCGGGTCGTTATCGTCTACAACGTTATTATTGTTTTGGTCTACGTGATAATAACCGTTCGCCGTATTGAATACGACGTCTACGTAATTTTTGAACAGCGTTTTCTTTTCGCCCGTATACGACGCCGAGTTTTCAGGCGCTTCGTTCAAGCCTGTCGATGCGTTACGGATAATATCCACACCGGTTACAACCTTATCCGTGCCGATATCCGCTTTCGTACCCAAACGAAGGTTTCTAAGCCAGACTTCGTCTTCACCGCCCGAGCTGTCCGTATCCTTGATATAGCAAAGGGAAAGAGTATGCTTTCCTGCCTCGCCGTCTTCAAACACGTACGCGCAGTACGTTTGCCATTTATCAATCACGCCCGAAAGCTTATGAATTAAATTACCGTCCATAAGCACGTATAAGAAGTCGGCGTTTAATTCCGTGCTCACCCAAGCGTCGAAGAAAACGGTATCGTTTGCTTTTGCCGTGAAATCCAAATTCAAAATAGAGTAGGAATAGTGTACGTCGGCGTTAGACGCTCTCAAATAATCCTTGCCGTCGCCGTCCTTTTCCAAGGTAAACGGCCACGAATATTCGTCGTCTTCCCAGCGCGCCGTAAATCCACCGTTGCCGTGTAATACCTTATCTACGTCGGTGGTGGTAGGAGCGGTAACGCTTGGAGTAACCCGTTCGGTCGTACCCGTGTTTCCACCGTCGTTGCTACCGCTGTATTCGCCTTCGCCGATAACCGTTTGAATATAATTATCCCCGATAAATTTATCAAAAAGACCGAGGAAATCGCTAGTCGCGGTCATTGTACCCGTATGCATATACGAAATAACGCCGTACCTGTCTATAACGATAGAAAGGGGAACGAATTTCGTATTGAAATGCGACGTTACGCTTGCCTCACCGCCCATAGCGAAGGATAAACCGTTGTTTGTCTTAAAATCTGCTACCGCCGATTGCGTATCGGAAATGCTTAAAGCCAAAACGGAAACCTTATCGCTCACGGGCGTACCGTCTGTGAGCGAGCTTACGTATGCGTTTTGCATAGCGGGGAATTCCTGTTTACAAGGTCCGCACCAAGTCGCCCAGAAATTCAAAAGCACCATTTTCTTTTCCTGCAAAGTATCGGAAAGCGAGAACGTTTCCCCTTCGCAGGTCGTAACGCTGAAATCGTACATAACGTCGCCGAGCGCGTATACCTTATTCGACGGAATGGTTTTATCCGTAATCAAACGGGGGGTGAGTGAAACGTTCAAATCCGTTTGCGCCTTACTGCTCGTTTGATAGGAAATGCTGTCGTTTAAGTACCAACCCTCGGGAATATCGTCAATGCGTACCGTATATTCGCCGAGCGCAAGCTCGTCTTCTTCGGTGAAATAGGCGTCGCCTTTCGCGCTCGTCAATTTTTCCAAAACGAGCGTGTCGCCGTCGTACAAACCGACGGAAACGTTTCTAAGCCCGAAACCGCCTTCCGATTGTACGCGGATTTTATATAAATATTCGTCAGGGATATCTTCACTCGAAGTTTCGTTTTTGCAACCGACCGCAAACGCAAAGCAAAGTATGCTCGTAAGCGTGAGCGCGAGGATTGCGAGTTTTCTAAAAAATTTCATAAAAATCAATTCCGTTTTCGTAAATTATGGATAATTAGTCGTTGACGACTACAATCGTGTATTCGCCGTATGCTTTAAGGACGTACTTTTCTTTGCAGGAGTAACCGCCCGAGAAAGTGTCGTCGTTGACGATATACGTGCCTTCTTCTACTTCAAATACCGCTTTGCCGTCCGCGTCCGTTGCGATAGGAGCAAGGCAGTTGCCTTTTTGTCCCGTGGTTTCGTCGTAAGAGCAAATACCCACGGTAACCCCTTCGAGCGCCGTTCCGCTTTCGTTTGTAACGATTACGGTATACGCCGTCGCGTCCTTTTCACCGCAAGCGGTGAACGCAAGCGTCGCAAAGCACATAATAGCCGTTGCAATCAAAGCAATCCATCTTTTCATCTTTTTCATAGTGTTTTTCCTCCACGAAAATAACTTAATTTTTAACCGTTTTAATGCCGTATTTAGCGTTGATATTTCCACGTATACGCGTAATATATAAATATAGTAGGAAATTCAGCCGTTTTTTTGCTTGTGTACGCAAAAAAACGCTATACGCCATAATACAGTAAATACATTTTACCATACGGGCGTAAAAAAAGCAAGTATTTTACTTGTCTATACGTATTTTTTCGTGAAATTATTGTGAAAATGAAAATAAAAAACCGCGACGAAAGGTCGCGGTTTTATGTGGTTAAAAGATTAAAGCAAGCTACCTGCTTCTTTGTCGCAAATCACGGTAACGAACGGGTGGAGCTGTAAAACGGATGCAGGAAGGGCAGGGGTAATTTCGCCTTTTACCATACCTTTCACCGCCTCGGCTTTATTCTTGCCCGAAACGACCATTAAAATAGATTTTGCGTTCATAATATTCTTAATACCCATAGAGAGCGCTTGACGGGGTACTTCGTCAATGGATGCAAACAAACGGGAGTTGTCTTTAATGGTATTTTCCGTTAAATCCACAAGATGCGTTACCGAATCAAACGGGGTATTCGGTTCGTTGAAACCGATATGACCGTTCGAGCCAAGACCAAGCACTTGTACGTCCTGTTTATAATTTTCCAAAAGCGCGTTATAGCGGTCGCATTCCGCTTGTAAATCCTTAGCAGAGCCACAAGGCAAATTCGTGTTTTTCAAGTCGATATCCAAGCCGTAGAAAAGGTTGGTACGCATAAAGTAAGCGTAACTTTGGTCGTGGTCGGCGGTAAGCCCTACGTATTCGTCAAGGTTGACGGTATGTACGTTTTTATAGGAAGTGCCGTTTTCCTTATGGTCCTTAATCATATTTTGGTAAGTACCGATAGGGCTAGAACCGGTTGCAAGACCAAGGATTGCGTTAGGGTTGTTTTTTACGATGGAAACAAGAATTTCCGACGCTTTTTTGCTCATTTCTTCATAGTTTTCAGTGATAATAACTTTCATTTTTATATCTCCGTAAAAAAATTATATATAAATCATTATACTCTTTTGTTGAAAATTCGTCAAGCGTTTGCAAAGGAAATATAGCTGAAAATATTTCGCGTTTTTTAGTAAAAATTTATAATAAGGAAAATTGAAAAAAGCGGTGCAAGAATTTGACAAATATTGTCGAATGTGATAAACTTGTGATATAAGCGAGAGAGTTTTCTCTCAAAAATATATTTTAAGGAGAGTAGTTTTATGTCTGAACAGATGGAAAACGAAGTAGTAGCAGAAGAACAAGTTGCAACTGAGAAACCGAAATCGAAGTTCAACGCGTTCCTCGACAGAAAGTTCAAGCTCGGCGAAAAGGGCTCGAACGTGAAGACGGAAATCATTGCAGGTTTGACGACCTTTATGGCAATGGTTTACATCTTAATGGTAAACGCAGGTATGTTTGCAGACCCGTTCGGCGACGGTACGCCTATTCTTGGCGTTTCCTACGGCGCAATGTATATCGTAACCGCGCTTTCCGCAATTATCGGTACGGTGCTTATCGGTCTTTTGTCCGGTTTGCCCTTGGCGCAAGCCCCTGGTATGGGCTTGAACGCGTTCTTCGTGTATACCATGTGCGTAGGCTTTGGTTTCTCGTATGCGAACGCGCTCGTATTTATCTTAATCGACGGTCTTGTATTTATCGGTCTTACCGTAACGGGACTTCGTGAAAAGATTTTCAAGGCAATCCCCGAAGACGTTAAAAAAGCTATCCCCGCAGGTATCGGCTTGTTTATCGCATTCCTTGGCGTACAAAACGCAAAGCTCGTTATTCCCAGCACGTCCACGGGCGTTACGATGGGTAGTATGAACTTGCTTGGCGGACACGACTGGGCAACGCTCGTTCCCTTGTTCGTAGTGGTGCTTGGCGTTATCGCGATTGCAACCATGTCCAAAAAGAAGGTAAGCGGTGCGATTTTGTGGGGTATTTTAGGTTCGGCAGTTTTGTACTATGCAATGCTTGGTCTTGGCGCGGCGTTCGGCGACGAATCCAGCAAGGCTGTATTTGCAGGTATTTCTATGTCCAACCCGATTGACGCGTTCAAGGATTTCGGTACGCAAACGATAGGTAAGGTATTTACCGACGGTTTCAACTTCACGCCGTATATCGAGGCACACGGTGTTGCAAACTTCGTTTTGATTATGATTACGTCTGCGTTGGCATTCTGTTTGGTAGATATGTTCGATACGCTCGGCACGCTTTACGGCGCTTGCAAGAGCGGTAACTTGCTTGACGAAAAGGGCGACGTTCCCAACCTTAACAAAGCAATGATGGCAGACGCAGTTGCAACGACGGCTGGTGCGATTTTAGGTACTTCGACGGTAACGACGTTTGTAGAATCCTCCGCAGGTACGGCGGCAGGCGGTAAGACGGCTTTGACGTCCTACGTAGTAGCGATTTTGTTCGCGCTTGCAATGTTCCTTTCGCCGATTGCTCAGCTCATTCCTTCCTGCGCAACGGCAACCGCGCTCATTTACGTCGGCGTATTGATGATGAACAACGTTCGTGATATCGAATGGTCCGACCCTGCGATTGCACTTCCCGCATTCCTTACGATTGCAATGATGCCGTTCACCTACAACATTTCGTTAGTATCGGCTTCGGCTTGCTTTCCTACGTATTGATTAAGGTATGCACGGGCAAAGCAAAAGAAATTAGCGTAGCTACCTACGTGCTTACGGTAATCTTCTTACTTATGTT
Source organism: Clostridia bacterium (assembly GCA_017536305.1). Lineage (GTDB taxonomy): Bacteria > Bacillota > Clostridia > Christensenellales > Borkfalkiaceae > Scatosoma. Next base: position 14,285 of record JAFXHR010000003.1, on the reverse strand, counting down.
CTTGTTCACGCACTAATCGGCGGTATAAAAACAAAACACGGACGGGCTTGGTTGACAAGCCCGTCTAAATTTTTATGCGGATTATTCGGACGCGCCTCGCGCGAACTCTCGCAAGTTCGAGCGTTCTCACCCGCCTTATAGCAAAAAAAGGAACACCAACAGGTGCTCCTTTTTTTGGCGCAGAAGGAGGGATTCGAACCCTCGCTACGGTTTCCCATACTACTCCCTTAGCAGGGGAGCCCCTTGAGCCTCTTGGGTACTTCTGCATTCAAGCTATAATACTATATCATATTTTTTTTGCCTTGTCAAAGCTTTTTAAGCTGGAAAAGAAAAATTTTTTGAAAAAATAAAATAAAGAAAAGGATAAATACTTCTTGCATAAAGCTGAAAAATATGGTAAAATATTATTCCTAAGAGAGAAATAAGGAGTAATTTATGAACGTTTGGCACGATATTGCAAAAGAGAGAATTAAAGCGAAGAAATTCGAGGCGTTTATCGAAATTCCAAAAGGTTGTAAAACTAAGTACGAATTAGATAAGGAAACGGGGCTTTTAAGGTTGGACAGAGTGCTGTATACCTCTACCGTGTACCCCGCGAACTACGGATTTATTCCGCGCACGTTTGCGGACGACGGCGACCCGTTGGACGTACTCGTTTTATGCGGTGAATCGCTGTATCCGTCCACCTTGGTAACCTGTTATCCTATCGGGGTAATAAAAATGCTGGACGGGGGCTCGTTGGACGAAAAAATTATCGCGATTCCCTATGAAGACCCGACGTATAACGGTTATTACGATATACAGGAATTACCCAAACACGTATTTGAAGAAATGATGCACTTTTTTGAGGTGTATAAATCGCTGGAACACAAGGAAACGGCGGTAAAAGAGATTTGCCATAGGGACGAGGCAATGGAAATTATTGATAAGTGCATAGAAAACTATAAAGTCAAGTTTAACAAATAAGCAAAAAAACGCAAAAATCGTCAAAAAATTTTTGCGTTTTTTTCAGTTTTTAAGGCAAGAATATTGACATTATTCCAAAAAAAAGGTATAATAAGGTATAAGCCGAATTTTTCCAAAAAATAGGGGTGTATATACGGCGAAAATATACCCTAAAACCATACTTATCCGAATATCGGAAAAGGAGCAATGTAATGACTACATACAAATCAAAAAATGCGTCGGCTCTGAAAAGAAGAGTGAAAAAGGCACATTCCAAATCCAAATTCGTCGGTACGCTCTATCTTTTAGGCGCGCTTGCGTTAGCGGTAATCGCTTGCTTGCCCTCCTTTGAGATTAACGGCACGAAACTATGGGTTTTGGAGTTTTGGAAACCCGTTAAAAACCTTTTTAACGCGTCCACGCGTAACTATTTTGACGCGCTCGTTGCCGTTTTGTACGCATTTGTGATTATCAGCGCGGTATTTAACTTTTTGAAATGTTTCTCCAAGCTCGGTTGGCTTTCCAAGCGTAGCTTGAAATACGTGAACGGCTACAATAAGAATATGGACGCTATGGAAGCGCTCGGAAAATTGTTTTCCGGTACGCTCGGCGCATACGTTATTTTCCATTTCTTGATTTACGTGCTCGTACCCGTCGGTGCGGTGAAAATCACCATGGTAGCGTACGCAGGCTTGGGCGTGGGGCTTTTCGTCCACTTTATCTGCGGACTTTCGGGCGGTACGGTCAGCCATTTCCACGTTAAGGGTAACGTCGGGGAAATTGAAGAAGAAAAACGTCCTTGCCGTATGTTCGTTTACTTTTTCCGCAATCTCGTACAGCTCGTTGCAACGACGGCGATTATCTATTACTTCGTAAAGAATTGTAACTTTAACGAGTTTATGGTAACGGCGCTTTCCTTCAAAAATCCTTTGCCAAGCGGTTTGATGAAAGGGATTTTACCCCTTGCGCTGAAAGTAGTTATTTTGCTTTGCTTGCTCGTTTTAATCAAGCACGCAACGGCGTCTACGGAATACAACCGTATGGGTATCGAAGGGGCAGGCATGAAGAATTTCCGCGTGTTCTCGTTGTTTGTAACGCTCGCGTCGGGCGGTTTGTTTGCGGTTGAGTATTTCGTCAATAAAACGCAACCCGTGTCCTATGCGTTTGCGATTATAGCAGGGATTGCGTTCGTAGCGTTCTTAGTGGACTGCATTTTCAAATCCAGACCCAAAGAAGAACAGGAAGAAGAACCCGCAAAGGAAGAGCCTGTAAAAGAAGTACAACCTACGCACCATACGACGAATATTTATCAACAAGCGCCTGCGCCCCAAGCGTCGCAACCGGTGTACGTGCCCGTGTATTATGCATATCCTGCCTATCCGCCCGTGCAACCGCAACCTGCGCCTACGCCTGTGGAAGTAAAGGTAGTTGCGCCCGTTGAGCCTGTATTACATACCGAAGAAAAAGCGATTGCACAGGTGCAGGAAGAATTGAACCCCCGCAAGACGTGGAAGGTGAGATGTCCTGAATGTGCGAAGGAATTGACGGTACGCGAAACGTCGCCTTATCACCGTTGTCCTGCGTGCGATAAAGTATTTAAGCTCCAAAAATTCCGTGTATTTGAACCGAAAACACAAGACTAAATACCGTTCGCCCCTCGAACTTCGAGGGGCGAAAAAATGAAAAAATAGACAAAAAGAGAGTAGAAAGTTATGGCAAAAGAAAATCAATTCGTAGAACAAATCGCCGATATCAACGCGGACTTTCCGCAGTGGTATACGGACGTGGTATTAAAAACGAAACTCGTTGACTACGGTCCCGTAAAAGGAACTATGGTCATTCGCCCGTACGGATACGCTATTTGGGAAAATATCCAAAACGAAATGAACGCGCGTTTCAAAACGCGTGGCGTGCAAAACGCTTATTTCCCGCTCCTTATCCCTATGAGCTTTTTCACGAAAGAAGCGGAGCACGTAGAAGGCTTTGCACCCGAAGTAGCGGTGGTAACGCACGCAGGCGGTGAAGAGCTGAGCGAACCGCTTGCCATTCGTCCTACGTCCGAAACGATTATCGGTACTATGTGCGCGAAATGGGTACAATCGTACCGTGATTTACCCTTGAAAATCAATCAATGGTGTAACGTAATGCGTTGGGAAAAGACCACCCGTCCGTTCCTTAGAACGAGCGAATTTTTGTGGCAGGAAGGCCATACGGTACACGCAAGCGAAGAAGACGCAAAGGAAGAAACGCTCGCTATGCTCGATATTTATAAAGAGTTTGCGGAAAACTGTCTTGCTATTCCCGTCATTACGGGGCGTAAGACGGAAAAAGAACGCTTTGCAGGCGCGGTAGCTACCTACACAATGGAAGCTATGATGCGCGACGGTAAGAGCTTGCAGGCAGGTACTTCTCACTATTTAGGACAAAACTTTGCCAAGGCGTTTGATATTAAATATTTAGGCAACGAAGGCGTATTACAAACGGCGTACACGACGTCTTGGGGCGTATCTACCCGTTTAATTGGCGCGGTCATTATGACGCACGGCGACGAGCGCGGTTTGGTACTTCCGCCCGTGGTTGCACCTATCCAAGTCGTTATCGTTCCGATAGCGTCGAGAAAGGCGGGCGTTATCGAGGCTTGCGAGGCGTTAAAAGCGAATTTGGAGGGGGCAGGTATTCGAGTAACGCTCGATAACAGCGATAACAGCCCTGGTTGGAAGTTTAACGAATGGGAGATGAAAGGCGTGCCTTTGCGTATTGAATTAGGACCGCGCGATATCGAGGCAGGCAAGATGCTTTGCGCCCGTCGCGATACCTTGGAAAAGACGGAGGCGTCCTTGGATAATGCGGTGGATACGGTGAAAGAGCTTTTGAAAACCATTCAAAAGGATATGTTGGAATCGGCAAGAGCGCGTAGGGAGTCGCGTATCGTATACGCAGACGATATGGCAGGCATTTTAAGCGGTGTAGACGCAGGGAACTTCGTGAAAGCGGGCTGGTGCGGTTGCCGTGAATGCGAAGATAAAATCAAAGAAGAAACGGGCGCAACGGCTCGTGTATACGCCGAAGGCGAAAGCGCGGAAAAGTGCGCCGTTTGCGGAAAAGACGCAAAGCACGTGATTATCTACGCAAGAGCATACTAAAAATTAAACGAAATAAGGACTTCTTGGCAAGGGAAGTCCTTATTTTTTACCCTATAAGGGTAAAGTTGCGCAAAAAATACCGAAAAACCCCTTTACGCACTTGACGAATTGCAAAAAAAATGATATGATAGGAATATGGAAAATACGAACGAAATCAACAAAAAAATAGCTAAAAACCTGTCGTATTACCGTAAGAGCGCAAATCTTACGCAGGCGGAGCTTGCGGAAAAAATCAATTATTCAGATAAATCGGTGTCCAAATGGGAATCGGGCAACGGTGCGCCTGATATTTATATCTTACTGCAACTTGCCGAGTTGTTCGGCGTTTCGCTCAACGACTTGGTGGCAGGCGATACGCCTGAAAAGCCGAAAAAGAAGAGCGGTGGTTTACATCTTTTAATTATGCTTTTATCCAGCGGTATGGTTTGGCTGGTCGCTACCTTTTTCTTCGTAACTATGGTGCTTTTGAAACCAAACGGGAGCTGGTGGTTGGCGTTTTTGTACGGGGTGATGGCAAACGCGATTTTGCTCGTAGTATACGCGAGTATTTGGCATTACCGTTTTTTGAATTTCTTATCGACGAGCGTTCTGATTTGGATATCGCTCACCTGTTTGTATTTGACTATTAACGCCGTATCCGCGGAAGAATATACGGGGCTTTGGTGCGTATTTTTACTTGGAATACCCTTGCAGGTTTTGGAAGTGCTTTGGGCGTTTTTCAGATACCTGTTCAAAAAGAGAAAACCGCAAATGAAAGCTACGAAAGCGGAAGAATAATCGAAGATTGTGGGGAAAGCTATGCTGTGCGGAAACTGTAAGAAAAATCAAGCTACGAAAACGTACGAGCAAATAAAAAAGGGAAAAAAGACGGTAGATTACTACTGTATGGATTGCTACGCGCGGTTGTTTATTTCCGCGGACGAAAACGTAGGTGGTTTAACCGTTTGTCCGTATTGCGGAACGACGGCGGAAGAAGTAAAAAAGCGCAACCTTGTCGGTTGCGCGAATTGCTATAAAACGCTCAAAGGGGTTTTATATCCCATTGTGAGCAAAATGCAAGGCGGACAAATTCATAAGGGCAAAGGCCCGCAAGGCGGAGAAGACGAGCGCATTGCCCGTCGGGTTTACGAGTTAAAAACGATAGCGGATAAACGCTTTGCGGAAGACGATTACGACGGGGGCAGGTTATATCTACAACGCCTGTCCGCGCTTGAAAACGGACAAACGGAGGAAAATTTTGTATGGCACAGCCAGGATTTATCCAAACAATCGTAACTTCCACCCGTATCCGTTTGGCACGGAATTTAGCGTCCTATCCGTTCCCCGATAAAATGGATAAAAAGCTTGCGTCCGAAGTTATCTATCTCGTCGGGGAAGAGCTTGGCAAAATCGACGATTTTGATAAATGCGATATGGGTCGCTTTGATAAAACGCAAGCAACCCTACTTCAAGAACAGCATCTAATCAGTCCCGCGCTCATTCGCCGTAAAGGCTTAGCAACCGCGTTTATCTCGTCGGATAAGTCCATTTCCGTTATGGTCAACGAAGAAGACCATTTAAGAGAACAGTATATTTACAAGGGCTTTGATTTATACAAAGCGTACGAGCGTATTAGCGGTATCGACGAAAACTTAGGCGCGAGCTTGGAGTTTGCCTACGATAATAGGCTTGGGTATTTAACCGCCTGTCCGAGTAACTTAGGTACGGGTATGCGCGCGTCGGTGATGATGTTCCTGCCAGGGCTTGCAAAAAACGGCGAGCTGAAAAAGTTTTTACCCACCTTAAAAGCAGGCGGATTGACGGTACGCGGAATTTTCGGTGAAGGTACGGTGGCGGAAGGTTACAGCTATCAAGTGAGTAACGAACGCACGCTGGGTATTTCCGAGCAGGAAATACTCGACCAAATGATACGAATGACTATGACGCTTTCCGACTTAGAAATTCGCGCAAGAGAGCAAATGTTAAAGGAAGAAAAAATACCGCTTAAAGACAGCTGTTTACGCGCATTCGGTGCGCTCACAAACTGTGCGGTGCTGACGCTGAAAGAGCTGACGGAAGGTATGGTCAAGGTGCGCCTTGGTATGGCGCTTGGCTTTTTCAAACCGAGAAACGTGCAGGATTTTAACGACTTTTTAGCGGATATGCGCCCTGCGTCTTTTCGCTTAGAGAACGGCTTGCAAAAGGCAAGCGAAGAAGAATGTGATTTAATGCGCGCGGAAATCGTGCATAAGGTATTGCCTGAGCTTATACTTAGAACGGATTAAAAGGAATTTGACTTATGTATCCACTCACCAAAGCATCGGAAAACTTCAAAAAAGCCTTAAAAATCGCGAATGAAATCACGGTTCAAAAGGGCGCGACTTACGTAGGTAGCGAGCATTTTATCTACGCGTTTTTATGCTTGCCTGAATGTACGGCGCACGGTATTTTGGCGAGTGAGGGTATTACCAAAAACAAATACGAAGACATCTTTTTTGCGAAGATAGATAAGACTTCCAAATACGACGGTTTAACCCGTCGTACGCAAAAAATGTACGATAGAGCGGTCATTTTATCCGAAGACACGGAAACCTTGGCAGGTACGGCGCATATGCTGTACGCCATTTTGGAAGTACCCGATTGCTTTGCGGTAAAAATTTTGAGCCGTTTTACGGATATTGAGAACTTACGCGAAAAGACGAAAAACGCGCTTACTATCTTAAAACACAAGCAGGCGTTTGGCGAAATCCAAGAAGAAACTTCTCAGCTCAATCCTTTAACGACTGCCTACGAAGATATGAAAAAGCAGGAGCGGGAAGAACGGAAAATAAGCCAAACGACGATGGAAAAGGGTAACGCGTTTTCTAAAAAAAGCGCGCTTTCCGAAAAACTTTCCGCCTACGGCACGGATATGACCGAGCGTGCGAGAAAGGGTAAAATAGACCCCGTTATCGGTAGACAAAAGGAGCTGGAAAAGGTCGCGCAGGTGCTTTCTCGCCGTATGAAAAACAATCCCGTTTTAATCGGTGAACCAGGGGTAGGTAAAAGCGCGATTATCGAAGGCCTTTCGCAAATGATAGTCAAGGGCGAAGTACCCCAGCAGTTATACAATAAAACGATTTTTTCCGTAGATTTAGCGGGTATGCTTGCAGGGGCGCGCTATCGCGGTGATTTTGAAGAACGGTTAAAGGACTTAATCGGCGCGGTGCAAGAAGACGGCGATATCGTTTTATTTATCGACGAAATCCATACGCTCGTTGGCGCAGGCTCGTCGTCGGATAACGGTATGGACGCAGGCAATATCTTAAAACCCCTTTTGGCGCGCGGTGATTTGCAGGTAATCGGCGCGACGACGGTAGAAGAATACCGAAAATATATGGAAAAGGACGGTGCGTTAGAGCGTCGGTTTACCCCCGTGCTCGTCGAAGAACCGTCGGAACAGGACGCGATTGCCATATTAAAAGGCTTGCGCTTTAAGTATGAAGAACATCACGGTATCGTCATTACCGACGAGGCAATCGAAACGGCGGTCAAGCTGTCCACGCGGTATATTACCGACCGTTTCTTACCCGATAAAGCGATTGATTTAATCGACGAGGCGGCGGCGCGCGTGCGTATTTTGGAAGACGGTGGAGCGGAAATAAAAGCGCTTGAACGGGAGATACAAGCGCTTGAAGACGAGCGTTTAACCCGTGAAAAGCGGAACGAATTTGCGCTTGCCACCCAAGCCTTTGAAAATAAACGAAAGGCGCAAGAAAAATTAAGCGCGTTAAAGCAGGCGCAAGCACCCAAGGTGCTTTCAGACGGTAGGCTGGCTATCGGCAGAGAACAGGTGGCGGGCATTATCAGCGCAAGAATGCGTATTCCCCTTACGAAAATCACGCAGGAAGAAGGGGAAAAGCTGATGCGCTTGGAAGAAGATTTACACCGTAGAATTATCGGTCAAAACGAAGCGGTGAACGCGGTGGCAAAAGCCATTCGCAGGGCGCGTGCTGGCTTGAAAGACCCTACCCGTCCTATCGGCTCGTTTATTTTCGTCGGTCCTACGGGTGTGGGAAAAACGGACCTTTGCAAAGCCTTAGCGGAGGCGCTGTTCGGCTCGGAAGAGCAAATGATACGCTTGGATATGAGCGAATATATGGAAAAGCAGTCCATATCCAAAATTATCGGCGCGCCCCCTGGGTACGCAGGCTACGACGATTTACAAACGGGACAGCTGACGGATAAGGTACGGTCAAATCCCTATTCCGTGATTTTATTCGACGAGATTGAAAAGGCGCATCCCGACGTATTTAATTTGCTTTTGCAAATTTTAGACGACGGGCGTTTGACGGATAGTAAGGGTAAGACGGCAAGCTTTAAGAACGCGGTGATTATTTTAACGTCGAATATCGGCGCGTCGGAAACGACGAGCGAACGCACGGGCGTGTACGGCTTTGGCGACGACGGTAGGAGCGGAGCGCAGGGCGCGAGCGAAAAGCAGTACGATATAATGAAAGAAAAGGTAACGAGCGCGCTGAAAGAAAAATTCCGTCCCGAGCTTTTGAACAGAATGGACGATATTATCGTATTCCATAGATTAACGCAAAGCGATTGCGTAAAAATCGGTAGTAAAATCGTACAATCGCTGGGAAAACGCTTGATAGAACAGCGCGGTATTACGCTCAGCGTAACGGAAAAAGCACTGAGTGCCTTAGTGGACGAAGGCTACGACGCGCAGTACGGAGCAAGACCGCTCAAACGGGTAGTCCGTCGCCGAATAGAAGACAGACTTTCGGAAGAAATTTTGCTTGGTAAAATCCAAGACGGTATGCGCGTAACGGTCGATTATCAAAACGGAGAATATAGTTTTTTCACGCAAAAGCAGTAATGAGTAGGAGCGAAAAAGTATGAAACTAACGACGGCTGGGAATCGCATGGTAAAGCGCTCGTAGCGATTATAGAAGGCTTACCTGCGCATTTGCCTATAAGCTTAGATAAAATCAACGCCGAGCTTGCACTTAGACAAGGTGGGTTCGGTCGTGGTGCACGGCAAAAAATCGAAAAGGATAAAGCGGAAATTTTAACGGGTGTTCGTAACGGTGAAACGCTCGGTTCGCCCGTAACCTTGTGTATATACAATAAGGACTACGCCAACTGGGAAAATTGTATGTCGGACGGGGCGTGTGATTTGGCGGTGATGGAAAAAAAGAAACTCACCAAGGTCCGCCCTGGGCACGCTGATTTAACGGGCGTGATTAAATTTGCGCAAAGCGACGCTCGGAATATTTTAGAGCGCGCGTCGGCGCGAGAAACGGCAATCCGCGTAGCGTCGGGTGGGGTGTATAAGCAGTATTTATCCGCGCTCGGCATTGAAATCGGCGGTTACGTACAATGTGTTTGCGGTGTGGAAGATAGGGGCGTGTACGCGTTTGACGAGCTGAAAAAGGCAAAAACCACTATGGTGGGTATGCTTGACGAAAGTGCGGATAAGCTTGCCGTAGAAAAGATAACCGCGCTTAAAAAAGCAGGGGATACCGCAGGCGGTGTCGTGGAAATTCGCGTGAAAGGCTTAAAGAGCGGATTTGGCAGTATGATGACGTATGCGGAAAAGCTGGATTCCCGCCTTGCGCAGGGCTTGATGAGCATACAGGCTATTAAGGGCGTGGAAGTGGGCGACGGCTTTGCGGTGGCAAAAAAGAGCGGTAAGGAAGTCCACGACGAGATATTTAAGTCGGCGTCGGGCTCGTATTACCGTAGCACCAACCGCGCAGGCGGGATTGAGGGTGGTATGTCCAACGGCGAAGAAATCGTTTTGAAAGTGGCAATGAAACCGATACCTACTTTGATGAAAGGTTTGCAAACGGTGGACTTGGCGACGGGGGAAACGGCAACTGCCGCGTCCGAGCGTAGCGACGTTTGCGCGATTTTCGCCTTAGAAATTATCGCCGAGGCGGTGGTAGCGGAAGTCCTTGCAACCGTCGTTTCCGAGCGTCTTGGCGGGGATACCTTACAGGAAATGCAGGAGCGGTATAACCGCTTGCCTTAACGGAGCTGAGTATGCAAGAAATTACCTTACGCGCGCCGAGTGCAACGGCGAATATATTCGTAGGCGACGACGCTTTGGATAAGCGGTTACCTATCTTGACGGCAACTCAAAAAAATTTCGTTTTAACGGATAGCAACGTCTATAAGTTATATCCGAATTTTTTCAAAAAATATTTTGACGGCGCGGAAATATTCGTATTGCCAGCAGGCGAAGAAAATAAAAATTTTCAATCGCTACAAGCAATTTTAGAGCGAATGTCTACAAGCGGACTACTCCGCACTTCCCGTTTGTTTGCCGTAGGTGGCGGTGTTATCGGAGATATCGGCGGTTTAGCGTCCGCGTTGTATATGCGCGGTATATCCTGCGTACAAATCCCGACGACCTTACTTGCGCAGGTAGATAGTAGCGTGGGTGGAAAAACGGCGGTGGATTTGGGCGAAGTAAAAAATATCGTCGGCGCGTTTTATCAACCGCAAGAAGTGCTCGTAGCCCCTACGTTTTTGAATACCTTGCCTAAGCGCGAGATTAAATGCGGGCTTGGGGAAATGATAAAATACGGCGCGTTGAGCGGTGATATTTTCGAGCTTTTGCAAAAAAATACCGACAAGTGGACGGATTTAGCGTTTTTGACGGAGCTTATTTGCGATTGCATCACGCATAAAGCGCGCGTTGTGGAGCGCGACGAAAAGGAAACGGGAGAACGCAAGTCCTTGAACGTCGGGCATACCACGGGACACGCGATTGAATTAGCCTACGGCTTTTCGCACGGCGAAGGGGTGCTCTACGGTATGCTGTTTGAAACGCAAATAGCCATCGAACAGGGCGTTTGTGAAAAGGAATACGGGGAACAGCTCGTAGCGCTTATCCAAAAAGCGTTAGCGCTTGCGCCCCTTTCAACGCCCGATTTTTCTAAGGTTGGCGAATGTGCCAAGCTTGCCAAATCGGATAAAAAAAATAAAGATGCAAAAACGGTTGCCATGGCGGTAGCCAAATGCAAAAACGAATGGACAATGCTGTATTTACCCTTCGACGAATATCAAAATTCGCTCACGAAATGGGCAAATCGTGCGTAAAGGTGGTAGGGTATGCAAATCATAAAACCGAGAGAATATTTTGACGGGGAGTTCGAGCTCCCTGGGGATAAATCCATTACCCACCGCGCGGTAATGCTCAATAGCGGAGCGGACGGAACGGCGGTCATTACCAACGCTTTAACGGGCGAGGACTGTCTTTCCACCTGCCGTTGTATGAAGACGCTCGGCGCGGATATTCAAGTGGACGGCACGACGATTGCCGTTAAAGGTACGCCTAAATTTGAAAGCGCAAAAGAGCTGGATTGCGGTAACTCGGGTACGACCATTCGACTTTTGACGGGCTTTGTGGCAGGTAAAAATATAACGGCAAAATTATACGGGGATAGCTCCCTTTCGTCAAGACCTATGAAACGGGTCGCCGAGCCACTTTCCTTGCTCGGCGCGGAAGTTGCCACGACGGAGGGGCACGCGCCCGTATTCGTCGCTCCAAAGAAGTTGCAAGGCGCGCGCGTGGACTTAGCCATTTCTTCGGCACAGGTCAAAAGCGCGGTGCTACTCGCCGGTATTTCCGCGGACGGGGAAACGACGGTGTCCGAGCCCGTGAAATCGCGCGACCATACCGAGCGTATGCTCTTAGCTATGCAGGCGAATATGAAAGTCAACGGCAATGAAGTAACGGTAAAAAGGAGCGAGCTTAAAAGCTTGTCCCTTTGCGTACCGTCGGATATCTCGTCGGCGTCCTATTTTATGGCGCTTGGCGCGCTCAAAGGGGAAACGCTTTGTAAAAACGTAGGGATTAACCCTACGAGAACGGGTATTTTACGCGCGTTTGATAAATTAGGCGTACACTACGAGCTTTTGAATAAACGGGTATCGGGCGGTGAAGAAACGGCGGATATACGCGTGAAAAAGACGAATATGCGCGCGATTTCCTTGACGGCGGAGGATATTCCGTCTATGATAGACGAATTACCGCTCATTGCCCTTCTTTGCGCGTTTGCGGACGGGGAGAGCCGAATTACGGGTGCAAAAGAATTGCGCGTAAAAGAAAGCGACAGAATACAAACGACGACGGAGCTTATTCAAAACCTTGGCGGTGATTGCACGGCGACGGAAGACGGGTTTATCATTCGTGGTAAAAAATCGCTTACAGGCGGTAATATAGACAGCTATTTAGACCATAGAATTGCCATGACGGGCGCGGTGGGCTTGATTGCGTCTAAAACGGGCGGAGCGATTAAAAATCCCGAATGTTGTGCCATTTCTTTCCCTGACTTTTTCGAGAAATTAGCTAAGTAGGCATAGGCAGGTACGCAATGAACGAAAAAAAATTACGCTTGGGGCTTGTGGGCAAGGACGTGTCCAAGTCGGATAGTGAAAAAATTCATAAATTTATTTTAGGCGAATGGGGCGTGGCGTGCGAATATCAACGCTTTTCCGTCTTGCCAAACGAATTCGACAGCGCCGTGCGTACGCTCCTTGGCGATTTTGACGGTTTTAATATTACCATACCCTATAAACGGGATATATTTGAATACTTAGACGAAATCACGGGCGACGCGCTGTCTTGCGGTTCGGTCAATACCGTCGTTTGCAATACGAGAAAGGGATATAACACGGACGGCGTGGGGTTTTTACAAATGCTTGCGCTTTCGGATATTGAAACGAACGGAAAAAAGGTGCTCGTGCTGGGTGCAGGCGGTTCGGGTAGAAGTACGGCGGTGGCGCTGAAAAATGCAGGCGCGCGCGTATGGCTGTATCGAAGAAACCAAGCGGAGCTACAAGAAACTTGCGAGCAGTTGGGGGTTGAGCCTGCCAAGGATTTGCAAAAGGGCGGTTACGATATCGTTATAAATTGTACGGGCGTGGGTATGCACGACAGCGTTGGAAAATCGCCTGTAGAAAGTGGCGTATTTGCAGGCGCGAGCGTGGCGGTGGATTTGATTTATACGCCTGCGCAATCGGAGTTTTTACGGCTCGCCAAAGCGCGGGGCTTACAAACGCTCAACGGCGCGTCTATGCTTTTTTTTCAAGCGTATAGCGCGGATTGTCTGTACTTAAATAGAGAGCCGAGCAAAGGAGAGGCGGAAACGCTTTATCAAAAATACTTACGAAACAACGGATAGACCGCAAAGGAGAAGATTATGAAATATTTGGTTATCAACGGTGTGAATTTGAATTTGACGGGTAAACGCGAGCAAAGCGTTTACGGAACGGAAACCTTGGACGATTTGAATAAAAAAATCGCCGAGTATTGCGAAAAAAACGGCGATACGGTAGATTTTTATCAAAGCAATATCGAAGGGGAAATCGTCAATAAATTGCACCAAGCGTTCTTGGAAAAAACTTGCGACGCGATTATCTTAAACGCAGGCGCGTTCACGCATTACAGCTACGCCATTCGCGACGCGATTGCAAGTATCAATATTCCCGTAGCCGAAGTGCATATTTCTAACGTGCACGCGCGCGAGCAGTTCCGAAACACCAGCGTACTGTCCGAAGTTTGCAAAGGCGTTATTTGCGGTTTTGGGGTTGGGAGCTATATCGGTGCAATCGAAGCGTTGAAAAATCGTTGAGGTGAAAGAATGAATATCGTTTTATGCGGAATGATGGGCGCAGGCAAAACGACAATCGGTATCAAAATTGCCGAGCTCACGGGGCGTAGATGGTACGATACGGACGGTGTAATCGTCGATAAGTACGGTAAAATTTCGGATATTTTCGAGTATTACGGGGAAGCGCATTTCAGAAAACTGGAAACGGAAATCGTGAGAGAGCTTGCCCAAAAAGACGAGCTGGTTATTTCCACGGGCGGTGGGCTGGTGCTCAAAAACGAAAACAACGCCGTTTTACAAAAAAACGGTAAAATCGTATTTTTGCGCGCGTCGCTGGAAACGCTTGCTAAGCGTTTGAAGGTGGACGGCACAAGACCGTTATTGCAAACGTCTACCGAAAGTATTCGCGACCGTTTGGCGCGTCTAATGAAAGAGCGTATGCCCGTATACGAGCACGTCGCCGATTATATCGTGGACGTGGACGGAAAGACGCCCGAGCAAATTGCAACGGAAATTGTGGAAATAATGAAAAAGGCATAGGCAGGTATGCAATGAAAACGGTTTTAGTAACGGGTGGTGTGCGCGGAATAGGTCTGGCTAT
>JAFXHR010000002.1 GCA_017536305.1 Clostridia bacterium | reverse complement strand
CACCCCCTCAAACTTTCCAGGGAAGTTGCTAACTTCTCTTAATCGTTTATCTCCTCTGCGATAACGTTCCATGCAGCCTCTGTTTCATAACCTCTTCTCCCCTCTAACCAACTGAGCTACGCCTCCATATTTCTCGCTTGGTGGACGCGAGAGCGTTTTGGCTTGCGCCAAAGTTTCGCACGGCTCACGCGAACTCCGACCTATATCCGTTCAAATTGTGCTCCAAAGGGCTGAGCTACGCCTCCAAACGATTCACGAATGATTACTTTGTTATTATAGCAAATAAACGACGGATAGTCAATTGTTTTTTAAGAGAATAAGGAATTTTATGCAAAGAAAGATCACCGCTTGGTTGTATCCAAGCGGTGAAAACTTTTTTATTTATCATTCTTCGTTCGCGCGGAGAAGAGATAGAAGAAAGTAACGAAGAATAAAATATTCATTAAATAAATCACGGGGATTACGATATAGCTTAAAAGTTGCGACGGTATCCCCAGTTGCGCTTTGAAATATACCGCTATCATAGAAACGATAATCACGCTGATTACGAATAAAATAGACGCCGTTACGATATAGGACGGGTGTTTTTTACGCCTTGCGCGCGGACGGTAACCCGTAGCGTATAAAATCGCACAAACGATAAACTGTATAAATCCGACCGCAAAGCCAAGGACGGGATATACGGCGGAAACGCCGAGATAACCGCGTGTAAAGAATACGATAAGGCTTTCAAACGCAACGATACAAAAGACGATAAACGCCGATTTGAAAAGGGTTAAGCCCATATTAAAGCAACCGCTTGGCGTGGTTTGTGAAATAGCAGGGGATTGTTGTTCCGTTACGGATTTCATACCGCCTGCCGTGTGCAAGCGAATACCTTCGTTTTGAGCGCGTTCTTGTAAATCGCCATAGTTAAATTCCGTACGGTTGTACGCCGTTTGCGCAGGTTGCGCAGGGGGATATTGCGTATAAGCAAAGTCGTTGCTTTGATAAGCGTTTGCGTATTGACGGGTACGGAAATTTTGCATTGCGCTTTGGAGTGCATTTTCGCGAGATGCCAAATCCATTTCCCGTTCTTGCAGTTCGCGTGCCTGTCTTTGTAAAAACGCCGTATCTTCCGTCGCTTTTTGTTGCATTTCTTGCAGTACCCGTTCCGCCTCTTCTTTGGAACGGTTGAATGCCGTTTTTTCTTCTTCAAACGCCGATTTTAACGCGTCAAAATCTTTCGTCTTTTGTTCCAGTTGCGCCTTTTCTTCCTGCATTTTTTCAAGATTTTCATTGAAAACCTTTACTTGTAAATTATAAGCGCTCAGTTTATCCGCAAAATCGAATTGTTGCGCCGAAAGAGCGTTTTTGCGCGTGATAAAATCCAACTGCTGTTGATTGTAAATTGCTTGTCTTGCGGACAATTCCTTTTGCTGTTGTTGTAAAGTATCCAGCTCTTCTTGGAGCTTAGAATTTTCACGGCTAAGCTCCGCCTCGCGCGATTGCAATTCGTCCTTTTGTTCTTGCCGAATAGCAAGGGCTTCGCGTTGTTGCTCCACGGCGTATTCCCGTTGCGCAATTTCATAAGTCTTTTTGTCTATTTCTAATCGCTCCGCTTGTAAACTTTCCTGCAAAGCGTGCAATTCTTCACGACTGGATTGTAAATTTGCCTTTTCTTCTTCTAAAGCGTCGTGTTCACCACGCAGGGTGGTGCGTTCTACCTCCAAAAGCTCCAACTGATTTTTCAATTCTTCGCGCTGAGCGTCTAATTCGGCGATAGCGGTGGAGCTTTTGATTTCCGCTTGCGTGGATAATTCCGTTTCACGCTCGGTTAAAGCAAGCTCGCGTTGTTGCAAAGCTTGTTTTTCCATTTCGATTTTATCCTTTTGCGCGTCGATTTGCGCTTGTTGCGCCCGAAGCTCTAAACCGCGGTTATAAAATTCCGTAGATTTATTTTCATAATCGCTTTTGAGCATTGTAATCGTTTCTTCTTGCGTGGCAACGGCGGTATTGAGTGTAGAAATTAAGGCTTGTTTTTCATCAAGCTCCGTTTTAAGACTTGCAATTTCTGTTTTCGCCTGTTCTAATTCTTCGCTGTTTGCTTGTGCCGTCGCGTTTTCAAATTGTTGCTTTTGTTCTTCTAATAAGCGTTTTAAGGTGCGAATTTCTTCGTTTTGACTGTCCACCAGAGCCTTGCTTTCTTGAATTTCGATTTCCTTTTGTGCAAGCTCGTATTCCTTAGCGGTAATTACCGCTTCTTTTTCGCTAAGCGCGTTTTGCTTTTCTTCCAGCTCCCGCGTTTGTAATTCTACCTTATCCCTTAATTCCTTAACGTCCGTCTTTTGCTCGGCGAGCGTAGAGGTTTGCGTGGAAAGAAGAGCCCGTTCTCTTTGGAGCTCGTTTTTAAGCGCGCTAAGCGCCGTTTTTTCTTCCTCTAAGGCTTGTTCTCTTGCGGAAAGGGCGCGCTTTAATTCCGTCAATTCCTTTTGTTTATCGGTGATAAAGGAAAAGTCGTAATGTGCGTTGCCGTCGGAAATTAAACTGTCGATAATCGTACGGGAATATTCCCATTCGGAAAGATTTTTTTCAGTAACCGATTTTCCTGCGTCCGTTAACGAAAAATACTTTCTTCTACCGCCGTTGGAGAACTCTCCGTAATACGATTGCACGTATTTGAGCGATTCCAACCGCTTTAACGCACTGTAAAGGGTAGGTTGCTTAATGGTGTATAAGCCACCGCTCTTTTTTTCAATTTCA
Source organism: Clostridia bacterium (assembly GCA_017536305.1). Classification (GTDB taxonomy): domain Bacteria; phylum Bacillota; class Clostridia; order Christensenellales; family Borkfalkiaceae; genus Scatosoma. The sequence continues at coordinate 15,527 of JAFXHR010000002.1, read as the reverse complement.
TTGATGATGTCGTAACCGTATTTATCGCCGTCGTATAAACTGCGTAAAATGATGGTATTTATATGACCGCGGATAAGGTCGGAACTGATATCAAAGTTTTGTTCTTCTCCGCCCGTCAAAGCGTTTTCGACTTCCATCGTATCCATAGTATACTCCTGAAAATTTTTTATTTTGTCTAATAGACTACTTTACATAAAGTATTATATCACAAATAGTGGTGTTTGTCAATGAAATAACTTGAAAAAAGGGCAAAAATGGCAAAATTCGCACGGTTTTTTCTAAATTTTCACTTTGCGCCGTTGACTTTTTCACATGCAACGATTATAATTATATTGTTATGAAACCGTATGAACATATTCAAAATTTTTCAATTAAATATTGCGACGTGGATTTTAAGGACGAGTTAAAACCGTCCGTCGCGCTTTCGTTGATGGAAGAAGTGGCTTGTTCGAGCGCGGACGAGCTTGGGTTTGGGTATTCGTATATTAAACCCAAAGGCTATGCCTTTATGGTTACGAATATCCGTTGTGAGTTTTTACGCCCCGTCCGATTGAGCGAAAAAGTAGCCGTAAAAACGTGGCCGTTACCGCCTACCTACGTCGTATTCGGTAGGGAGTATCAATTTCTATCCCAAACGGGCGAACCGTTGATAAACGCGTCGTCGCGTTGGTGTTTGGTGGATATGCAAACGGGCAAGCTTGCGCAGTCCAAAGTGATTGATAATCAAGATTATTCCACCTACAATACGGCAAAGGTGCTTGACGGCGTGCAATGGAAAATTCCCGCTTTTGAGCCGAAAGAAGGGGAACTCCGTTTTTGTATCACGATTGCAAATTCAGAGTACGACCACAATATGCACGTCAATAACACGCGCTACGCCGATTATTGCTTTAATTGCTTTACCGTAGCTGAGCTTGCAAACCGTAAATTAAAAGCGTTTTCTATTTCTTATATTAAACAATGTAAGGAAAGAGAAACTTTGCGTTTTTACTTGAAAAAGCAAGCGGAAGAAAGTTATCTTGCGCACGGTTTTAACGAACAGGGCGAAGTCGTCGTACAGTCGCAAATCGAATTTGATAAACAGGAGTAAACGGTGAGAAAAAACGGCGTAGATAGAACGCTTACGAAAATACAAGGCGGTGTATGCGCTCCAAGCGGTTTTCGCGCGTCGGGCGTGTATGCGAATATAGAACGAAAAACGGATAATGTTTCCCGTGAAACAAGAGAAAACTTGGGTTTGATTTTAGGCGCTCAGCGGTATCCAACGGCTTGCGTGTTTGCAAGCAAAGGTTACGGCGCACCCACGTTGCTGTCTAAAAAGCATATACAATTAGGGTCTGCGCGCGCGGTGGTGGTTAATAGCGGTATAGCAAACGCGTTTGGGGAAAATGCGGAAAGGTCGGCGCGCGTAATTTGCCAAAGCGTAGGGAAATACGCGCGGATTTTGGAGGAAGAAGTCGTTATCGCGTCGACGGGTAAATTGAGCGTGCCTTTTTCCGAAACGCCCGTTTTGGAAAATATTCCAAGCTTAGTGGAGAAATTGCAGGCTACGAATGAAAGTAGTTTGGCGTTTGCGCGTGCGATTATGACGACGGATACTGCGCCCAAGCAGTTCGCGTATTCCTTTTATATAGGGGATATACCCTGTAAAATCGGCGTGGCTTGTAAAGGGAACGCGCGCGTTTGTCCAAATATGGCGACGACCCTTTGTTTTATAACGACGGACGTGAATATTTCGCCTAAGATGCTGACAAAAGCGTTACAAACGGCGGTAAACGATACCTTAAATATGCTTATTTGCGACGGTATTTCGTCGCCGAACGATTGCGCTTGTATTATGGCAAGCGGTTTGGCTGGCAATTATATCATTGACCGCGCGGACAGCGAATACAATAAATTTTTATATGCGTTAAAGGAAACGCTCGCGCAGGTTTGCCGTTTGATTGCGCAAGACGAGCCGAACGCAAAGCTACTCGTATGTAAATTACAAGGCGCAAAATCCCCGCGCGTTAGCAAAACGCTTGCTAAGGAAGTAATCAAATCGAGTGGTATTCGTCGAAAAATCACGCAAAACAGCCTTGACGTAGAAGACGTGCTTTCGCTACTGCGCACGGTGGAAGAGCAGACGGATTTATCCAAAGTAGAAATTGCGGTGGCGACGAAAAAAGGCAAACGCGTTCTCTATGAAGACGGGAGAGCGTTGAAGATGATGCAGGAAGAATTAGAAAAAACACTTGACGAGCGGGAAGTGGAAATTCTTATAAAGTTAAACGACGGGAATTATCAAGCTACGGCAATCGGGAATAATTTATAAAAAGTTTTTTAATTTTTATTAAAAGGGGCGCGGAAAGGTTGACAAAGGAAAACGGTTGTGCTATAATAGAAAAAATTTGGCAGGTTGCATAAATGATGAATAGAACGAGCGGTTTGAAAATGGAAAAAGCGGTGGCGATTGCCACGATGGTAGAGGGCTTAACGAACAGTCCCCGTCTTTCCTATTTTCAATCGTTTTTATCTTTAACCGCAGGGGACTGATTTTTCAAAATCAGTCTTTTTTTTAGGAAAAATCATTCAATGCCAAAGAAAAACGGTAATAACATACGATAACGAAGATAGAAGGTGCTATATATGAAGAAAAAAGTGTATTTAACTTTGCAAAACGGAACGTCTTTCCAAGGCGTGCGCTTTGGTGCGACGGGCGATATCACGGGTGAGCTCGTGTTCTCAACGGGTATGGTAGGATATATGGAAACGCTTACCGACCCTGCAAATTACGGTCAAATCGTCGTGCAAACGTTCCCTTTAATCGGAAATTACGGTGCAATCCGTAAGGACGTGGAAAGCGATAAGGCTTGGGTTTCGGCGTATATCGTGCGTGAAATTTGCGACGAGCCGTCCAACTTCCGTAGTGAAGGAACGCTGGAAGCTTACTTAAAAGAACAAGGCGTTATCGGTGTTTACGGCGTAGATACGCGCGAGCTTACGAAGATTTTGAGAGAAAAGGGCGCTATGAACGCGAGAATAAGCTCTAAACCCCTTTCCGAAGAAGAAATTAAAGCGCTTTCCGCCTATTCCGTTAAGGACGGCGTGCAAACGGTTTCGCCCAAAACGCAAACGGTATACGGCGACGATAACGCGAAATTTACCGTTGCGCTTTGGAATTTCGGCGCAAAAAACTCTACGATAAACCATTTAACGGAAAAGGGTATGCGCGTGGTTTCGTTGCCTGCTACCGCGACGGCGGAAGAAGTGCTTGCCGTAAACGCGGACGGTATCGTGCTTGCAGGCGGTGCGGGGAATCCTGCGGAAAATACGGCAACCATTGAAGAAGTGAAAAAAGTACTCGGCAAAAAGCCCTTACTTGGATTAGACTACGGACACGCATTCGTTGCGCTTGCGCTCGGCGCGAAAACGGCGAAACAAAAATACGGGCATAGGGGCGGAAATCAGCCGGTCAAATGCTTAAAGTGCGGTCGCGTATATATTTCTTCTCAAAACCACGGCTATGACGTGGTAAAAGAGAGTGTAAAAACGGGCGATATTCAATTCGTAAACGTCAACGACGGTTCTTGCGAAGGGATTGATTATCCCGAGCTTAAAGCGTTTACTTTGCAGTTTGTGCCCGAGGCTTGCGATTTAGGAAACGTAGAAAATCCCTTATATAAGAAATTCCTTGCTTTGATGGAAAAGGAGAAAGAAAATGCCTAAGAGAAGTGATATTAAGAAAGTTTTGGTTATCGGTTCAGGTCCTATCGTTATCGGACAAGCCGCGGAATTCGACTATGCAGGCGCGCAAGCTTGTCGCGTTATGAAGAGCGAAGGGATTAACGTCGTTCTTTGTAATTCTAACCCCGCAACGATTATGACGGATAAGGCGCTTGCCGACGAAATTTATCTCGAACCGCTTACGGAAGAATCCTTAAAGCGTATTATTATCAAAGAAAAACCGGATAGCTTGCTTGCGTCGCTCGGTGGACAAACGGGTCTTACCATGGGCTGTAAGCTTGCAAAATCGGGATTTTTGGAAAAGCACGGCGTAAAGCTTATCGGTACGAAACTGGACGCAATCGACCGTTCGGAAGATAGAGAGCTTTTCAAAGAAACCATGGAAAAAATCAATCAACCTTGCGTACCGTCCGATATCGCGTACACGGTAGAAGAGTGCGTGGAGATAGCAAACCGTTTGGGTTATCCCGTCATTATCCGTCCTGCTTATACGCTTGGCGGTGCAGGCGGTGGCGTAGCGTATACGGAAGAAGAACTCCGTTTAATCTCGCATAACGGTTTAATGCTGTCCCCGATTACGCAGGTATTGATTGAAAAATATATCGCAGGCTGGAAAGAAATTGAGTTTGAAGTGCTCCGCGACGCAAAGGGTAACGTGTTAACCGTATGTTCTATGGAAAACGTAGACCCCGTCGGTATTCACACGGGCGACTCTATCGTCGTTGCGCCTGCCGTAACTTTGTCGACGAGAGAATACAATATGCTCCGCACGTCCGCGCTTGCGATTATTACGGAGCTTGGCATTGAAGGTGGTTGTAACGTACAATTTGCTTTAAATCCCAATTCTTACGAATATTCGGTTATCGAAGTAAACCCCCGCGTTAGCCGTTCTTCCGCGCTTGCGTCCAAAGCAACCGGTTTCCCGATTGCTAAGGTTACGTCGAAAATTGCGCTCGGGTATACGCTGGACGAAATCGTCAACGACGTTACGGGTAATACCTACGCATGCTTTGAACCGACGATTGACTATCTCGTCGTAAAAATGCCCAAATGGCCGTTTGATAAATTCTTATACGCTAAGCGTGAGCTTGGTACGAGAATGAAAGCGACGGGCGAAGTCATGTCGATTGGTACGTCGTTTGAAATGGCGATTATGAAAGCCGTTCGCGGTGCGGAAATTTCCACGAGCACAATGAATTATAAAAAATTCGTAAACAGCACCAAAGAAGAGCTGTACGCGAAATTATCCGAGCAAACGGACGAACGCATTTTCGTGGTATATTCCGCGCTCAAAAAGGGCGTTTCGGTAGACGAAGTGTTCAACGTTACCAAAATTGACCGTTGGTTCTTGAATAAATTCAAAAATTTAATTGCTTACGAAGAAAGATTAGCAAGTGAAAAGCTTACTCGTGCCTTGTACGAAGAAGGGAAACGTTTGGGATATTTGGATAAAGATATTTCCGCATTGAGCGGTCAAAAAATCCCGTATCGCAAAAAAGTGGCGTATAAAATGGTAGATACCTGCGCCGCGGAATTCCCTGCAAAAACACCGTATTTCTATTCGACCTTCGACGATAACGCACACGACGAGGCAAAACCGTTTATTGCAAAGAGCAATAAAAAGCGTATCGTCGTTATCGGTTCAGGACCTATCCGTATCGGTCAAGGTATCGAGTTCGACTATTCGTCCGTGCATTGCGTATGGACACTCAAAGAGCTTGGGTATGAAGTAGCGATTATCAATAACAACCCCGAAACGGTATCCACCGACTTTGACACGGCGGATAGATTGTATTTTGAACCGCTCACGCCCGAAGACGTGCAACACGTTTTGGATATTGAAAAGCCTTACGGCGTCATTATCACGTTCGGCGGTCAAACGGCTATCAATCTTTGCGCGTATTTCGATACGCACGGTATCCGTATTTTGGGTACGAGTGCGGACAGCGTAGATAGAGCGGAAGACAGAGAGCGTTTTGAGGCGCTCCTTGATAAATATTCCATTCCCCGTCCCAAAGCATTGACGGTTATGACCAAGGGAGAAGCGTTGCAGGCGGCGGAAAAGCTGGAATATCCCGTTCTTCTTCGTCCTTCGTACGTAATCGGCGGTCAAAATATGACCATCGCCTTTACGCAGGAAGACGTATGCCGTTATATGGACGTTATCTTAGCGCAGGGTATTGAAAACCCCGTGCTTTGCGATAAATACCTGATGGGCACGGAGCTGGAAGTAGACGCTATTTCCGACGGAAAAGACGTGCTTATACCTGGTATTATGCAACATATCGAGCGTACGGGTATTCACTCTGGCGACTCGATTGCCGTGTATCCGCCTTATAATTTAGACGATACAATGCTCGAAAAGATTATCGAAGTTTCCACGCAGTTGGCGCTCGAATTAAAGACGAAAGGTCTTATCAATATTCAATATTTGATTTACCGCGGTCAGCTGTACGTAATCGAAGTAAACCCCCGTGCGTCGCGTACCGTACCGTATATTTCCAAGGTAACGGGCGTACCTATGGTAGAGCTTGCAACCAAGATTATTACGGGTGCCAAGCTTAAAAAGCTTGGCTTTGGCACGGGCTTATACCCGTCGTCCCCGTACGTTGCGGTAAAAGTACCCGTATTCAGCTTTGAAAAATTAAACGACGTCAACTCTCAGCTCGGACCGCAAATGAAGTCCACGGGCGAAGTACTCGGTATCGGTAAAACGATAGAAGAGGCTATGTTCAAAGGACTCGTATCCGCAGGCTTTAAGATGTGTCATCCGTCCGAGCGTCGTCCTGTCGGCGTATATATGACGGTCAACGACAACGATAAGCTTGACCTTCTCACCATAGCGAAAAAATTCGGCGATTTGGGTTGCACCATGTATGCGACGAAGGGTACGGCAAAGGTAATTAACGACCTTGGTATTGATTGTAGCGTGGTAGAAAGACTTTCCGCGACGGACACGGTAATTAAGCTGATGGACGAAGGAAAAATCGACTATATCGTTTACACGGGTAAGACGGATATGGAATCCATTAACGATTTCATTCGCTTACATCACCACGCGATTTTGTTGGGTATAACGGTATTGACCGCGCTGGATACGGCAAACGCGCTTGCGGATATTATCGCAAGTCGGTTTACCGAAGACAACACCGAGCTCGTGGATATCAACGCGCTCAGAAGTGAAAAATTGAAGTTGAACTTTACCAAAATGCAATCCTGCGGTAACGATTATATCGTGTTCGATAACCGCGACGGGAAGATAACCTGTCCCGAATCGATTGCAGTCAATTACTTACTCCCGCATTACGGTATCGGTGGCGACGGAATTGCGCTTATTGAAAACTCGGAAGTAGCGGATGCGAAAATGCGTGTATTCAATAAGGACGGTTCGGAAGCGCCCCAAGGCGGTAACGCCATTCGTTGTATCGGTAAATATCTGTACGAAAAGGGTATCGTGCGCAAAAACGATATGAAGATTGAAACGGTGAAAGGGGTATGCGACGTAAAAGTATACTCGTTTGGCGGAGCAGTCAATTCCGCGAGCGTAAACCTTGGCAAGGCGGAGCTTGCCGGCGAAAATATTCCCTGCACGTTTAAGGAAGAAAAAATTGTCAATAAACCGATTCAGGTAAACGGTAAGGAATATGCGGTAACGCTTGTCAACGTCGGTAATCCCCACGCCGTCATATTCAGCGAAAAGGTAGACGCGGAAAACGTAGAAAAAATCGGTACGGAGCTTGAAAACTGCGAATATTTCCCCGAAGGCATTAACACGGAATTTATCCGTATCGTCAACAAAGTAACGATAAAAATGCGCGTTTGGGAACGCGGTAGCGGAGAAACGTGGGCTTGTGGTACGGGTGCTTGCGCGGCGGTCGTTGCGTCCGTTTTGAACGGATATTGCGACAAGGAAACGAACGTTACCGTAAAGCTTCGCGGTGGCGATTTGACGGTAAACTATCACGAAAACGGCGACGTGGAATTGATGGGTAGCGTTAAGACCGTTTATGAAGGTACGTTAGAAATTTAAGTAACGAAAAGGAGCGGAAAAGATGGATGCTTTTTATGAAGAAAGCGCGGTAAACGTGTACGCGAAAAAGGAAAGCAAGCGGTATAAACTGTTTAATATCGTTTCTTATATATTCCTTATTCTCGCGGTTATCACGCTCGTGTCCTTTATTATGTATATTCCCGCGGTGGATTTTATGGTAGTGTTCGGTATGCAAGGTGCGTTTTTCCTTGCTTGCTGGTTTCTATTTCATAAATTAAAGCGCCGTTATAACGTCAGCTACGATTATTGTTTCGTATCGGGCGAGCTTAGAATTTCCAAGGTTTTCAATATCAATAAAAGAAAGCTCGTTGCGCGCATTGACTGTGAAGATATGATACAGGTAGGCGATATCGAAAACAGCTCGTACGACCGTTTTAAGGCTGACCCTACGGTGAAGCAAGTCGTATGCACGCCGAACGAAATACCGTCGGACGGAAAATTCTTTATGTACGTTTTAGCGAATGATAACGGTAAAAAGCTGTACGTTTTGGAATGTCGCGAATTGATGCTGATGAATATTATGAAATTTGCAAAGCGCGGTGTTTTGGAAAGCGATTACGTCATGCAGGAGAGAAAACAAAGATAAAATGATTTATATGGACAACGCCGCAACGACCAAGCCTTGCGCTTGGGCTTTAGATAAGGCAAGCAAATTCGTTACGGAACAATTTTATAACCCGTCGGCGTTGTACGAAGAAGGGTTTGCGTTGCAGAGCGAGCTTAAAAAAGCGCGCTCCGCTTTGCTTTCCAAGGTAGCGGATGAAAACGCGTTTGAGCTGATTTTCACTTCTTGTGGTACGGAATCGGACAACCACGCGATTTTTTCTTTTGCAAAGCGTGGTAACGCAGTAACGACGGCAGGCGAACATTCCGCTGTGCTTGTACCGTTTACCGAGCTGAAAAACCGCGGAGTGATTGAAAGTCGGATTGCGCCCTTACAAAAGGACGGCAAAGTGGACGTGGAAAAATTACTCGCGCTCGTAGATAATAAAACGAGTTTTGTTTCCGTTATGCACGTGAACAACGAAATGGGCGCTATCAACGATATTAACGAGATTGCCAAACGGGTAAAACAAAAAAATCCGCGCGTGATTTTTCATTCGGACGGCGTGCAAGCGTATGGAAAAATACCCTATCGGTTGAGCAAAGATATTGATTTATATTCGCTCAGCGCACATAAAATCGGTGGTTTGAAAGGGGTAGGCGCGCTGATTAAGCGTAAATCCTTGAATTTACCCGCGTTTATCTTCGGCGGTGGACAGGAAACGGGTAAGCGTAGCGGTACGGAAAACGTATTCGGGATTAAACAGTTTGCCTATGCGTCGGAAAAGAAATTTGAAACGCTTATAGGCGATTTTGACCGTTTAACGGCGGAAAGAGAACGGCTTGCAAACGGTTTGGATTCGGAAATATATACAAGACTTTCGCCTACGGACGGAACGCCGTACATTTTAATGGTTTCCGCGCGCGGACTGCGCGGTGAGATTTTACTGCATATGGCGCACGATAAAGGACTTCTTATCGGCACGGGCTCGGCGTGCTCGTCGAATAGCAAAACCCGATATAATAAAGTGGCGCTTGCTTGCGGTTACGACGAAAAAATAGCAGACGGAACGGTTCGTTTGAGCTTTTCACCTGAAACGACGGAGCAGGAAATTACGGACGCAATCGCTATTATGAATGAAATCGGCCGTGATTTGAAAGGGCGAATGGGTTAACGGAGTATACTATGGAAAAAGTAATTATTATTCGGTATTCGGAAATATTCTTAAAAGGTAAAAACAGGGGCTTTTTCGAGCGTGCGCTGGAAACGAACGTGCACCGCGCGTTAAAGGGGTATACCTATCAGTTTATCAAACAAAGCGGTCGGTATTTCGTGCGCGATTTTGACGGAGCGCAAATAGACGAAATTATTGAAAAATTACAAAAGGTATTCGGCGTGCATACTTTAAGCATTGCTTTGGAAACGGCGTCGGATATGGATTCCTTGTTCGAGGCGTCCAAGCTTTTAATTCGCGATAGCGGTACTTTTAAGGTGGAATCTCACCGTGGCGATAAAAAATATCCCTTAAATTCCATTGAAATCAGTAAAGAGCTGGGCGGAAGAATTCTCGCTTATTCCAAAGGCAAGCTTTCCGTAGACGTGCACGAACCGTCTTTTACCGTTCGCGTGGATATTCGTGAAAACGGCGTTGCGCTCGTATTTAGCGAGTTTATCGAAGGGGCAAACGGTATGCCCGTGGGCACGGCGGGAAAAGGTCTTTTGCTCATTTCAGGGGGGATTGATAGTCCCGTGGCAGGGCACATGATGGCAAAGCGGGGTATGAACGTCGAGTGTTTGCATTTCCATAGCTATCCGTATACCAACGCGCAAGCCAAGGAAAAGGTAGTACAGCTTGCAACCGTTCTTTCCGAATACGCATGCGGTACGAATTTATATAATATCAGCGTTACGCATATTCAAGAGGCGATTCACGAAAAATGCAAGCCTGAGCTTATGATAACCTTACTTCGTCGGTTTATGTTCCGTATCGCCGAACGCCACGCGGAGCGTATCGGCGCACAATGCTTAATCACGGGCGAAAGCTTAGGTCAGGTAGCCAGCCAAACGATTGAAGGTATGACTTCGTCTAACTCGGTTATAGAAAAATTACCCGTACTTCGACCGCTCGTCGGTTTTGATAAGGAAGAAATAATCAAGCGTTCGGTAAAAATGGGGGCGTATGAAATATCCATATTGCCTTTTGAAGATTGCTGTACGGTATTTTTGCCCGATTATCCTGCCATTCGTCCCAAGCTTAGTGAAATTTTACGCGAAGAAAGCAAGCTGGACGTGGAAGGCTTAATCGCCGAGGCGTTCACGACCATAGAAAAAATCAAACTCTAACTATAAAAAATCATAAGCTCTCGCAAAACGGCGAGAGCTTATTTTAATAATCCCACCAATTCTTTTGTATGATTTCTAAATCACTAAGATTTGTCGGTGGTGCGTCTTTGGTGGTAACGGTAGGCAATATAATCGGTGCACCGAGCGTGCCTTGATAAATCGGTGTAACGGTATACACGTAATTTTTTCCGTTTTTCACGTGCTCGTCGATAAACTCTTTGGTATAACCGCCTTCATAAACAGTGCTATGCGTCGCATAATCATAGCGGTCGATTTTATACGAATAAAACCGTGGCGACTTATCGTCAAAAGTGATAATAACATTTTCGTTATCATAGCGCAAAACGGGCGAAATAATGGTAGGATTGCTAAAAATTTCGCATTTTTGCGTAGGGATAGCGCAACTTCTAAACAGCTCTGAAATGCGGTATTCCATAGGGGATTTTTCGTCCGCCAAACACATAGTATGCGTGTCATAATAGCTCGTTTTATCCAACTCGACTGCCGTAACGGTAGGCGGTTTTGAAAAGTCTTGAATGGTTTCCCCTTTAGAAGTATAAACGGCGTTTAGATATTCGTGAATTTGAAATAAGAAATTGCAAGGCGCGCCACCGCCCGTGTAATCTATATACGAATTATCGGCGTTTCCAAACCATACCCCGACGAGATTGCGCGTGGTGTACGAAAGGGCGTAGGCGTCCGTATTGCCCTTATCCGTGCCTGCCGTACCCGTTTTACAAGCTACGGGAAAGGGCAGAGTGCGTAATTTTTTCGCCGTACCCGATTGCACGGCGGTTTTGAGCATATCCGTCGTTAAATAGGCGGTGTCTTCCGAAAATACCTTAGTGGGCGTAACGGTGCGATTATACACTTCGTTGCCGTCGATTTTGACGGAGCGGATAAAACCGCTTTCGTAAAATTGACCGCCGTTTTGTAAAACGGAATACGCGCTTAAAAGCTTAGGCAAAGTATATCCGTTTTGCATACCGCCAAGCGCCAAAGCAAGGGATAAATCCTGCTCTTCAACGGGCAGTCCAAGCTTAGTTAGATATTCCGCACCCTTTTGTACGCCCAGCGTTTCTAAGATGCGAACGGCAGGAATATTCAAGCTTTTTGCAAGACATTCTCTCGCGCTTAAATAACCGTGAAATTGCCCGTCGTAGTTCTCGGGGGAATATCCGCCGTAATTGATTTTCTCGTCCAAAATAGGCGTTGCGGGGGATAAAAGATTTTCTTCGATAGACGGCGCGTATACGAGTAACGGTTTTAATAGGGACGCAGGCGTGCGTTTGACGTCGCCGACGGTTGAAATACAAGCGGAAATACCGTGCGTTTCGTTGGAAATCACGCTCGCCGTCATATCCGTTTCCTTATAATTTTCCGCCGTTTGTATCAGCCTTTTTTGCAACGGTTCGTCTAAATAAGTGTAAATTTCAATTTTACCGCCGACGGTAAAATCATACCTTTCGGCAATCGCGCTCAGCTCGTCGAATACAAAATGGGCGTAACCGATTTCCTTGGTATTGACGCTCGGCGTTTGAGGCAGGGCAACGGCCAATGCCGTTTGTAATTCGTTTTCCGTAATACTACCGCTTGTAAGCATGCCTTTTAACACCCGTTCCTTTCGCTTTTGACAATTTTCGGGGTTTTTGAAAGGGGAATAGTTGTTGGGGGACTTGACGAGCCCTGCTAAAATCGCGGAATCGGCAAGAGTGAGCTCGTTTGGTTTTTTACCGAAATAAAATTCGGATGCAGAGTTAATACCAAAGCAGTTATGACCGAAATAAATGATATTCAAATACTTTTCCAAAATTTCTTCTTTGGAATAATTCCGTTCCAGCTCGCGCGTTAATTTCCATTCTTTCAGTTTTCGTTTTACCGTTTTTTCTTGGCTTAAATGCGTATTTTTGATAAGCTGTTGGGAAATGGTAGACGCGCCCTGCTTAAACGAGCCTGCTTTTAAGTTGGTTAAGGTTGCTTTCACGATACGCCGAAAATCAAACCCGTTGTGCGTAAAAAACCGCTTGTCTTCCGTATCAATAAACGCTTGCCTTGTTTTTTGCGGAATTTCACTGAGCGGAACGGTTTGCTTAATGCCCGTAGCCACGCTTGCAATTTCTCCGTTTTCGTCGTAAATGACGATATTTTTCTCGTCTAAAAGGAGCTTTTGCGGTTGTAGCTTCGTGTCCTTGGTTACGGCAAAATAATAGCCTAACCCGCTCAAAATAAGAACGCTAAACGAAAGAAAGGTGATAAAAAGGATTTTACGCAAAACTTTCATTTTCTCAGTATTCGTCTTTTTTTAGGTTTTTATGAGCCAATTCACGGATAAAACCCCTTAAAGAGTTGCTCAAAATGAAAAAAAAGAGTATAATAAAAAAAATCATTTTATACGGTAAAACAAGTTATGTCGGAAAAATACCATATCGTAACCTACGGCTGTCAATGAACGTCCACGAATCGGAAAAAATCGCGGGCATTTTGCGCGGGCTGGGTTACGAAGAAACGAAAACAATCGAAAACGCAGATATTATTCTTTTTAATACCTGCTGTATCCGCGAAAACGCCGAAAATCACGCGTTCGGTAATATCGGCGCGCTCAAAAAAATGAAGAAACAAAACCCGAATTTGCTTATTGCGGTCGGGGGGTGTATGACACAGGAAAAGGGTAAAACGGAAATATTGAAAAAGAAATTTCCCTTTATCGATATTATGTTCGGCGCGCTCAATTTTGAGAACTTAGCGGAGCTTATCAAGCGTAAAAAGGAACAAAAGAAAAAGGTAGTGGAAATTCGCGAAACCGCAGGCGAAATCGTGGAAACGATTGAGCCGTACAGAACGAGCTATCCCAACGCTTGGGTAAATATTACCTACGGTTGCGACAATTTTTGTTCGTACTGTATCGTACCGTACGTGCGCGGTCGGGAGCGTTCAAGAAAGGCGGAAAACATTATTGCGGAAGTGCAAAAGCTGGTAAACGAAGGGTATAAAGAAATTACCTTGCTTGGTCAAAACGTCAATTCCTACGGAAAGGACGGAAACGCAGGTATGAATTTTGCCCAGCTGTTAGACGCCGTAGCGCAAATTGAAGGGAAGTTTAGACTTCGTTTTATGACCAGTCATCCCAAGGATTTCACGGAAGAAGTCGTAAAGGTCATGGAAAAGCACCCGAAAATATGCAAGCTTGTGCATTTGCCCGTGCAATCGGGTTCAAACCGCATATTACAGCTTATGAACCGCCGTTATACGCGTGAAAAGTATCTTGACGAAATTAAATTCTTAAAAGCGCGTTTACCACAAGCGGAAGTAACGACGGATATTATCGTCGGTTTTCCCACCGAAACGGAAGAAGACTACCTGCAAACGGAAGCGCTGGTAAAGGAAGTAGATTTTGCGTCGGCGTTCACCTTTGTCTATTCTCCCCGCCAAGGCACGAAAGCGTCGACGATGGACGGACAAATCCCCGAAACGGTGCAAAAAGACAGGATTATGCGCCTTGTGGAGCTCGTCAACACGCTCACCCGTCAAAAATCGGAAAAATATATCGGCAAAGAAGTCGAGATTTTATGTGAAGACTACGACGAGAAAAAGGGCTTGTATTTAGGTCGCGACGAGCTGGGTAGAATGGGATATTTCCATAGCGAAAAGGATTGTATCGGCGAGTTCGTTACCTTAAAAATCACGAAAGCAAACGGCATTTCCCTGTTTGGCGAACGCGTGAAAAAATAATAAACGGAAACTATAAAGGTAGGTTAAAAATCAATGCCTCTTTCACAAATGATGCAACATTATCTTGCAATGAAAGACAAATACAAAGATTGCGTACTGTTCTATCGCTTGGGCGATTTTTACGAAATGTTTTACGACGACGCGGTGGAAGTATCCGCGCTACTTGGCTTGACCTTAACCGGTCGTGATTGCGGACTTCCCGAGCGTGCGCCTATGTGTGGTATACCGCATCACGCGTCGGACGAATATATTGCACAGCTGATTGAAAAGGGTAAAAAGGTTGCCATTTGCGAGCAGGTTTCCGACCCCAAGGAAAGCGGTCGTGGGCTCGTAGAGCGCGAAGTGGTTAGAATCGTTTCGGCGGGTACGGTAATTGAAGAAGAATATTTAGACGCCAACCGCAATAACTATATCGCTTGCGCGTTTAAGAGTGAAAACGCCGTGGGGCTTGCTTGGGCGGATATAACGACGGGGGAATTTACGGCGGAAGAATTTACGGGCGACGACGCGGTGCAAAGCGCGATTGAACAGCTTGTAATGCTTTCCGTTGCGGAAATCATTTGCAATGACGATATGCTGATGCAAAGCAAGGATTGCAAGGAAGTGGAGCGTAAATTATTACCGCCCTTTTCCTGCTATATGCCTTGGACTTTTAACGTCAAGCACGCAGAGAAAACCTTGCTTGAACAGTTTAAGTCGCTTTCTTTATCCGCCTACGGGCTTGGCGGTCGTGATAATTTAATTTCCGCGTCGGGTGCGCTCGTGGAATACCTTCGTGAAACGCAAAAACACGCGCTTGCAAACATCAACGCCGTCAAGGTCGTGGATAAGCGTCGGTATATGGAGCTGGATACGATTGCGGTCAAAAATTTAGAGCTTGTGAAAAATAACGCCGAAGGCAAGGAGTTCGGTTCATTACTTTGGGTGCTGAATAAAACCAAAACGGGTATGGGGGCAAGACTGTTAAGCCGTATTATCCTTTCTCCGCTCAAAGATATCAAAGAAATCAACGAACGCTTGGACGGCGTGGAAGAGCTGGTCAATGCGTCCGTCGTGCGTGTCGGCGTAGGGGAGAGTTTACGGTCCATCGGGGATTTGGAACGCCTTGCGGGGAAAATTTCCAACGGGAATTTT
>JAFXHR010000035.1 GCA_017536305.1 Clostridia bacterium | reverse complement strand
TAGACGTATAGAAACCAGTACATTCAAGTACTACGTCTACATTCAATTCACCCCAAGGGCAGTTTACCGCGTCTTTTCAGCATAGATTTTAATCGTCTTGCCGTTTACGGTGATGGTGCTGTTCGCTTCGTCTGCCGATACGGTATCAGCAAGAGCATATCTGCCCTGTGCGGAATCGTACTTCAAAAGATGTGCGAGCATCGTGGGGCTGGTAAGGTCGTTAATAGCGACTACTTCGTAGCCTTCTGCGCCGAACATTTGTCTGAACGCAAGACGGCCGATACGACCGAAACCGTTGATTGCAACTTTTACGTTTGCCATAATAGAGTTCCTCCAAATATGAAAAAATTATTTTGTATCCGTTTTTGGGCAAGCGGAAAGAATGACACCCCCTACTTGTCCGCATACTATTCTACCATACTTTTTTTTATTCGTCAATAATTTTGAAAGGTAGTTTGCAAAATTATTTTTCTTTTTTCGTGAAAATTTTTTCTGATAAACCTTTTTTCCGCCGTCCATAGCATTGACTTTTCAAATTTTTTATACTATAATAATGTAGATAAAAAATTATTATGGAGCGAAACTATGGCAAAGGTAAAAGAAAATCAACAAAACGCATCTCGTTTTGACGGAAGTATGCTCGGCTATTTAGGTATCAACCTTTTAGCAGTACTTATCTCCGTCGTAACCGTTACCATCGGCGCACCTTGGGCGTTTTGTATGGTATACAGATGGCAAGCAAAACACACCCAAATCAACGGCAAACGGTTGGTATTCGACGGCAAGGGTATTCAACTTTTTGGTACTTTCTTGAAATGGCTTTTACTTACGGTAATTACCGTCGGCATTTTTGCACTTTGGATTCCCGTAAAATCGGAAAACTGGCGTGTAAAACACACGCATTTTGACGAGCCCGAGCAATCGGCGGAAGAAAAACCTGCGCAGGTTGCGCAAACCGCGCCTATGCAAGGTTATAACGGTCAACCGCTCCAACCTATGCAATTCGCTCAACCCGTACAATTTGCTCAGCCCGTACAATTACCGCCCGTGAACGGCGCGCAGGGTTTACCGCAAGGATTGCCCCAACCGCTCTTCCCGTTGCCCCCGTTCCCTTGCCCCCCTTGCTATACGCAACCGCAAACGCAACCCAAGGAAAAGGATAATCAACAAACGAAATAAAAAACGGATAAAGACGGTCAAAGCCTTTGACCGTCTTGACTATTTACAAAAAAGGATACTTTTATGGAAACGGCAAAACGCGTAAAACGGGATTTCACAAGTGGTAAAATCTTAAAAAACTTAATCTTATTTTCTATTCCGATGGCGCTTGCCACCCTTTTGCAAGTGCTGTTCAACGCCGCGGATATTGCTATCGTCGGTCAATTCGGCGGTTCCATTTACCAAGCGTCGGTGGGCGCGACTTCGTCCACCGTACATTTAATCGTCAATTTATTTATCGGTATATCCGTGGGCGCAAACGTGGCTATGGCGAACGCGTACGGCGCAAAAGACGAAAAACGACAGGAAAAGGTAGTTCACTCCGCTATGGCAATTTCTATCGCAAGCGGACTTCTCGTGCTCGTTGCAGGCGTATTTTTAGCGAAACCCATTTTGACCGCGATTGACACCCCTTCGGATATTATCGGCTATTCTACGATTTATATGCAAATTTATTTCTTGGGCGCACCGGCTATGATGATTTACAATTTCGGTTCGGCGCTCATGCGCGCGGTAGGCGAAACGAAAAAACCGCTGTATTATCTTTTAGTAGCAGGGCTTTTGAACGTCGCTATCAACGCGGTTACCGTTATCTTTTTCCATTGGCACGTTATCGGCGTGGCGCTTGGTACGACCATATCGCAATACGTATCCGCCGTTTGGATTGTCTTGGACTTACGCCGTGAAAAATACGGTATTTTTTACAAAATCCGCAAGACCAAGTTCCATAAAACGCAAACGGTTAAAATTCTCACGCTCGGTATACCGATGGGGCTTACTTCCTGCTTTTTCTCTCTTTCCAACCTACTCGTACAATCGTCCGTCAACGCCTACGGTCAAACGGCGATAGCGGGGAATACGGTAGCGAGCAACGTCGATACCATTTGCGACGCATTCGCGTCGTCCATAGAAAAGTCGGTGGTAACGATAGTCGGTCAAAATATGGGCGCGCAAAAACCTGAGCGCGTACACCGCGTTTTGGGCGCAGGACTTTTTTCCTGTTTCGTCGTGCAAGGCTTTTACGCTCTTCTTTGCCTATTCTTCGGAAAATATATTTGTATGCTGTATAACTCCGACCCTGCCGTGATTGAATGGGCGCTCAAACGAATGTCTATAAACAGCGTATTTCAATGGCTGATGTGCGTTATGTACGCGTACAGCGCGTCCCTTCGCGGTATGGGCTATTCTTTCGTACCTATGATTATCAATCTACTCTTTACCTGCGTGCTCCGCGTCGTGTATTTGAGCTTTATCTATCCGTATATTCCCAACCGTACCATCTATCTCGTATATATCGTATATCCCGTTACATGGATACTCTCTTCGGCAATGCAAATGCTCGTATTCTATATTATCGCACATAAAAAAGGGTATCTACGAAAACACCGTATAAAAACGGAAACGGCGGTCGAATGACCGCCGTTTTTTTATTCTTCTTCGTCGAAATCGCTTTCGGTAATTTGACTTTGCTCAATGACCTGCCGTATCTTTTCCAACAGCTCCGCTTTTCCCAAGCCCGTTTCCGAACTCGTTGCAAGCAAGTTCCCTTCGCCAAGGTATAAATTGGACGCAATCGCCTTTTTATGCTCCTTAATTTTCATTCTCGACAGCTTATCCGCTTTGGTCATAACGACCGAAAAGGGTAAAATATGATAATGCAAAAACTCCAACATTTGCCTATCGTCGGCGGTGGGGTCGTGCCGAGCGTCCACGAGCATAAATATATGCGCGATTTGTTCCTTTTTCTTAAAGAACGCGTCTAAGGTTTTCGCCCACTTTTCCTTTTCCGTCTTAGAAACGCGCGCAAAGCCGTACCCAGGGAGGTCGGCAAGAATAAATTCCCCGAAATCAAAATAATTGACAAGGCGCGTGCGCCCTGGCTCGCTACTCGTTTTAGCGAGCTTTTTTCGATTCGCCAGCATATTGATAAGCGAGCTTTTGCCCACGTTCGATTTTCCGCATACCGCAATCATAGGCTTATCGGGCGTGATAAACTGCTCCGCGCGCGAGGCGGAAGTGATAAAGGTTGCGTTTTTAATTACGAGCGGTTGGCTTTCTTTTCTTTCGTCCATTGTTTCACCTTATTTACAGCGCACGCTATCCCGACCGCCGTTTTCGCTCGGCATCACGGGCATTTGCTTTACCGATTTTTTCCGCGGTTTCGCCTTTGGTGCGTTATCTTCCTTGATAAACGCCAAGTCGAATACTTCCTTAATATCGCTCACGGGGAAAAATTCCACTTCGTCCTTTAATACCTTAGGCAAGCTTTCCAAATCCTTTTCATTGCCTTGGGGAATAATTACTTTCTTTATCCCTACACGGCGGGACGCTAACGCCTTTTCCTTTAATCCGCCGATAGGGAGCACCTTTCCACGCAGGGTAATTTCCCCCGTCATAGCCAAGTCGCCTCGTACCTGCCACCCCGTAAACGCCGAAAGCACCGCCGTTGCCATGGTAATACCCGCGCTCGGTCCGTCCTTAGGCGTCGCCCCTTCGGGCACGTGAATATGCACGTCCGTCTTTGCAAAACTTTCCGCGTCAAGCCCGTATTCTTCCGCATGCGCGCGGATATAGCTCAGCGACGCTAAGGCAGACTCTTTCATCACGTCGCCTAATTTTCCCGTCAGTTTGACTTCCCCCTTGCCTGCAAGCGTGGTTGCCTCCACCGTCAAGGTCGTACCGCCCACCGCCGTCCAAGCCAAGCCCGTTACCGCGCCTACTTGGGGCGCAAGCGCCGACTCGTCCAAGGTAAATTTGGGCGCACCAAGGAGCGTTTTTACGATATGTTTATCTACTGTTTGCTTAGAGAGCGTCTTATCTTTCGCCTGTTTCACGGCGATTTTACGGCACAAAGAGCCGATAGTCCGTTCGAGCGAACGAACGCCCGCCTCGCGCGTATACCCTTCGACGACAAACGAGAGCGCGTCGTCTAAAAATTCCGCTTTTTCATTCGTCAAGCCGTTAGTGACGAGCTGTTTGGGTACGAGATACCGACGGGCAATTTCCACCTTTTCTTCCAAGGTATAGCCCGAAAGCTCGATAATTTCCATTCTGTCGCGCAAGGGCGCGGGAATGGTATCGAGCGAATTTGCCGTCGCGATAAAGAGCACCTTGCTCAAATCGTACGGGTATTCGATAAACCTGTCGCGGAAAGTAGAATTTTGCTCGGGGTCTAACGCCTCCAACAGCGCGGACGCAGGGTCGCCGTGCATATCCGAAGTAATTTTATCAATTTCGTCCAGCAAAAACACGGGGTTGATAGAGCCTGCGTTCTTCATACCGTAAATCATTCGCCCAGGCATTGCGCCGATATAAGTGCGCCTATGACCGCGAATTTCCGCCTCGTCGCGGACACCGCCAAGGCTCATTCTAACGAACTTGCGCCCCAGCGCACGGGCAATCGATTGCGCGATACTCGTTTTACCTACCCCTGGGGGACCCACAAGGCATAAAATCGGCGCTTTCATACTCCCCGTCAACTTCAAAACGGCGAGATATTCTAAAATACGCTCTTTAATTTTTTCCAAACCGAAGTGGTCGGCTTCGAGCACCCTTTCGCACTCGTCCAAACTTTCCGTATCCACCGTTTCCGTCGTCCAAGGCAAAGCGAGCACTTGGTCGAGATAGTTGGCAATCACGGTATATTCGGGAGCTGAATTTTGCATTTTTCCCAGCCTGTCCACTTCCTTTAAGCATTTTTCTTCCAAATCCTTAGGAAGGCAAGCGGAGAGCACCTTGGCGCGGTATTCGTCTTCTTCCTTACCGTTATCGCCAAGCTCCGTATGAATGGCTTTGAGCTGTTCGCGAAGATAATATTCCTTTTGCGATTTATCAATGCTTTGACGCACCGACGCGCTGATTTTCTTTTCCAGCTTAGAAATTTCCAGCTCGTCGTTCAAGCACCGTTCCAAAAGCTGTAACCGCTTAATAATATCCCGTTCTTCCAGCGCCTGTTGCTTGATTTCTAATTTCACGCGCATGGAGAAAAAGGCGATATTCATATACTCGTCCGCGTCTTGAATTCGCTCCATCTTCACAAGCGTTTCCTTGGGGAACTTCCCGTTTTCCGAAAACGCGTCCTTTACAATCGCCTTTGCCGTGCGCAAATACGCCTCTTCTAAAATTTCGTCGCCGTGCGTCGATTCTATTTCGTCGCAAACGGTGGTAAAACAACCCTCTTCCACGTGAATTTCTCTCGCACGGGCACGGTATAACCCCTCGCAAACGACGCGAATTGCCCCTGCGGGAATTCTCGTAATTTGCTTAATTCTCGCTACGCAACCGACGGTATATAAATCATTCGCCAAAATGTCGTCCTGCTCGGTAACCTTTTGCGTACAGATAAGTACCTGCTTGTCTTCGGTAAGCGACGCGCGCTCAATCGCTTTTAAGGTCATTTCCCTGCCAGCCTCAAAAGATATTAAATTGTTTGGGAACGCCACTCGCCCACGCAGGGGAATGACGGGTAAAATATTTGTTCTTGTCATAATCTTGTCCATATATATATTGTAACCGAAAATTCAGCATTCTAAACAAAAGCTAAAAATTCCGTAGACCCTTGGGCAGGTGGTTTTTCACAACGCCGTTTACCGCTTTGCCCAGCCCCAAGGGATAGCCGTTCGCGCAAACTACGCACCAACCGTTTGATAACTCCCCGTTCACCGTTTCACCGCGTAAATACTTTTCCACGCGCAAATCGTCCAAAGCCAAATCAAGCGCGTTTTTACATTCCGCCTTTTTCACGCTCATAGCCAGCGCGTGCGACGGCTCGAACCGACCGTTTTTGACTTCGCCAAGCTTTACGCCTACGCGTAAAATTTGCAAGCCCTGCCAGTCGAACACCCCTTGCGGTACTTCGTAAAGCGCACCGTTTACTTCGTGTATATTGCTTGCAAACGGCGTATGGAAAAAGGACTTTTCAAAATCTCTATACGCCCGTTCGCTTTGCAGGCTGACTTTATTTTTATGCGCTTTGAGCTCCCGTTTTTCTTCGCCGTCCAGCTTTTCAAATACCGCGACGAAATGCCCTTCGCCGTCTATTTTATGCGGATATAATTTTTCGCTTTTTATAAGGCGCATTTCGGGATGCAAAGACAAATAATCTCGCACCTGCCCCTCGTCTTCTTCTTTGGAAAAGGTACAGGTGGAATACACCAACCGACCGCCTTTTTTGAGCATTTTCGTACCTTCGTCTAAGATACGCCCCTGCCGAACGGCGCAAAGGCGGATATTTTCTTCGCTCCATTCGCTCAGCGCCTCGTCCGCGTTTTTTCGGAACATTCCTTCCCCCGAGCAGGGCGCGTCGATTAAAATTTTATCAAAGTAGGCAGGAAAACGCGTGGAAAGCGTTTCGGGTAATTCGGAAAGCACGACGGCGTTTTTTACCCCCAACCGCTCGATATTTTGCGATAAAATTTTCGCTCGCGCGGAATACGGCTCGTTCGCCACCAACAGTCCCGTTCCCCCTAAATAGGACGCAATTTGCGTGGCTTTTCCCCCGGGGGCGGAGCATAAATCGAGCACCCGTTCCCCTTTTTGCACTTCTAATAAGGGTACGGCGGACATCGCGGACGGTTCTTGGGAATACAAAAGTCCTGCGTGGTGCAAGGGGGACGCGCCCACCTTTTCCAAATCGGTATAATACCCGTTTTTCTCCCAAGGCACGCCCTTTCCTAAAAAAGCTACGCTTTGCGCGATTTCGTCGCGTTCCCCTTTCAAGGTATTGATACGAACCCCCTTAAACGGCTTTTTTCCGTACACGGCAAAAAACGCTTCCCATTCCGATTCGGGAAGCTGTTTTTTCATTCGCTTAATAAATTTTTGGGGTAATCGTTCCATTACTCTACCTGTAAAAATTCTTCAAATTTTTCGGGCGTAAACACGCGCGCGCCTTGCGAAATCGCCGATTGCAGGCGCTGACCGCTCTCGCTCTCAAACGCCAAATAAATATCACATTCTTCCGCACGGAAAGTAACTCTCGCACCTTGCGAAAAGGCGGATATAAGTAATTTTTTCGCCAGCGCGTCCGTCAGCTCCAACGCATGCGAAAAGCATACCGTTTTATCCTTGAGCTTACCGTCCTTTGCCCGTTTGCGCTTTTCACGGTCGGCGAAAATATGAAAATCCGCGCGCATTTTTTCCCGTTTTGCCTTGGCTTTTTCCCGTTCCTTTTTATACTTTTCAAAGGGAATGGAGGTCGTTTGCGTTACTTCAAAATCTTGAATTTGCCCTAAGGTAATTTGATATTTTTTCAATAAATCGGGCAAGCTCAAATTCTCCGCTTGGCACATAGCCTGCGCCACGCGCATGGTCGCGTACGCGTCGTCTACCGCGCGGTGCGGGGTAAATTCCACGCCCAGCTCCTTAGCGATTGTGCCAAGACCGAACTGACGGGTAAAATCCCCTATTTTATTCATATACAAAAACTGCGTGTCCGCGAACGAAAAGCGAAAGGGTGGCAAATGAAAGCGTTTGCTTTCCAAATTCAAATATTTCACGTCGTTCATAGACGCGTGTCCGCAAACGAGCGTGTCTTCGTTTTCTAAAAGTTTATAAATTTTATCCGCTCTTTCGCAAAAGGTGGGATAATTTTTGAAATCTTCGTACTTATACGGCAATACGAGCCCTTGCGTACCCTTTCTATCCGTCAGATGAAATCCGCCCTGCGGATTGATAAGCAAATCTTCTTTTTCGAGTATGGAAAACCGCTCGTCCGTCAAGCAATAGCCGAACGCGCAAATTTTCGCGACGCTCTTAAAAACGCCGGCACATTCAATGTCGAAAAATAAGTATTTCATACCGTTTGATTTATTATATGAGATTGCCACACCGTCTACGACGGTTCGCAATGACAATATACCCTACGCCGTTCAAACGCGGAGATACGAGCAGTTCAAGGCGCGTATCCGTCTACCGTTAAAACGCGGAGATACGAACAGTTACCGTGCACCGTTAAAACGCGGAGATACGAGCAGTTCAAGGCGCCTTGAAGGCGCGTGCTAAAACGCACGCAACTGAAAGGCAACGAAGAAATGCGACGTATATACGCGTTTAGTTCTTAGGAACGATAACCTCTTTACCGCCCATGTACGGTTGTAAAGCCTTAGGAATACGCACGCTACCGTCCGCTTGCAAATGATTTTCTACGAACGCAATGAGCATACGCGGGGGCGCAACGACCGTGTTGTTTAAGGTATGCGCAAGCTTTACCTTACCGTCCTTATCCTTATAACGGATTGCCAAACGGCGCGCTTGTGCGTCCGTTAAGTTGGAGCAAGAACCCACTTCAAAATATTTTTGCTGACGGGGGCTCCAAGCCTCTACGTCGCAACTTTTGTATTTCAAATCGGCAAGGTCGCCCGAACAGCAACCCAGCTGTCTTACGGGAATATCCAAGGAACGGAACAACTCTACCGTATAACTCCAAAGCTTTTCATACCATTCTTCGCTCTCTTCGGGACGGCAAACGACGACCATTTCCTGTTTTTCAAACTGGTGAATACGGTAAATACCGCGCTCTTCAATACCGTGCGCGCCCTTTTCCTTTCTAAAACAGGGGGAATAGCTGGTAAGCGTCAACGGGAGCTTGTCCCCGTCGATAATTTGACCCATAAACCGACCTATCATAGAGTGCTCGGACGTACCGATAAGGTACAAATCTTCCCCTTCGATTTTATACATCATATTTTCCATTTCGGCAAAGCTCATAACCCCCGAAACGACGTCGCCGTGAATCATATACGGCGGAATGACGTAGGTAAAGCCCTTGTCAATCATAAAATCGCGCGCATAGGTGAGTACGGCGGAATGTAACCGCGCAATATCGCCCGTTAAATAGTAAAAGCCTTGACCAGAAGTACGGCGCGCCGAATCCACGTCGATACCGTCCAGCTTTTCCAAAATATCCAAATGATAGGGTACTTCAAAATCAGGCGTTTTTGCCTCGCCGAAACGCTGTAATTCCACGTTCTGAGAATCGTCCTTGCCCAAAGGCACGTCATCTGCGATAATATTCGGAATGGTCATCATCACTTTTTTGAGCGCGATTTCCACTTCTTCGTTTTCCTTTTCGATTTCCAAAAGTCTATCCGCGTCCGCTTTTACCTTTGCTTTGACTTCTTCCGCCTCGGCTTTTTTGCCTTCTTTCATCAGCATACCCACTTGCTTGGACAGGGTGTTTCTTGCCGAACGCAAGCTATCCCCTTCCGCAATGAGCGCGCGACGCTTACTATCGAGCGCAAGCGCTTCGTCCACCAAGGGCAATTTTGCGTCTTGGAATTTCTTTTTAATGTTCTCTTTTACCAGTTCGGGATTGCTCCGAATAAGATTGATATCAATCATACTGCACCTCAAAAACTTTTGTTTTCCATCATTATACAACTTTTTTTTGTTAAAAGCAATTAAAAGCTAACTCTACACACGAATTTCACTGAAAAATTCCGCAAAAAACTTGTATTTTTTTTGCCCGTATGCTATAATAATGGCAATACGGAGTATGATTATGAAGAATAAACAGCAAACGGACGAACGGAATAATACGCCGTCTACGCCCGTAACCGAAAAACAAACCACGAAAAAGTCCACCGAAAAAAAGCGTATTTTCGGTGGTTTACGCACGAAAAAAACGCCGACGGCAGAAGAGGTGAATCTCGCCCGCTTTAACGCGGACGCAAACGAGGGGCTTTCCAAAGCTCAAGTCGCCGAGCGCACGGAAAAGGGTTTGGTCAATAAAACGGGTAAAAAATATTCCAAAACCTATAAAAGCATTTTTATCGGAAATATTTGTACCTTTTTCAACCTGCTTTGCTTGCTCGCAGGCATAGC
The DNA here is from genome assembly GCA_017536305.1 of Clostridia bacterium. Taxonomy (GTDB): domain Bacteria; phylum Bacillota; class Clostridia; order Christensenellales; family Borkfalkiaceae; genus Scatosoma. The sequence goes on along the minus strand of JAFXHR010000035.1, from coordinate 16,311 downwards.
TCTACTCATTGCACACGCACCCCTTTCGCAATTCTCGTTCGTTCTTATATTCGGCGTGAATATTATCGTCAGTATCGTACAGGAAATCCGCGCAAAGCGGAAAATCGACAAGCTGTCCATTCTTTCTTCGCCTACGGCGAAAGTCGTGCGCGGTGGGGAGCGGTTGGATATTCCCGTCGAAGAAATCGTGCTCGACGATATTATCATTTTATCCGCAGGTCAACAAGTGCCTGCCGATTGTATCGCCGTCGAAGGCACGGCGGAGCTGAACGAATCGCTCTTGACTGGCGAATCCGTACCCATTAAAAAGGAAGACGGCGATTTCGTATACGCAGGCTCGTTCGTGGCAAGCGGTCGGATTGCCGTGCGCGTGGATAAGCTGGGCGATAACACTTACATCAGCCAACTCACCGCAAGGGCGAAAAAGTATAAACGCCCGAACTCGGAAATTATGAACTCCATTACCCTGTTCATAAAAATTATCGGTTTAATCATTATTCCCGTCGCCATTTTTATGTTCTTTACTAACTTTAACGCGTCGGGTATGGAATGGTCGCAGTTTATCGAAACGGGCGGTTTTTGGAACACGCTCGTGCACGAAAACAGCAAAGGTGCACTCTCCACGACCATTCAAAAAACGGCGTCCGTCGTTATCGGTATGATACCGTCGGGTCTACTTCTACTCACCACCGTCGCGCTGTCCGTGGGTATGATTCGGCTTGCCAAGTACAATACCTTGGTACAGGATATGTACTCGCTGGAAATGCTCGCGCGCGTCAACGTGCTGTGTTTGGATAAAACGGGCACGATTACCGACGGGCGTATGAAAGTGAGCGACTGTATTTTAATCAATAACAATTCAGAGTTTGGGATAGACGATATTTTAGGCTCTATGCTCGCGTCCTTGAACGATAACAACCAAACTTCTATCGCGCTTTACGAACGGTTTGGTCATTCGTCCGCGCTCACCCCGATTGCCACCCTGCCCTTCTCGTCCGCGAGAAAGCTCTCGGCGGTTACCTTTGAAGGCGCTGGCACTTACGTGATGGGCGCGCCCGAATTCGTGTTAAAGCCTATGCCTATCCGTATCGACAAAATCGTAAAGCAATACGCGCAAATGGGCTTGCGCGTGCTCGTTATCGCACACTCGTCCGCGCAAATCCAAGGAGATAAAGTCCCCGTCGGCGTAAAGCCCGTCGCTATTTTGACCTTGTCGGACAATATCCGTCCCGACGCCATTGATACCATTCGTTGGTTTAAGGAAAACGACGTAGCCGTAAAGGTCATTTCGGGCGATAACCCCGTTACCGTTTCCGAAGTAGCGCGCCGAGCGGGCATTAAAAACGCGGCGCATTTTATATCCCTTGAAGGGCTTTCGGATATCGAAGTGGAAAATTCCGCAAATCAATACACCGTCTTTGGTCGGGTTACCCCCGAACAAAAGGCGATTTTGGTGCGCGCGATAAAGAGCGCGGGCAATACCGTCGCTATGACGGGCGACGGCGTGAACGATATTTTGGCTATGAAAGAGGCGGACTGCGCCGTATCCGTAGCCTCGGGTAGCGACGCCGCGAGAAACGTGTCTAACCTCGTGTTACAGGATAATAATTTCTCGTCTATGCCCAAAATCGTAAACGAGGGCAGACGGGTTATCAATAACATCAAAAACTCGTCGTCCCTGTATATTATGAAAACCCTGCTTACCTTGATTTTGGCGGTTTCCTGTATCCTTATGGGTACGAAATATTTCTTCACGACGAACAATATGATGATGTACGAAATGTTCGTCAGCGCCATTCCGTCTTTCGTGCTTTCCTTACAACCGAACGAAGAACGGGTAAAGGGTAAATTTATCCCGTTCGTACTAAGTCGGGCTATCCCTGGGGCACTTACTATGGCGTTCGGTATTTTAACCTTACATACCATCAGCAAGACTTCCCTTTCCGCTACATTCGGCTTTATCGACGGCGCAGGCTTAGAAACGCTGGAATACCAAGCGATTATGATGATTTCCTTGACCTTTACGGGGCTCGTTATGCTGTACCGTATTTGCCAACCGTTCAATATCGTACGCGTTTGCTTATACGTTTTGTCAGCGTTCCTTTGTATCTTGGTGGTCAGCGTACCTATTCTCGGCGAATTTATCTTTGAGGGCTGGACGCACGTCGATTTCACCCTGCCTCAACTGCTTTTGATTATCATTATCATTCAGGCAAGTTTCCCTATCTCTGGTTTCTTAATCAAATTTTTCGATATGATTAACCCTGCGGACGAATAAAACTATGACCTTACAACCGCTCACAATCGGCAATATAACCCTGCCGAATAATATCCTGTTAGCCCCCTTGGCCGGCTATACGAATTATCCCTTGCGCCGTCTTTGCAAAACTTACGGCGCAGGGTTTTGTTATACGGAAATGGTGAGCGCAAAGGGCTTAAAATACGGTAGCGAAAACACCGAGGCGCTCTTATACACGGACGATAAGGAAGGCGTTTGCGGAGCGCAAATTTTCGGTAGCGAGCCGGATACTATGCGCCTTGCCTGCGAACACGAAAAGCTCGCCCCCTTTCCTATCGTCGATATCAATATGGGCTGTCCCGTACCCAAAATTTACAAAAACGGCGAAGGTAGCGCGCTCCTTGAAAATCCCCGTTTGGCGGAACGAATCGTCAAGGAATGTGTAAAAAGCGGTAAAATCATCACCGTTAAGTTTCGGATAGGTATTTGCGCGGACAAGCTCGTTACCGCCGAATTTGCCAAGCGCATGGCGGGCGCAGGCGCGTCGGCAATTACCGTGCACGGTAGAACGAAGGATAAAATATACGCAGGCGAAGTCAATTTTGCGGAAATTGAAAAAGCCAAAAACGCCGTGGATATTCCCGTCGTTGCCAACGGCGGTGTGTTTTCTAATTTAGACGCGCAAACGCTTCTTGACAAAACGGGCGCGGACGGCGTGATGGTCGCGCGCTCCGCCCTTTTCAACCCCCAAATCTTTTGCGAGCTGACGGGCACGCCCAAGGAAAATAAATTCGTGATGTTACAAAAACAGTTACGCTGGACGAGCGAGCTGTTCGACGAACGGTTCACCACCGTGTTTATGCGCAAAATGGCGTCCTTTTACGCCAAGGGCGAACGCGGAGCGTCCACTTTCAAGGAAAAAATTTTCCAAGCGCAAACCCCCGAAGAAATTCTCACGCTCGCCAAAGCTATGTGGCAATAATCCCAAGCGTTAAAAACGCCCCGTAAAATCGGGGCGTTTTTCGTTGCCGTGTATTTATACAAAATAAATGCTATCACGCGATTTTGACGGCAAAGAATGAGCGAAACGAAAAATTATACGCGTTCTTCGTGCTTTTCGGGAAAAAGATTTGATTTTTTGCCGTCAAACGGTATACTTTTTTTGAAAAAAGTGGTATAATGGAGTAGTAAAATAACGATTTTCCCTTTTATAAAAGGGAAAGCGGTTTAGGGAGAAAAAAAATGGCGGAAAGAGTAGAAGGCGAATACGGCGCGGAGCAGATACAGGTTCTCGACGGTTTAGAGCATATCCGTAAGCGTCCTGGTATGTATATTTCGTCTACCGACGCAAAGGGACTTCACCACCTCGTGCACGAAGTCGTGGATAACTCCATTGACGAGGCTTTGGCAGGATACTGTACGCATATCGAAGTAACCTTAAACGGGGACGGGAGCTGTACGGTACAGGATAACGGGCGCGGTATTCCCACCGATATCCACCCCAAAGAAGGCATTTCTACCTTGGAGGTCGTATTCACGAAGGTCAACGCCGGCGGTAAGTTCGGCGGGGATTCGGGCTATAAGGTTTCCAGCGGTTTGCACGGCGTGGGCGTAAAAGCGGTAAACGCGCTCTCCGAATGGTTAGAGGCGGAAGTTTCCCACGAAGGGCATATTTTCAAGCAGGTATATAACCGCGGTGTGCCCCAACGGAGCGTGCAAATCGTCGGCGATACGGACGAGATGGGTACGAAAGTTACCTTTATGCCCGATAGCGAAATTTTTGAAACGACGATTTTTAATTACGATACCTTAAAGGGTAGACTGCGCGAGCTGGCGTATTTGAATAAAGGTCTTCGTATTTCCTTGGAAGATAAAAGAGCAGGTCAAGAGCAACAGGATTCCTTCTGCTACGAAGGCGGTATTTGTTCGTTCGTCGAGGAGTTGAACAAGAACCGTGAAGAGCTTTTGTTCCCCGCTCCCGTATACTTTGAAGAGCAGGACGGCGATACCGTGTGCGAAGTGGCGATTCAATACAACGAATCGTACAACGAAGTCATTTACAGCTACGCAAACAACATCAACACGATTGACGGCGGTACGCACGTGGAAGGCTTGAAGATGGCGCTTACCAAGGTCATCAACGACGCAGGCAGAAGACAAAACATCTTAAAGGACAGCGATAAATTGACGGGTGAAGACGTGCGTGAGGGTATCACCGCCGTCGTATCCGTCAAGCTCGTCAACGCGCAATTTGAATCGCAAACGAAGGACAAGCTCAACAACAGCACCATTCGTACCTTCGTAAATAAATGCGTTTCCGAGCACGTGTCTACCTTCTTAGAAGAAAACCCGTCGGTAGCCAAAGAGCTGGTGCTTAGATGTATCACGGCGCAAAAGGCGCGCGACGCGGCGCGTAGCGCAAGAGAGCTCACGAGAAGAAAGGGACTTTTGGAGTCCACTACGCTCCCTGGTAAGCTTGCGGACTGCTCAGACAGAAGAAGTGAACTTTGCGAAATTTATATCGTAGAGGGCGACTCGGCAGGCGGTACGGCAAAACAAGGTCGCGATAGACGGTTCCAAGCGATTTTGCCTCTTCGCGGTAAGATTTTGAACGTAGAAAAGGTACGCTTAAACCGCGTACTCGAAAACGAAGAAATTAAGTCCATGATAACGGCGTTCGGTTGCGGTATTTTGGACGATTTCGACGAAAGCAAATTAAGATACGACAGAATTATTTCCATGACCGACGCCGACGTTGACGGCGCGCATATCCGTATCCTTTTATATACCTTCTTGTTCCGCTATATGCGTCCTTTAATCGAGCACGGGCACGTGTATTCGGCAAAACCGCCCCTTTACAAGGCAAGCCATAAATCGGGCGGTAAGGAAATCGTAGACTATTTATATTCGGAAGAAGAAAAGCTCGAATACGATAAAAACGCGACGGCAAAGATTGAATACCAACGCTATAAGGGCTTGGGTGAAATGAGTAAGGAACAGCTGTGGGATACCACCATGAACCCTGCCACCCGTACGCTCGTGCGCGTTACTATGAAAGACGCGGCGGAGGCGGACCAAATGTTCACTATGCTCATGGGTGAAAACCCCGAACTGCGCAGAAAGTTTATCGAAGAAAACGCCGCGCTCGTAACCGATTTGGATATATAAGACTTGTTAAGCATAGTACGCTATACAACGAAAACGACGCAGTTTCGAGCATTTCAAGGCACCTTGAAGGCGCGTGCTCAAACGCACGTAACTGAAAGGTAACGCAGAAAGGCGAAGAAAATCCGTCGTTTACAATCAAAGGAGTAAAACAAATGGCTAAAAAAGAAACCAGCCCCGAATTAACCGAAGAGTTTAAGAAAACTCTCTCTATGACTAAAATGCTCGACGTCGAAGTGGACGACGAGTTAAAACGCTCGTTCATTGCGTATGCAATGGCGGTTAATAAATCGAGAGCAATCCCCGACGTTCGCGACGGTTTGAAACCGGTACACCGCCGTATTTTGTACTCTATGCACGAAATGGGGCTTTATAACGACAAGGCGTACAGAAAGTGCGCGAGAATCGTCGGTGATTGTATGGGTAAATTCCACCCCCACGGCGACAGCTCGGTATACGACGCACTCGTGCGTTTGGCACAAGAATTTACCATCAGCTTTCCGCTGGTAGACGGCCACGGTAACTTTGGTAGCGTGGACGGCGACTCCGCCGCGGCTATGCGTTATACGGAGGCAAGACTGACCAAGCTTGCGTCCGAAATGCTCCGCGATTTGGACAAGGAAACGGTGGATTTTATCCCCAACTTCGACGGTAGCGAAGAAGAACCTACCGTATTGCCTGCAAGATATCCTAATCTTCTCGTAAACGGTGCGGACGGTATCGCCGTTGGTATGGCGACGAACATTCCCCCGCATAACCTTGCGGAAGTTATCGACGGTACGATTGCTATGATTGACAATCCCGAAATTACCGTGGACGAGCTGATGGAATATATCCCTGCGCCCGACTTCCCTACGGGTGGCGTGATTATGGGCAGGAGCGGTATTCGTCAAGCGTATAGAACGGGTCAAGGCAGTATTATGATTCGCTCTAAGTGCGAAATTGAAGAATACGGCACGGGCGGTAATATCCGTTCTCGGATTATCGTTACCGAAATCCCCTATCAGGTCAATAAAGCACTTTTGATTAAGACGATTGCGGACATGGTACGCGATAAACGCTTGGAAGGTATTTCGGATATCCGCGACGAATCGGATAGAGACGGTATGCGTATCGTGATTGAAGTCAAGAAAGACGCGAACGCGCAGGTCGTTTTGAATACCCTGTATAAAAAGACCAAGCTCCAAATTTCCGACGGTATTATCCTGCTCGCGCTCGTGGAAAACGGCACGGAGCCGAAAACGCTCAATATCCGCGATATTTTATATCATTATCTCAACCATCAAAAGGAAGTTATCGTCCGTCGGACGAAGTTTGAGCTCAACAAAACGGAAGAACGCGCGCATATTATCGCAGGGCTCGTGCTTGCGCTTGCAAACGTAGACGAAGTTATCCGCATCATCAAGGCGTCCGCCGATAAGAACGAGGCGATTGTCGGCTTGACCACGGCGTTTGCGCTGGACGAAAAACAAGCGAACGCGATTTTGGAAATGCGTCTGCAAAGATTGACTTCGTTGGAAGTAGAAAAGCTCAAAGACGAGCTCACCGCTTTGCAAGCGACGATTGCGGACTTAAAGGACATTCTCGCGAACGAGAGTCGCGTTATGCAAATTATCCGCGACGACCTTTCGGAAATCAAGAACAAATACCCGTCGCCGAGAAAAACGGAAATTTCCGTGGACTACGGCAATATCGACGACGAAGACTTGATTGATAGAGAAGACGTGGTTATTTCCCTTACGCACTCGGGTTATATCAAGCGCTTGCCCGTTGCCGAATATAAGGCACAGGGTCGCGGTGGACGCGGTATTACGGCGCATAGACCCAAGGACGAAGACTACGTGGAAAAGATGTTCGTGTGCTGTACGCACGACCCTATACTGCTCCTCTCGTCCAAGGGTAAAGTATATTCCATTAAGGGCTATGAAATCCCCGAGGCAAACCGTACGGCAAGAGGTCGCGCCGTCGTGAATATCGTACAGCTTGACCAAGGCGAAAAGATTGAAACAGTACTCCCCGTTTTGGAAAACGGCACGGGCTACTTGATTATGGCTACGGAAAAGGGCTTAATCAAAAAGACGCACACGAACGAATTTAAGCGTATTCCTAAAAACGGTAAAATTGCGATTAAGTTACAGGAAGAAGACAAGCTTATCGGCGTACAATTCGTAACGGGCGAAGACGAAATCGTAATCGCCTCGCGCGGTGGTAAATGTATCCGCTTTGCGGAAACGGACGTACGCCCGACGGGCAGAGGCACGCAAGGCGTTCGCGCCATCAGTCTTGCCAAGGACGATATCGTCGTGGATATGCTTATCGTGGATAAGACGCAAGATTTGTTCACGCTCACGTCGCTCGGCTACGGTAAGCGTTCGAGCATTGACGACTACCGTTTGCAAACGCGTGGCGGTAAGGGTATCAAGGCAGGCGTATTCAACGAAAAGACGGGCGAGCTCGTCAATATGAAGTTGGTTACGGACGACAACGATATTATGATTATCACGACGGGCGGAACGATTATCCGTATGCACGCGGACACGATTAGCAGAATCGGTCGTTCGACACGCGGTGTACGGGTTATGAACGTCAAGGACAGCTTGGTGGCTACCGTCGATATTACCGAACGGGACGACGAGGCGGAAACGCAAGCACCCGAAGAAACGATTGCCGATTTAAGCCCCGAAGATTTAGCAGGCGAAACGGAAGTAGAAGAAACGGAAGAAGTGGTTTTAGACGACGAACCGAATGAAACCACGACGGACGAAGAATAATCGTAAATAACAATAAAAAACGAGCCGTACGGCTCGTTTTTTATTATTCGTTCGGTTTTTGCAAGAGCTTTTTATACGCGCGCTCCGCGTCGTATAAATCTTTCAAGCATTTTAAGAGCGTACTGCGAAATACGTACGAACAATTTTTGACGTAATATAAAATTCGTAAATCCATAATTTCTAGCTCCTTTGCCGTTTTTAGCAAATCTTCTTTCTCTTTTATTAACTCTTCTTTGGCTACACGGCTATACCGAATTCTTTTATCTAAGCTCTCAAATCCCGCTTTGAGTTTTGACATATCCAAAAATTCATTTTCCTTTTCACGCATTGCGCCCTGCTCCTTTGAACGATATTTGTATTCTAAAAATGGAAAAACTCCCCCACATCCTTATTGATATAATAATCTACAATTACCTATAAGATATTTACAACAAAAGTATTTACTAGTATACTTGTAAATACTTTGAGCGGTATATAGATTCCTTAACTACTCTTAAATACTTCCAAGGCTTACTAGTATAGTTGTAAACACTTTTGGGGCTATATACATTTTAACTGTTCTCAGACAACTCTAAGAGTTACTAGTATAGTTGTAAAATCCCTTTGAACTTAATAAAATATCAACGCGCTTTACTGTTTTTGCGTTTACTAGTATTCTTGTAAAAAATTATACCACAAGAATACTAGTAAAGTCAATAATTTTACCATTATTCTTGTAAAATAAATATATGAAAAATCAAAAAAATGAATTTGGAACAATTTTATTTACCTTACGAAAGGAACACCATTTAAGCCAACAGGATTTATCGTTAGAACTTTCCGTATCGCAACAATGTATCAGTCAATGGGAAAATGGTTTAACAGAACCAACGCTTACTTGGTTATGGCGGTTGGCAGATTTTTTCAATGTAAGCGTAGACGAGCTTATCGGACGCAAAGATTTTTAATACGTAAAAAACCGTTGCTTGTTAGCAACGGTTTTTGTTTTTGTTTTGCGTGGCTTGCGCCACTTTTTTTATTGCGCGTCCGCTACGGGGTACACGCTTGCTTTTTTCTTGTCTTTGCCAAGTCTCTCATAACGAACGACGCCGTCCACAAGCGCGAAAAGCGTATCGTCTTTACCGATACCTACGTTTGCGCCCGGATGAATCTTCGTACCTCTTTGACGGACGAGAATGTTACCTGCAAGAACTGCTTGACCGTCGCTACGCTTCGTGCCAAGTCTTTTCGCCTCGCTATCTCTACCGTTGTGCGAAGAACCCGTACCTTTCTTATGAGCGAATAAACTGATAAAAATCATTTTTATTTCTCCTTAATTTTTGAATTTCTTTGCTCTCAAAGAGCCGTGCAATTAGAGTTCGATTTTTTCAACTTTAACTGCGGTAAAGGGTTGTCTGTGCCCTTGCTTTTTACGCTCGTTCTTTTTCGCTTTATACTTGAAGACGATAATTTTCTTCGCCTTGTCTTGCTTAACGACCGTAGCGGTAACCTTCGCGTTTTCTACTTCCGCGCCCGTTTTAATACCGTTTTCGTCCGAAACCATCAATACCTTGAACGATACCGTGTCGCCTTCGTTTGCCGAAAGCTTTTCAACACGTACTACGTCGCCTTCCGCTACCTTGTATTGCTTGTTTCCGTTATCGATAATAGCGTACATAAGTTTTTTACCTCCTCTTTCCAGTCTCGAAGAACCCAAGGCGCGCGGTCATTTTATAAAAATTCCACGACTTAAAAAAGCCCGTTCCTATCGGCTCGCGTATAACTATACCACATTTCTCTACTTTTCGTCAAGCATTTTTACCTGTTTTTGCGTATTTTTTTACACTTTTGCGTATCTTTTTTCCTTACTTTTGACAAACTGTGAAAAAGGAGTAGAAATTATGGAAAATCAAACGCATAAAAAAACCGAAGAGGCGCTTGCGGAAATTTACCGCAACGCACAGCTTGCCTTGCAATCCATTGCGGATATTCTCCCGCAGGTGGACGACGAAGAAGTGAAAGCGGAGCTCCACGCTCAGCACGAAGAATACGAACACTTTTCCGCCAAAGCGTCCGTGCTTGCCAAGGATAAGGGCATTGAACTGAAAGAACCGAACGTTTTCAAAAAAATGATGATGTGGGGCTCTATTAAAATGAATACGCTTACCGACAACTCTCGCGCCCATATCGCAGATATGATGGTACAAGGTACGGTCATGGGCATTGACGCGCTCCGCAAAACGGCGAGTGAGCTTGCCGTAGACGGCGACGACGATATTTTGGCTCTGCTGGACGAGATGATTACCCAAGAAGAAAAGTTTGAAAAGAAATGGAAAGAATATTTATAAACGAAAACGACGCTTGTTATAAGCGTCGTTTTTTCATTATTTCGTTTCTTCGGGTTTTACTTCCGCGCTATTGCTTTTTGCAACTGCGTCGGCGTATTCGTAGTAATAATACTTACTGTACCCGTATTTCTTCTTTTCCATAGAAGTATAATCGTTGACGACTACGCCAAGTACGTTCGCTTTCGCAAAGGTCAAGGTGTTGAGCGTTTTTGCGATATCGCTAATGAAGGATACTTCGTGTCTACATACCACCACCGTACCGTCTACCTCGGATACGAGCGCAAGCGCGTCGGGAATGACGAGCACGGGAGGCGTATCGATAATGATATAATCGTATTCTTCTTTGAGCCTATTCAAAAGCGCTTTCATTTCTTCGCTTTCGAGAAGTTCGTAAGGTCTGGGCGAATGCGTACCGCAGGTAATATACGAGAAATGCTCGTTTTCAGGCAACGTATTCGTTACTTCTTCCAAGCTTACCTGTCCAGCCAAGCAATCGGTAAGTCCAGGGCTGGATTTTTTATGGAAATATCTCGCTACTCTACCCTTTCTTACGTCCGCGTCAATCAGGATAACCTTCGCATCCGACAGCGCATAGGTAAGCGCGATATTCACCGCTACCATCGTTTTACCGTCCGACGGACAAGCAGACGTCATCATCACCGTCGTACCCTTTTTACCCGTTTCCTTGGGCATAGATACCGAAAGACTTGCTTTCAAATGACGGAACGCCTCCATCGTGGCAAAGGATACGTTTTGCGTTACCAAATAATTGTTTCTGCGCGAAGTCTTGATTTTTGCTACCTTATCCGCGCTGACGAATAATTTTTGTAAAAACTTCATTTCTGCACCTCCGTATCGGACTTGCTTTCTTCCGAGTTTTCACCTTCCGTTATCGTGGGAATAACGCCTAAAACGGGTACGTTGAATTTCTCCATCGTCGCCTCGTAATTTCTAAGTCTGGTATTGGAACGGTCGATTATGATAACCACTACGCTTGCAATGACGAGCGCTACCGCACCGAACAACAACGCGTACTTAATCGCCGTTTTGAGCATATATCCCGAGTTCGTTTGCTCCACCTCGTTCAAACGGGTAATTCTTTGGCAGTTCGTGCCGATATAGCCCGAGGGAATTGCCATGTTCTTTTCTACGTAACGGGGCAACATAATGAGCAGTTGGTCGAACAAATCGTTCGCAAGCTCTTCGTCGTTAAGCACGGATACGTTTACGTAAATAAAGCTTCGAGCCAAGTCGTCGACGTCCGTTTCCTCTTCGTCATAATATCTGTAATTGATAGATTCGGTAACCGTAACAATCAGTTCTTCATACAGCTCCGTTTCTCTCCAAAGCGCGCGTACCGCCTCTACCGCAGTATTCGCGTCTTCAATCGCTTTCGTTTCTGCAAGCTCTGCAAGCTCTTTCGCATCCTGCGCCGTTTCCAAATTGCGCTTTGCTTCGCCAAGGCATTGCTCTCTTGCCGTTTCAATTTCCACTACGGTTGCACCACCTGCTACGAGTATCTGCAATTCCGTCTCCCATTCCTTAGCTTTTTGGTTATAAACGACCTGCGCTTCCGCCATAGCCGTTCTCGCGTCGTCCGCCGTCTTTACCGCCGATTTTTTAATAGCAAGCGGTGTACCTGCCTCAGCGATTTTCGCGTCGATTTCCGCTCTGTTTTCATCCGAAAGGAATTTGGTCGGCAAGCCGTCGTCGTCCAAAAGGAGCTGTTCGGCAAAGCTTTCCGAACCTAAAAGCTTGGTCATATTATCCATAACGTGTCTACCGTATGCACCGTAAACGCCGTACTGGCTTTCGTTGTTGATTTGGTTTTCGTCTTTTTTAGGGTTGACGTAGAATTCCACCGTCGTCCCGTAATATTTTTCGTTGAAAGTCGTTAAAACACCCAAGCTACCGCCGAAAATTGCGCCTATAACCAGCGCAAAAATGAGCACTTTAACTTTGCGCCAGAGAATTTTGAAAATTTCAGCTAAGCTGATTTCTTCCTGCGTACGGATATTTTCTTCCATCAATATCTCTCTCCTTTTGCTAAAAATCTATATTTTTGCCACGCGCGCGCGTGGGAACATACCTTGTATATTGTATCATCTTTTTAATCAAATGTAAAGCGTTTTTATCGCAAAAAAAGATAAACTCTTTTTTTATAATTTTCCAAATAGAAGTACTACACCTTGATAAATTGCGTTCGGGGGTATTTTCGTTGCACTTCTTCGTCGAATTCGTAATCGCTAATCACCCCGTCCATGTCGTTAAAATCGAACACGTATCGGTTTGTACCCACGGGCGGTTTTAATTTGTCGTGGTCGGCAAGATAATACACCTTGTCCGCGTTTTTTGCCATCGTCTTAAATAATAAATACCGACTGCCCGTACCGATTTTTCCGTCCTTGGATACGTACGCCGTTGCAAAAAACATTTTATCCGCCGTATATTTCATAGCGTTTTCCACCGTTTCGTCCCCGCCTAACATACTCGGTCGTTCCACCACGGTTCCCCCCAAACAAATCGCCCTAATTCCATACTCCGAAAGGCGCAAAACGAGCGTTATATTGTTGGTAATTACCGTGATGTCCTTTTTCTCTACTAAAAATTCAGACATATATTCCGCCGTCGTCGAACCGTCGATAAAAAGGGTATCTCCGTCCTGCACGAGCTCCGACGCTCGCTTGGCGATTTTTAATTTTTCCGCTTTCATTTTATGATAGCGAAAGGGCAACGGCACGCCCTTTCTCTCTGCTAACTCCACCCCGCCGTGCGTGCGGTGTATTTCGCCTTGGCTTTCTAAAATATTCAAATCGCGGTTTATCGTCGCGTTGCTGTAATGGAGCGCGTTTACTAAATATTTGACGGTAACGTAACCGTATTTGCGTAATAATTCCAAAATCTCATCTAATCTCTCTTTTTGATACATAATACTCCTTTTTCGCCCTCAAATACCGGTTTGTTTTGAGAACTTTTGATAATTTCTTAATATTTTCGCCGTATATTGAGAATATTTGACAATTTATTTTTTCTATATTATAATCGTTATAAAGTAAAAAGTCAAGGGATAAAGCTATGAAAGATTTGACCAAGGGGAATATTTATAAGACCTTTTTCCTGTTTGGATTACCGCTCGTATTATCGGGGCTTTTGTCGCAAATGTATAGCACGATTGACACGGCGATTGCAGGTCGGTTTTTGGGCGAAACGGGGCTGGCGTCTATCGGTGCAACCGCGCCACTCATTACCTTTATTTCGTCGCTTTTTTGGGGCTATGCCGTCGGATTTGGTATGTATATCGCTCGGCTGTTCGGAAAAGGCGATTATGCAAAAATCAAATCTTCGTTATATTCCACGCTCCTTTTCGTGTTTGGCGTCTGCGTTTTGCTGAGCACAATTCTTATTTGTCTACACAAACCGCTTTTTCGGATTTTACATATCGCCCCGTCCTTATACGATAGCGCGTTTGCCTATTTCGGATTTTATATCGGCGGTTTGTTTTTTATGGTCGCATCTACCTTTTTCGTATTCGTCCTCAATGCGTTCGGTATCGGCTCGTTCCCCTTTTACGCGTCCTTACTTTCCGCCGTTTTGAATATCGGGGGCAATATTCTTGCCATTACAGTGTTCCGTTGGGGTACGGCAGGGCTTGCCATTGCGTCCGTATTTTCCGCGTTCGTTGTGGATATTTTCTATCTCGTCAAATTCCGCAAATGCTTAAAGGAAGTGGGCGTGGATAAGGTAAAAGTGAAGATTTCGTTTCGGTATATTAAAAACGCGTTCCCCTACGGACTGCCGAATATGGCGCAACAAGGAGTAATGTATTTCTCCGCTCTACTCCTTTCACCGCTTGTCAACGGGTTGGGCGCGTCCGCGTCGGCGAGCTATTCCGTCGTATCGCGCGTATACGATATTTGCGCGCAGGTATACCAAAACTCGGCGCGCTCGGTGAGCAATTATACCGCGCAATGCGTCGGTCAAAATAAGTGTGAAAAAATCAAGAAAGGCGTGGGCGTGGGACTTATCCAAGGCATTGCGTTCGTTACCCCTTTTATTCTCGCCTGCTCTATTTTCCATAAGCCGATATGCTCTATCTTCTTTGACGCAAACGCGGATACTACCGCACAAGAATATGCCTTTTTATTCGCGCGCGCGTACCTGCCCTTTATCTATCTTAATATTATTTGCAATATGTTCCACGGACTGTTCCGTGCCGTGAAAGCCACGGGATATTTATTCAGCTCTTCTTTCTTAGGCGCGCTCGTGCGTTATATTGCGTCCGCTCTGCTTATTCCAAGCTTGGGTATGGCAGGATTTTATATGGGTTGGGTCATCTCTTGGGGCGTAGAGGCGGTATACGCTTTGCTCCTTTACTTCTTCGGGCGATGGTTGCCTAAAAACCAAGAACCTACTGAAAATTAAAAGCAAAAACTTTTCGCTCTTTTTTACCTAATTATATTGACTTTTCCTAAAAAATTGCGTATAATAAAAGAGCCAAACCTGTAATCTAATTTTTTAGATTGCCACAATTTTATAAAATATTCACAAGGGATATAATCTTTGGTAGGATTATATCTATTATCGTGTTACAAATTCCTTTGTGAAAAATTGTGGCAGGTTTGGCGACTTATGAGAAAGGTATATTCTACAGTGCCGTTCTCGTAAGAGACGGCACTCTTTTTTTACGAAGGACAAGGAAAATGGAAAACACGGGTAAAAAATGTGCGTTTTTCGGTCATAGAAAAATCAACGCAACCGCGAAGTTAAAGGAACGCTTAACAGGGGAAATTGAACGGCTTATCGTGCAGAACGGCGTAAGCGTATTTTTATTCGGTAGCCGTAGCGAGTTTGACGATTTATGCTATCAAACGGTAACCGTTTTGCAGGAAAAATACCCGCATATTCAGCGCGTTGCGTATCCTTGCAAGAGCGAGTACGCCTACGTAAAAGGCGCACAGGACAAGGTGAAAACGGCGCAAAATTTACAAAAATACGGGTTCACCTATCAAGAATATGAGCAAGTGATACGCTTGGAGCGGTTATATTCCGCAGGCAAGGCGTCGTACGTGGAGCGCAACCAAGAAATGCTCACTCAAAGCGATTTCGTTATTTTTTACTACGACGAGGAATACACGCCCAAAGCAAAAAGCGCGAGTGCGAAAAGCGGAACAAAGCTCGTTTACGAATACGCGCTACAAAAGAAAACACCGATTATCAATATTTTTACCCGCGAATGACATTAAAGATAATTATGACATAAAAAAAAGCAACTGTTTGAAAAAACAGTTGCTTTTTTGTTTGTTATCGTTTAGGAATTATCCGTCGTATCCTGTTCCGCGTTCATAGCGTAGTTGCCGATATAACGGGGCGTAACGCTCTTGTACGCTTTTGTACCCGTACCTGCGGGGATTAACTTACCGATAATAACGTTTTCTTTCAAGCCGACAAGGTAGTCGCGCTTGGTGCGAATAGCCGCCTCGGTGAGTACTCTCGACGTTTCTTGGAAGGACGCCGCCGATAAGAAACTGTCGGTTGCAAGCGCCGCTTTGGTGATACCGAGAAGTACACGCTTAGCAAGCGCGGGTCTACCGCCGTTTGCCATCGCTTTCGCGCTTTCGTCTTGGAAGGTAACCATATCCACGAGCTCGCCAGGGAGCAAGTTGGTATCGCCTGCGTTCTCGACGCGTACCTTTTTCAGCATTTGACGAACGATAATTTCAACGTGCTTATCGTTGATTTCAACGCCTTGCGAACGGTATACCGATTGTACCTGTTCAAGGATATAATCTTGTACGCCCTTAACGCCTTG
>JAFXHR010000034.1 GCA_017536305.1 Clostridia bacterium | reverse complement strand
GGGGGGGGTAGACAATGCTCAAAATCTTAATCGTAGACGACGAAGAGATGATACGAAGCGTGCTTAGGGAATACGTGGAATTTGAAGGAAACGAAGCGTACGAGGCGGAAAACGGTATGGACGCGGTCAAGCTTTGTCGGGATAATCACTACGACCTGATTTTAATGGACGTAATGATGCCACATTTAGACGGTTTTTCGGCGGTAAAAGAAATTAAAAAGAATAAAGATATACCCGTCATTATGCTTTCGGCACGCGGGGAAGAGTACGATAAATTATTCGCCTTTGAGCTGGGCGTAGACGATTACGTAACCAAGCCTTTCTCGCCCAAGGAAGTAATGGCACGGATTAACGCGGTATGCAAACGCCGAGCGCAAAATAAAAACGGTAACCAAGTCCAAAAATTTGAAGGCTTGGAAATTGATATGGTGGGTAGAAACGTATACGTGGACGGCGAAAAAGCGGAGCTTACCCCCAAGGAATACGAGCTTTTGTTTTATCTTGTTAGGAACAAGGGGATTGCGCTTACGCGCGAAAAGCTGTTATACGACGTGTGGGGCTTTGATTTTTACGGGGACGACAGAACGGTGGATACGCATATTAAAATGCTGAGAAGTAATTTGAAAGAATACCGTAAATTTATCGTTACCCTGCGTGGCTTAGGGTATAAATTTGAAGAATAAATAAAGGTGCGCGCTTATGTCTAAGACCAAAAAACAACGGAAAGCCTCCTACCGCAAACGGCAAAAAAATACGACGAGTATCTATTTTTTGCTGTTGGCGGTTTTTTCCGCTTTTTCGTTGTTTATGGTGCTCTTTTTCGGGTTTACCCAGCGCGTCGTTATGAACCAAACCTACAAAAACGAGGCAGTGCGCGACTTGGCGGATAAGGGTAGAAAAATCCAAACGGCGATTTTGGAAACGAGTCCCGACGATTTTAACGGCAACCGTAGCGCTCAACTTCGATACCTTTCGGCGTACTACGACGTGGACGTGTATATCTTAGACGGCGACGGAAAAGTGCTTTTTCCCCAAGAACCGCATTTTAACCACGGTGAAACGCAAGGTCAAGAAAAGTTTGATTTCTCGTCCGCTATCGTGGTATTAAAGGCGCATTTGCAAGAAACGGATGAGAATAATCCCGCGCTATACGAAGGGGAGGGGGAATACTGCTACGGCGATAAAATTTCTTTATACGAAGATTCCGAAGAGTACTTATATATCACGAAATCCGTCAATTTGATTGAATCGGTATCACGGCAAATGACCTTGCGTATATGGCTACTCGGCGCGTTTATGTTCCTGCTTTCGTTTGCCGTAGCAAGCGCCGTTTCCGGCTGGCTCACCAGACCTCTTTCGGAAATGACGCAAAAGGCGCGACGGCTGGCGCGCGGTGATTTTAACGTGGACTTTCACGGTAGCAATTACGGTCAAGAAATGTTAGAGCTTGCAGGAACGCTCAATTTTGCGCGCGACGAGCTTTCCAAGACGGATAGAATGCAAAAGGAGCTAATCGCCAACGTTTCGCACGATTTCAAAACTCCGCTTACAATGATAAAAGCGTACGCGTCTATGATAATAGAAATTTCGGGCGACAATCCCGAAAAGCGCAATAAGCACGCGCAGGTAATCGTAGACGAAACGGATAGACTGACTTCGCTCGTTACCGACGTTTTAGACCTGTCTAAAATCCGTTCGGGGATTGATATGCTCAAATTTACGACGGTGGATATGTCGTCGTACGTAAAGGAAATTTTAACTCGCTTTGATTACTTAAAGGAAACGCAGGGCTATAAGCTGATTGCGGAGATTGACGAAGATTTACACACGCGCGCGGACGAGCTGAAAATCGGACAAGCCCTGTATAATTTAATCGGTAACGCGGTGAACTATACGGGCGAAGATAAAAGGGTATTCGTGCGCTTGAAAAAATATTCGGATAGCGAATTTTACTTTTCCGTAACGGATACGGGCGCGGGTATCAAGCAGGAAGAAATAGGCGAGATTTGGGATAGATATTACCGCTCGTCGCAAACGCACAAACGCCCCGTCAAGGGTACGGGCTTAGGACTTTCCATCGTTAAGACGGTATTTGAAAAACACGAATTCAAATTCGGCGTAAAAAGCGAAGAAGGCAAGGGCAGTACTTTCTTCGTATATTTCCCGATAATTACTTGACATAATCAGCTATAAAGCTTATAATATAAACAACTGAATAAAATTCTTTGGGGCGGGGTGTAATTCCCCACCGGCAGTATAGTCTGCGAAGGAAACGCGCGCGTTTCCCCGAATCGGCGAAATTCCGATACCGACGGTTAAAGTCCGGATACGAAAAGAAAAAAACGACAAATCTACGTCGCAATACTGCGTTGCCACTCAGTTACGTACTATCGGTACGCGCCTTCGTGGCGCCTTGTCTTGCTTGTATCTCTGCCGTTTTTATGAAATCTGTATAATGTCGTGTATTCCGCTCCGAAAATTTTATTCGGAGCGATTTTTTATAGGAGTAACGACTATGAACGAACAAGAAAGAGTAGGGGCAGGTACGAGTTCAACAAACGCACAACCGCAAAAAACGGAACGCAAAAAACGCTTTACCGCAAAGCGCGCGTCGCTGATGGCGGTATTCGTCGCGCTTGCGTATACCGTGAGCCTTTTGGATTTTCCTATCTTTCCCGCCACCCCCTTTTTGAAATTAGACTTTGGCAACGCCTTTATTCTTCTCATATCCTTTTTACTTGGACCGATAGAAGGGGTAATCGTTTGCGCGCTCAAAGAAAGTTTGCGCATTTTTACGAGTAGCTCGGGTGGCGTAGGAGAAATTGCGAATATGCTCACGACCACGGCGTACATACTCTTGCCGTCTATCGTATATCAATTCCGCAAAGGCTTAAAAACGGTAATTTTATGTCTTGGCGTCGCTTGTTTGATAGGTACGGGCGTCGCGCTTTTAACCAACCGATTTATTACCTTTCCTTTGTATATGGGAAGTGGTGCTAGCGCGGTATTTGCGGAAAGCTTTGTCTTTATCGTAGCGTTTAACTTGATTAAAACGGTCGCGGTATCTCTTTTGACCTTGCTTTTATATAAACGGCTGTCAAATTTCTTAAAAAAAATGAAAATTTGATTGCAAGCAGGAAAAATATTTGCTATAATAATGTTATGAGTACTTATCTTTCAAAATCGAGCGAAGATACAATGCAGTTTGCCTGTCAATACGCCAAAACACTCAAAAGCGGTGATGTCCTGCTTTTAGACGGGGATATGGGCGCAGGAAAAACGGTATTTGCCAAGGGTATCGCCAAGGGTTTGGGGATTCAAGAGCAGGTAACCAGTCCTACCTACGCGTATATGAACGACTACGACGGCGTGTTGTTTCATTACGATTGTTATCGAATAGAGAGCGTGGAGCAAGCGGAACGGCTTGGGCTTGCCGATTATTTTGAAATGGGCGGTATATGCTTAATTGAATGGTCGCAAAATATCGCGCCGTTATTGCCAAGCTACGCCAAGAGAGTACGCATTAAGAAAATCAGCGAAAACGAAAGAGAGATAGAATATTGAAAAACTTTTTAGCGATTGATACGAGCAACGGTTATATGAGCGTGGTAGCGTGCAAAAACGGGGAATTTTATACTTCCTATACGCCCGATTGCGCTATGAAACATTCCGTGCTGTTAATGGAAAAAATCGACGAGGCGTTTGAAAAATTACAAATGACCGCAAAGGATTGCGATTTTTTTGCAAGCGTTATCGGTGCAGGCTCGTTCACGGGTATCAGAATCGGAATTTCGGCAATCAAAGGTTTTTGCTTGGCGACGGGAAAACCGTCTTTAGCAGTAACTTCTTTCGACACGCTGGCATATAATGCGATAGACGGGGCAGGGAAAGAAAAAATTCTATGTCTTGTCAACGCCTTACACGGCTACTACTACGCTTGCGGTTACGAAAAGGGCGAAATCGTATTTGCCCCGTCGTATATTTCGGAAGAAGAAGTGCTGTCGCTACAAAATAGCGGATATACGCTGGTATCGGCGGAAAGCTTACCTATTCCCACGCGCGTCGTTCACCCGACGGAAGGCTTAAAAAATGCAACGCTCGCCCTTGCTACGGCAGGTAAATTCGGCGAGCTTAACGCTTTATATATACGCAAGAGCTCGGCGGAGTTAAACGCGCAAAGGGGCTAACGATGGTAACCTTACGCGAAATAGCACGAGAGGATTGCAAAACGCTCGTGTCCCTTGAACGGGAATGTTTTTCTATTCCTTGGACGGAGAGCTTATTTTCAGGCGCGTTTTCACGCATAGATTTTTACGGACTGATACTCGAAGAAGACGGGTGCGCCGTCGGATATATTTGCGGTACGAGTTTATTTGAAACGGCAGAAATCGCGCGCGTTTGCGTGCGAAAGGATTATCGGCGTAAGGGCTACGGCGGATTGCTTTTGGACGGGTACGAGAAAAAAGTAAAATCGCTGGGCGCGGAGCGCGTATTCTTAGAAGTGCGCGTATCCAACCGCTCCGCTCGTTTGCTCTATCAAAGCCGTGGTTATATTGAAGGTCGCGTGCGCGAAAAATACTACGCGGACGGCGAAGACGGCTTGGAAATGAAAAAGGAGCTGTAAAGCAAAGGGGGACGAAAAAGCGGTCGATTTATCCGAAGTTTCGTTTATACAAAAGGGCACGGGCAAGGATTTACTCTTTTTGCACGGCTATCTTTCTTCCAAAGAAGCGTTCACGGCGCAAATTCGTTATTTTTCTAAATTTTACCGCGTTACCGCGTTGGACTTTGTAGGTTTCGGCAAAAGCGCACCGCTTAAAGAGCCCTTTTCGGTATCCGATTACGCCACTTGGACGCAGGAAGTGATGACGCTTTTAGGCGTATCAAAGCCGAATATCGTCGCGCACTCGTTCGGCTGTCGGGTGGCGGTAAAGCTCGCGAGCGAAAACCCGTCGGCGTTTGATAAAATCCTTTTGACCGGTCCTGCCGGCATTATCACGAACAGGGGCTTTTCCTACCGTTGTAAAGTGAAATTATACCGTTTCGTCAAACGGTTTGCGCCGAATTTTGCGGAAAAGAAATTCGGTAGCGCGGAATACCGCTCCCTTTCGCCGATTATGAAAGAGAGCTATAAAAAAATCGTCAACGAAGATTTGCGCGAGTGTGCAAAGCGCGTAAAAAACCCTGTGCTTTTGGTGGTGGGGAAATCGGATACGACGACGCCCCTTGCGCAAGCGGAAATATACCTTCGCGCTTTTGAAAACGCAAGCTTAAAACAAATGGACGGCGACCATTTTGCCTTCGTGCAAAATCCCGTCGCGTTTAATCTAATAACAGAGGAATTTTTCTATGGTTGAAACGTGGGTGAGAATAACGGCAAGCCTTGTTTGTAGCTTAATCGTTTGTTTTGCGACGAGAAACCTTCTCGGCGTGGTGCAACAAAGCGGTTATCAAAGCAAAGCTTTTTTACGTTGGTTAAAACGCAAAGACAATATGGCGTTTAACCGTTTGAGCGTGCTTTCCTTATGCCTTTTGCTATCCACGACGGTAACCGCGCTTTGCTTTTCCTTCTTAGGTACGCGCTACGCCCTGTTAATTTCCGCCGTTCCGTATTTTGCCCTGTGGCTTTTATATATCGTCGCGGACAAAAAATACGCGCTCAAAGTCCCCGTTAAATATACGGGCAGAGTAAAACGCCTGTTCGCCTTTTACCTGCTTTTTACCGCTTGTAGCTTTTTTGCTCTCATATCCTTATTGAATTTTTTAAGCGTTTGGAACGGCTCTACTTTATACGCGCTACTTTCTTACGCACCCACCTTTATACTCACCCTTTTATTGCCCTTTATCCTTGCGCTTGCGAACGCGTTTACTTCGATTTTTGAAACCGCGCGGAACAAGAAATTCGTAAAACGGGCAGGGCAGGTATTAGCCGAGCGTAATTATATCCGCGTCGGGGTGGTGGGTAGCTACGGCAAAACGTCCGTAAAAAATATCTTAGAAACTATCCTTTCGCAAAAATATAAAGTACTTGCAACGCCCGCGTCGTATAATACGCCCGTAGGGATAGCGAAAACGGTTTTCAGCGAAAACGCCGAAAATGCGGAAGTATTCATAGCGGAAATGGGCGCGCGAAAGGCGGGGGATATCGCCGAGCTTTACGAAATGGTAAAACCCGATTACGCCGTGTTTACAGGCGTATGCGCACAGCATATCGCAACCTTTGGAAGTATGGAAAACGCGTACTCGGAAAAGAGTAAAATTCTCGCTTGTAACAAGGTCGTGTGCGGAGAAAGCCTGCGCGCGCAGGTGGGCGAGAACGAACACGCGATTTTTGCGGACTGCGTACAAATCAAGGATATACGCTTTTTACCCACGCAAACGCAGTTCACCTTGTGCTTGAAGGACGGGGAGATA
Source organism: Clostridia bacterium (assembly GCA_017536305.1). GTDB lineage: Bacteria > Bacillota > Clostridia > Christensenellales > Borkfalkiaceae > Scatosoma. The sequence goes on along the minus strand of JAFXHR010000034.1, from coordinate 38,001 downwards.
CGGGTAACGACGAAAATACTCGGCAAATCCGCCGTGGAAAATATCCGTCTTTGCGCGCTTTTGGCTAAGGAGATGGGCTTGACGCTCGACGAAATTCAAAAGGGGATTGAAAGCGTAAAACCCGTTCCCCACCGCCTGCAACTGATGGAAAACGGTGGCGTGTATATCTTAGACGACGGGTATAACGCAAATATCGTGGGCGCGCAAGAGGCAATTTCAGCGCTTTCCCGTTTCGAGAACAAAAAATGCGTGGTTACGCAAGGCTTGGTCGAGTGTGGCGTTTTGGAAGAAGAACTGAATAACCGTTTGGGTGCAATGCTCGCCAAGGCGAACTTAGATAAGGTGATTCTCGTTGGCGAAACGCTCGTAACCGCCGTGAAAAACGGGTATCTGTCGGCAGACGGCGATATGGAAAAATTAACGGTTGTCAAGAGCTTGGAAAAAGCCAAAGCGGAATATGCAGGCTATCTTACGACGGGCGACGCAATTTTATTCTTGAACGACTTGCCTGATTTTTATTAAGAACAATACAACGAAAGAAACACCAAAGCAAAGAAAATTTGCGGAGGTGTTTTTTTTAATGCGGAAAGTGGCGGTATTTTTTGGCGGTAAATCCTACGAAAACGAAATTTCCATCTTGACGGGCGTGTTCGTTATCAATCTTTTAGACAGGGAAAAATTCCAAGCCGTGCCCGTGTATATCCATACCGACGGTAAAATGTATAGCTCGCCGAGAATGCAGGATTTACAGCTGTTCAAAGCAGGCAAGCAAACGGAATGTGAACGGGTGTTTTTTGAAGACGGGAATTTGTATTCGCTCAACCCCTTAAAAAAGCGAATCAAAAAGCTCGCTAAAATCGACGCGATACTCAACTGTTGCCACGGTGGCTTAGGGGAAGGTGGCGGTGTTTCCGCCTTAGCGGAGTGGAACAATCTCCCCTTGGCGTCCCCTGATTTGACTTCGTCCGGCGTGTTTATGGATAAGAGCACGACCAAGCTTATGATGCGCGCGCTCGGCGTACCCACCGTCGATTATATCCGCGTAAACGAGCGCGACTATAAAAAACGGGGCGCGTTTTTATTAAAAAATATCGAATCTCGCCTAAAATACCCCGTGATAATCAAGCCTGCGCACCTTGGCTCGTCGATAGGTATTTCCCTTGCCAGCACGGAGGCGGAGGCGAAAACGGCGATTGAAACGGCGTTCCAAATCGACGATAGAGTGATTATCGAAAAATACTTAAAGGACAAACGGGACGTCAACTGTGGCGCGTATATGCTTGGCGGTGAAATTTTCGTGTCCGAGCCCGAAGAATCGTTCGGTGCGGGCGTGTACTCGTTTGAAGAAAAATATTTGAAGCGAAAAACGGACGCACCTTTGACAAAGGGTGGGGGCAGGGTATTGACGAACGCCGAACTGCGCGAAAAAATCCGCGCGTATACCAAGACGGTATATAAGCGTATGAACCTGCGCGGAGTGGTGCGAATGGATTTTCTCATCTCCGAAAACCGCGTGTACTTATGTGAAGTGAATACCGTCCCTGGTTCGCTTGCGTATTATCTTTTTTGCGAACGCATATCGGATGCAAAAACCTTTTTCAGCGATTTAATTGAAGACGCGATAGTATCCTATCAAGAAAGCGAAAAAAAGATAACGACGACGGGTATTTTGCGCGCCGTAAATCTCACGCGCAAATAATAAGGGATTATAAGCCACGCTTTTCCTATTAAAAAACAAAGTTTTTTACGGGAAAAGCGTGTTTTTTATTGCTTTTTTTACGGCGGTTTGGTATACTAATACTTGCAATTTTGCGAAAACGACTAAGGAAACGAAAAACTATGGCAAACGGCGAATTTACCGATAAAGTGAAAATCTTAATCCGCGCAGGGGACGGTGGCGACGGAATGAACTCGTTCAAGGCGTTCAAAGGCAAGCCTGCTTGCGGACCGGACGGTGGCGACGGCGGTCGCGGTGGCGACGTCTATTTCGTCGGCGATAAGGATATGAACGACTTGTTTTCTTTCCGTTTCAATTCCCGCTATCTCGCGGACAACGGCGAAACGGGCGGTACGAACAGATGCTTTGGAAAAAGCGGTAAAAGCGTGTATATCAAAGTACCCTTGGGCACGCTCGTTCGCGACGCGGAGTCGGGTAGACTGATTTGCGATATTTTTGAGGACGGACAAGAAGTGCTGGTTGCGCGCGGTGGAAACGGCGGTAAAGGCAACGTCCGCTTTACAACCGCCCGTCGGCATGCGCCCAACTTTGCGCAAAAGGGCGAAAAGGTCAAACAGCATTACGTCATTTTGGAACTGAAAGTCATTGCGGACGTCGGGTTCGTCGGTTTTCCCAACGTCGGAAAAAGTACCTTGCTTTCCAAAATATCGTCCGCAAGACCGAAAATCGCCAACTACCATTTCACCACCCTTTCCCCGAATTTAGGCGTGGTGCGTTATTATGAAAAGTCTTTCGTCGCGGCGGATATCCCTGGGCTTATCGAGGGCGCGTCGCAAGGCGCTGGGCTTGGCCACGAATTTTTGCGCCATATCGAGCGTACGCGTATGCTTTGCCATCTCGTCGATATTTCGGGCTGTGAAGGTCGCGACCCGATAGAAGATTTCCAAAAAATCAACGCCGAGCTTAGAGAATACAGCGAAGTGCTGGCGGATTTACCGCAAATCGTCGTATGCAACAAATGCGATATGTACGGCGCGGAAGAAAACTTAAAAGCGTTTAAGAAAAAGTACGGCAGGAAATATAAAATTTATCCTATGACCGCAATTACGGGCGAAGGCTCGCGTGAACTCATTGAAGGTATTTTTGCAGTGCTCGATACCCTGCCTCCCGTCGAACCCGTACCCGTAGACGAAGAATTTGCATATCAAGCGAACGAAGATTTGAGCTTTGAAATTTACAAAGACGACGACGGCACTTTCGTGGTAATCGGCGGTTTAATCGATATGCTTTGTCGCAACGTCGTTTTGAATAACCCCGACTCTATGCAATATTTCCAAAAAGTCCTGCGTCTTCGCGGTGTCATTAAAGAACTGACCAAAGCAGGCTGTAAGGAAGGAGATACTGTGTCTATCGGCGACGTCGAATTCGACTTCATACCGTAAAAACGCGTATCTACTTCGCATTTCAGCGTTGGTGCTCAGTTGCGTACTATCGGTACGCGCCTTCGCACCGCCTTGAACTGCTCGCATCTACGCGTTTTTACCAAGTGTTCCGCCTTGTCTTGCTTGTATCTTGCTTTGTTTTTATCGCTCAGCTCCAAGTTTACAAGTATACTAGTAAACGCCTTGAACTGCTTGCATCTACGCGTTTTTACCCCACAATATAGAAATAATACAATAAAAGGAAAACCATTATGATAGTAACTTCGGAAAATATTACGAGTAAACAAAGAAGTAAATTAAAATCGTTTGCGTCTAAATTATCTCCCGTAACACAAATCGGTAAGGGGGGTATTACGGACAATTTATTAAAGACCTTATCCGACGCGTTGGACGCGCACGAGCTCATTAAAGTCAATATTTTAGAAACGGCGGACGACGACGCGCGCAACTTAGCGGAAAACGTTGCCGACCTTTTAGAGGCTGTACCCGTAGCGGTAATCGGTAGAAAGGCGATTTTTTATAGGTATTCGCGCCGAGAAAACTTCACCCATTTGATATTCTAAAAACGCGTATATACGTCGCATTTCGGCGTTGGTGCTCGTATCTACGCCGTTTTAGCAGGGTAAGGCACTTAAAAAACAAAATCTTGTTTAATTACCAAAAATTTGTGTTATAAATAAACGGCAGGTGAAAAAATGGAAAACGAAGAAAAGAAAGAACAGGTAGAAAAAGAAGAAGTAAAACCCAAAAAGGGCGTAAAAAAATTACAGGAAGAGCTGGACAAGGCTCTTTTAGACGCGGAAGAAAATAAACGCAAGTGGTATGCGGTAACGGCGGAATACGAAAATTACCGTCGCCGTACGCAAAATCAGTCGGCGCAACGCTACCAAGAAGGTAGAAACGACGTAATCGCGTCTTTGTTTCCTATCGGCGATAATTTAGAACGCGCGCTTGCAAGTATCACCGACGAAAGCACCAAGCAGGGCTTGGATATGATACTCAAAGCGTATAAAAAAGTATTAGACGGCGAAGGGGTGGAAGAAATCGACCCGACGGGTCAACCGTTCAACGCCGATTTTGCCGAGGCGATTATGGCAATGCCTGCCGAAAACGGCGAAGAGAGCGGTATCGTCAAGCAAGTCTACGTAAAGGGCTACAAGAAAGGGGATAAAGTGCTCCGCTACGCCCAAGTAATCGTAACGCAGTAAAATTTATTTATAATGAAATCATCTTACGAGATTACCGCGCTCGTAAACTCGCTCGTAATGACGGTTTGGTTTTTCCCCGTATTGTCATTGCGAATAGCGTTAGCTATGTGGCAATCTTATAAAAATATTACGATAGAAACGAGAAAAGCTCCTGCGTTTGGCAGGAGTTTAATTTTTTTATAAAATTTTCAAAAAAGTTGTTTAAGGTGCGTTTGGTTGGGTTACATATAAAATGTAAATAATTATTGTAAACAAAAGGAGTTAATTATTATGGCAGGAAAAGTGATAGGTATCGACCTTGGTACAACGAACTCGTGCGTAGCGGTTATGGAAGGCGGTGAACCCGTCGTTATTGCGAACGCGGAAGGTTCGAGAACGACCCCGTCCGTCGTATCTTTCCAAAAGGACGGCTCGCGCGTCGTTGGGCAAGCAGGTAAGCGTCAAGCGGTTGCAAACCCCGATAAGACGGTTATTTCTATTAAAAGACATATGGGGTCCGATTATAAAGTAAAAATCGACGATAAGGAATATTCTCCCCAAGAAATTTCCGCAATGGTGCTTTCTAAGCTCAAAGCGGACGCAGAGGCGTATTTAGGGCAACCGGTTACGGAAGCGGTTATTACCTGCCCTGCATATTTCTCGGACAGTCAGCGTCAAGCAACCAAAGACGCAGGTAAAATCGCGGGCTTGAACGTTCTTCGTATTATCAACGAGCCGACGGCGGCGGCGCTTGCTTACGGCTTGGATAAGGATAAGGGCGGTAAGGTTATGATTTACGACCTTGGCGGTGGTACGTTCGACGTTTCCATTTTGGAAATTTCCGACGGCGTATTTGAAGTTTTGGCGACCAACGGCGACACCAAGCTCGGTGGCGACGACTGGGATAACAAAATTATCGATTATCTCGTAGACGAGTTCAAGAAATCCCACGCAATCGATTTGTCCAAGGACAAAATGGCTATGCAACGCTTGAAAGAGGCGGCTGAAAAAGCGAAAATCGAGCTTTCGGGTATGAGCTCTACGAATATCAATCTCCCGTTCATCTCTATGAGCGCGGAAGGTCCTCAACACTTGGACGTAACGCTTACCAAGCAAAAGTTTGAAACTATGACGGCGGACCTTTTGAACCGCACGGTAGAGCCTATGAAGGCGGCTATGCGTGACGCAGGTCTTTCGTATAGCGATATTGACAAGGTTATTCTCGTCGGTGGTTCGACGCGTATGCCTGCGGTTGTGGCTAAGGTTAAGGAAATTACGGGCAAAGAGCCGTTCAAGGGTATCAACCCCGACGAATGTGTAGCAGTCGGTGCGGCGGTACAAGGCGGTGTCTTGACGGGTGAAGTAAAAGACGTACTTCTTCTCGACGTTACCCCGCTTTCGCTCGGTATTGAAACGCTCGGTGGCGTATTCACGAGAATTATCGACAGAAACACGACCATTCCCGTTAAGAAGAGCCAAATTTTCTCGACGGCGGCGGATAACCAAACGAGCGTAGATATTCACGTGCTCCAAGGCGAACGCGAATTCTGTAAGGATAACAAGACGCTCGGTAACTTTATGCTCACGGGTATTGCACCTGCTCCCCGCGGTATACCGCAAATCGAAGTTACTTTCGATATTGACGCCAACGGTATCGTACACGTAACGGCGCAAGACAAGGGCACGGGTAAATCGACGGATATTACGATTACTTCGTCCACCAACCTTTCGGAAGAAGAAATCGACAAGGCGGTTAAAGAGGCGGAGCAATTCGCGGAAGAAGATAAAAAGCGTAAAGAAAAGGTAGAAAACAAGAACAAGCTCGACGGTATGATTTTTTCGGTAGAGCAAACGGTGAAAGAATCGGGCGACAAGCTGGACGAAAACGATAAGCAGGTCGTAAATACCGCGCTGGAATCGGCAAAAGCGGAGCTTGCAAGCGAAGACGACGATAGAATTAAAGCGGCGTACGACAAGCTGATGCAAGACGTACAACCCGTCTTTGCAAAGCTGTATCAATCGGCGCAAGGCGCAGGTGCTGACCCTAACGCAGGGGCAACGGACGGCGATACCGAATTTCATCAATAATTCTTAAAGACAAATAGGCGCTTTCGGGTTTAGCGGTTTTCCGTTAGACCCGTAAGTGTTATAAACGGAGCTATTGCTATGGCAGATAAGAAAAATTATTACGATATTCTCGGCGTGGATAAAAAGGCTACGCCCGAACAAATCAAGTCCGCTTACCGTAAGCTGGCTATGAAATATCACCCCGACCGTAACCAAGGTAACGCGGAGGCGGCGGAAAAATTTAAGGAAATCAACGAGGCGCACGAAACGCTTTCGGACAGTCAAAAACGCTCGGCGTACGACTACGAATTAGAACACCCTGGTATGGGCGGTTTCGGCGGTGGCTTTGACGGCGCTGGCTTTGGTGGCTTTGAAGATATTTTCAGTAACATCTTCGGCGGTGGGTTCGGCGGTTTTGGCGGTGGTAGAACGGCGCACTCGGAAGTGGGCGAAGATATTCAAAAGGAAATGACTTTATCCTTTATGGACGCTGCGAAAGGCTGTAAAAAAACGCTGTCGTATAACCGTAACGAGCCTTGCTCGGCGTGTCGCGGTACGGGCGCAAAGAACGGTACGGAATATTCGACCTGTTCCAAGTGTCAAGGTAAGGGCGTGGTGCAACAGGTACAAAATACCATGTTCGGTCGTACCATTCGCCAAAGCGTATGTCCCGACTGTAACGGTAGCGGGCGCACGATTAAGGAAAAATGTCCCGATTGTAAGGGCAAAGGGTATCAACGCAAGGAAACGACGGTTACCTTGGATATTCCGGCGGGCGTGAATACCAACAGCTATATGAAGAAAAAGGGTATGGGGCAGGCTGGTCCAAACGGCGGTACGGCAGGCGATTTAATCGTCGTATTCCGCGTTGAACCGCATAAAATTTTCGTGCGCGATAACTTTGACTTAAAAATCGAGCTACCCATTTCTTTCAAAACGGCGTCGCTTGGCGGAACGGTGAAAGTGCCCACAATCGACGATACCTTTGATTTAACAATCCCTGAGGGCACGCAAAGCGGTCAAGTATTTACCATCCGCGGAAAGGGTATTCGCTCCGTGCGCGGTGGTACGGGTAATTTAATCGTCCGCGTGCTCGTAGAAGTTCCGACCAAGCTTTCCAAAGAACAAAAGAAAGAAATCGAACGCTTAGACGAAACGATAGAGCTTAGACAACACGAACGAATGAAGAAGTATTCGGATAATGTGGAGGGGTTGTACGGCAAAAAACCCTTCTAAAAGAAAAAACGCGTATAGCACGCCTCCTTTCCGCAAAAACGGAACTTGCTCTCGCTTACGTACGCTTATGTACGCGCGCGTCGAGCAAAACCGCGTGTTTTGCGAAAATTAGACGCACTCTCCGCGTTTTTACCAACAAACGGTACGCGCCTTCGCACCGCCTTGTCTTGCTCGTATCTACGCCGTTTTACTTACCTGTCATTGCGAACAAGTGAAACGAGCGTGGCAATCTCATATAAAACAACGTAAAAAAGACCTTTCCAAAACGGAAAGGTCTTTTTAGATACGCTTTTAATTACTCACCTTTGAAGGGGAGAAGAGCCGTAATTCTTGCACGCTTGATAGCCGTAGCAAGAAGTCTTTGGTGCGCCGCGCACGTACCGCTCATACGACGGGGTAAAATTTTACCACCCTCGGTGATGAATTTCTTTAAGCGGTTCACGTCTTTGTAGTCAATCGCGTCAAGCTTTTCTTGGCAGAACGCGCATACCTTTTTACGGGGCGCTTTTTTATATACCTTTTTTACGGGTGCTTTTTCTTCCATGATATTAACTCCTTAAATAATTTGGTTCGTTAAGGCTTAAAAGGGGATATCGCTGTCGTCGTCCATTGCTTGCAACGTCGGCTTACGCTTTTGCGTATTGGCGCGGGGAGCGGGTTCGTCGTCGAACGAATCTTCGTTATCTCTCGGCGAAAGGAATTCTACGTCCTGTGCGATAATATCTACCGCCGTACGCTTTACGCCTTGATTGTCCTCGTAGTTTCTAAGCTGGATACTGCCCGTAACAGCAACTTTTTTGCCTTTTTTGGTATAACGTGCAATCGTTTCCGCCATTGCGCGCCAAGCGGTACAGTTAAAGAAGTCCGTTTGACGTTCGCCGTCTTGGGAAGAGTAATTCCGATTAACGGCAATAGCGAAATGGCAAACGGGAACGCCGGAGGCGGTTTCCGTAAGCTCAGGGTCGCGCGTTAAGTTTCCGATTAAAAATACTTTATTCATAAATTTTCCCTCTTAAAATTAGTCGAGTTTCGTAATCAAACGTCTAACAACGTCAGCGTCGATACCGGCAACACGCTTTAATTCTTCAACAACTTTACCGTCCGCTTCAAACGTCATAAGCACGTAGTACGCTTCGTTTTTGAAGTTGATAGGGTAAGCGGTCTTTTTCGTGCCCCACTTATCCGTGGTAGATACAGCACCGCCCATCGATTTTACGACGTCTTCATACTTCGCGATTTTCGCGTCCTTAGCTTCATCCGTCAAATCGTTGTTGATGAGATAGAGCATTTCGTATTTAGCCATACTTTTCACCTCCTGGTCTTATTCGGCATATCCAAAAGATATGCAAGGTTATAACGGCTTATCCCAAAGCCGTGTAGAATTATTATAGCCCATTTTCCAAAAATAGTCAATCAATTTTAAGCAAAATTTTAACAATTTACCGTCTATTTTCTCGAATTTTGTAAAAAAAGGAAAGCCGTTGGGCTTTCCTTTTGATAAATTAAGATAAGTCTGTCATTCCTTCGTATTTCGCAACGTTCATCAAAACGTCTACGTATACCGTCAACTGTTTTACCGTGAACTGCCCAACCGTGGTATAGCTCGTCGGGAAGTTCGGGTCAACCTTTGCGATTATCAAAGCTCTAACGTTCTCATCAACGACGGTAGTTCTAAGCGTTTCGCTCGTTTGCAAAATACCGTCGGTGTGCATAGTATTTATCGGCGTGTTTTGCATGTTCATTTCGATATTTTCTACCATATTGCTCATTTCCGACGTAATTTTATAATCGTAATGGTAAATTGTGGAGTCGCTACCGTCGGGGTTTTGTGTGCGGATTAAATATTTCCAAGTCGGTTTGAGTGCATCTACCTTATTTGCAACCACTACGCCGTCTTTATTCGTATATTCGCCGTTTTCATTCTTAAAATGCATATCGTCGTCGAATACGTCGCCGACCGTCAAATTATTCGCCGCGGTGGGGAGATTGTCAATCGTGGAATCTTTCAAATGCGCTAAAATTTTATTCCCGTCCGCATTCTTCATTACGTCGCCCAGCGTCAATCTTGCCGTGAAGTTGGAAAGGAGCTTGGAATTGCCCGACAAATCCTTTAATTGCGTAGCCTTACACATAACCTTTTCGCTGTTTTCGTAAACGTGGTACAAATCCAACTCTTCGCCGTTTACCAGCGTTTTCGTTTTTTCGTCCGCTACGAAATTATTTTTATCCAAGGAATATTCGGTAACCACGTTCCCGTCCGCATCTTTTTGCGTATAATTCGTCCAAACCGTGCCCGAGCCCGTCGCCGTCGCGTAAGTAATTTCTTCGCCGTATTCGTTGTATACCTTGCCGTCCGCGCCGATAGCTACTTTCTTTTGGAGCGGAACAATCGCGCCGTCGCCGTTCACTTGATAGTGCATATTCTTCTTGCCGTACAGGATATACATAGTAATATTGTTATCTGCGTTCGGCGTCATTACGTTCGTTAAAGAAATATCGTCGATAAGCGTTTTACCGTTGGTGCGCAAATCGCCAAGCGTACGGGGATTTTCGCATTGAATACCGATAATATTCCCTTCCGTATCCTTTTCGTAGGTATAGTCGGTATCCACTTCGCCGAACGCAAGCGCAATCATCACTTTATGCGACGTATGCGTAACGCCCAGCGCGTCTTTTAAGGAAATATTATTGATAACGGACGCGGAGTCGTTTTCCAGCTGGCCGACCGTCGTTTTCTTGAAAAGAATTTTTTCACCCTTTTCTACGCCCGTTTCCGTTTCTACCGCTTTGTATACCAAATAACGGTTATCTACGCTCCGCGTTTGGGGTTTTTGTAAATATTGTTTCGTACCGTCTTCAAAGCTCAAAATATAATCTTCCGTTTCCGCAATAGGAGTGCTCGTCGCCGTTACCGTTTCGCCGTTATCGTCGATAAACGCCGTACCGTCGAAATCGTAATAAGCTTGGTTCATTTGCACTTCGCTTGCGCCTTGCTCGTTTTCCGTAATCGTATAGCGGTGGTTAGGACCGTATGCAAGCGCGCACATAGTCGCGTCCGTCGTTTTAACGTCAATCAGCGTATCGACGGGGAGCGAGCTTAAACGGGTGGTCAACTCCTCGCCCGCAAATTCGCCCACGGTTAACGCTTTTTTACCGTCGTACATTTGTATTTGGTTGTTTTCGTCGATATAATAGTCCTCGCCTTCCACGCCGTAGCAAAGGGCGGTTACCACTTTATTACCCGTACCCATTGCGCCGAGCAGGTCGCTCATAGGCGTATTTTGGATACAGTTACTGATATGCTCGTTCAACTGCGTTACGGGCACGTCCATAAAATTACCGCTGTTATTCAAATCTATGCCGTACGCCGATTTTGCACTGTCCACGAACGTTTGCATAAAATCGCCGATAAGAGGGGAGATGGCGTTCAAATCGTTAAAGGTCGTCGTGCCACCCGAAAAGCCTTTGAGCGTCGTAAACGCCGAACCGATAGCGTCCCAAACCGTTTTTTGAGCGTAATCTTCGCCCACGAAAGCGGAGTAATCGGCTTTGGCGTAACCGAACAGTTCCTTGACCGTCTTTTTCTTAGTAACGAAATAGCCTGCACCGACAAGACCGCCGATACCTGCAATAATACCTAAAATAAAGGCGAGTAAAAAGGTAATGAGTTTACCGATAAAGCCACCTTTTTTCTTATAAACTACGCGTTCTTCTTCCATAATTTAGCTCCTTTACTTTTCAATAAAAATGGGGATTTGCGCAATATACACGACGTCTTTTCTGTTCGCCGCTTCGTCCTCGGCAAGCACGAACGCCTTTTTATGTACGATACCGCCTGCCTTTTCTACGACTGCCTCCAAGCCTTTCAAGGACGCGCCCGTCGATACTACGTCGTCCACGATACCTACCTTTTTACCCTTGATTAAATCCACGTCGTGCTTGGAAAGGTAAAAGGTTTGGTTTTGACCCGTCGTAATCGAAGAATCGTAGGTAACTTCAATTCCGTCCTGCATATATAATTTCTTGCTCTTCCTTGCGACGGCGTAAAATCTATGTCCCAACTCGCGCGCGACGCAATGCGTGAGTTGTAAACCTTTGGATTCGGCGGTGATAAGTACGTCGCAATCGGTGAGCTTTTGCGCCAGCTTTTTAGCACAGTGCTCCGTCATAGCGCTATCGCCGTGTAAATTGAAAAACGCAATGGAAATACCGCTGGGCAGGGGTAAAATAGGCAAATGCGCTTCAAATCCGTCCAAATCTACAATATGTTCTTTCATTTTCTTTTGCTCCTTTTTCAGGCGTTTTCGCACCTACAATATATATTGTATCATATTTTTTATAGAAAGTAAATAGAATTTCAAAATTTTCCCCTGCAAATTATTCACTTTTTTCGCGAAAAGGGGTATAATAGAAGAAAGGAAAACGCTTATGAACGAAATTACTTCCATTACACCACAGGTAAAAGATAAAACACGCTGTAATATTTATATTGACGGCAGGTTTTGTTGCGGTTTGGGTTTAGAAACGGCGGTAAAAAACCGATTAAAGGTGGGGCAAATTATCACGCCCGAACAATTATCTCAAATACAGCTCCAAAGCGAAAAGAACAGCGCGCTTGATAAAGCGCTCACGCACATTTCCGCCACGCGGAAAACGGAAAAGCAAATCCGTGAATTTTTACAAAAAAAGGGGTATTTGAAAGACGTTTGCGACTACGTCGTGGAAAAAATGCGCGGTTACGATTTTATCAACGATAGCGAGTACGCCAAAGACTATATCGGTTTTGCCTTAAATAAGAAAGGTAAACGCCTCATAAAAATGGAATTAAAAGCCAAGGGCTTGGACGACGAAACGCTGGAAAACGCGTTTTCAGGCGTGGACGAGAAAGCGCAGGAAGACACCGCTTTGCAAATTTTACAAAAGTATATGCGCGGTAAAACGGCGGATAAGGAAACGCTGTATAAAGCGTTTCGGTATTTGCTCGGAAAGGGGTTTGAATACGAAACGGCGCGTTCGGCGCTTTCCGCGTTTGGCGATATGGACGAAGAATAAAAGGGGCAGGTATGAGATGAATTATGAAATTGAGCGCTTTGAAAGCATAGGCTCTACCAACGATTATGCAAAAACTAAGCGCGAAGACAGAAAAAATTTAATCGTAATTGCCAACAGCCAAACGGGCGGTCGGGGTACGAAGGGCAGGAGCTTTTCGTCTAAGGGTGGCGGACTGTATTTATCCGTGTTAACCTTTTACGAGCAATTTCCTGCGACGCGTGCGTTTGAGATTATGCAAAAGGGCGCGGTGGCGGTCTGTGAAACGCTCGAAAAGTTCGGCTTACAACCGAAAATTAAATGGCCCAACGATATTTACGTGAACGGCAAAAAAATTTGCGGTATTTTGGTGGAAAATACCTTTTCGGGCAATTTGCTTAGCTCGTCTATCGTAGGGATAGGCCTGAATATCCAAAACGACTTGGAAGAAGAGCTTTTGGAGATTGCAACGAGTATGTATCGGGAAACGGGAAAACGCTTTTTACCGTCCGAAGTGGAACGCACGCTGTTACGATTTTTACAAACGGATAATCAAGAAAAATACCAAAGCTATTTAGGCTTTATCGGCGAAGAAGTTTCCTTGCTTTGCGGGGAGCAAAGAGAAAAAGCGACCTTTTTAGGCGTGGACAAGCAAGGGAACTTGACGGTAAAACAGGACGGGGAAACGCGCGTATACGCGTCGGCGGAAATATCGCTTAGAACGGGGGAACGGCTTTGAAATATTTACTTACGAATGCACAAATGAAAAACGCGGACTTATACACGATAAACACTTTGAAAACGCCGTCGTTAACGCTTATGGAACGGGCGGGAAACGCGCTGGCAAACGAAGTGGAGAGAACGCTCGATTTACGCGGAAAGCGTATTCGCGTAAAGGTGCTTTGCGTGTGTGGCGGTGGAAATAACGGTGGCGACGGGTTCGTGTGCGCGCGCCTTTTGCGGGAGCGCGGAATAGACGCGGAAGTGGTGTTTTTTGCGCAAAAAACAAGCGAAGAATGTGAAATAAATAAGCAAAAATACCTTGAAAACGGCGGAAAAATCTTTGAAAAAGTACCGAATATAGATTACGCGCTCGTCGTGGATTGCTTGCTTGGCACGGGCTTTCACGGTGCGCTTTTGGGAAAAATGGAAGAAACGGTGCAGGCAATCAACGCCCAAAAGGCACGCGGAGCGAAAATTATATCGGCGGATATTCCGTCGGGTGTGGACGGAGCGAGTGGGCAGGTATGCGGTGAGGCGGTCCGTGCGGATAAAACGCTGTGTATCGGGGAACGGAAAATCGGGTGCTATTTAAGTAGCGGTATCGACTATTCGGGGGAAATTTTATGCGAAGATATCGGGATTTCCCTGCCGAATGAAAATTATACTTACCTTGTTGAAAACGAGCAAATTTCTAAGCTTTTGCCTAAAAGAAAGCGCAATTCTCATAAGGGTAGCTACGGCAAATGCGCCGTGGTGGCAGGGAGTATCGATTATTCGGGCGCAGGATATTTGGTGGCGAAAGCGTGTATGCGCGCAGGTGCAGGCTATACCACCTTGTTTTTGCCCAAGGAGCTCATCAAACCGTTTATGCTCAGATTGCCAGAATTGCTCTTAATTGAATTAAACGACGGGGGCAGGGTTTCGTTCAACGAGAAAAGCTTTGCACGGCTTTTAAGCTACGATAGCGTGGCGTACGGCTCGGGGCTGGGCGTGTCCGAAGAGGTGGCAACGGGCGCAAGGTGGCTATTAGAGCATTATACGGGAAAGCTGGTTTTGGACGCGGACGCGCTCAATTCGCTTGCGGAATTCGGCTTTGAAAATGCGTTTATAAATAAGAAATGCGAAGTGCTTATCACTCCGCATTTGAAGGAATTTTCAAGGCTTTGTCGTAAAGATATGCAATCGCTTATGACAAACGGGATTGAGCACGCGCAAAGCTTTGCAAAAGAGCATGGGGTTACCGTGCTTTTGAAAAACGCCGTATCCCTGATAACAAACGGGATTGAGAGCTGTTTGCAGGTGCGCGGAAACGCAGGACTTGCAAAAGCGGGTAGTGGGGACGTGCTCACGGGAATCGCTACCGCCCTTATGGCAAACGGGCTCGACGCATTGAACAGCGCAAAGGCAAGTTCTTATATTTTAGGAATTTCAGCGGAGCTGTTTTGTAAGGAAAACGACGAGCGTAGTATGTTAGCGACGGACGCGATTGAAACTATCGGAAAAGCGATTTTAACGATAACCGAAAATGCGGACGAAAATAGAGGTAACGGTTAAAAGAGCGCCGAATACCAAATAATAATAGGGAAAGGGCGAAAGGAAAGAAGAAAGGAGCACGAGTGCGCCTGCGATAAAAAAACGGCGCGCGTTGGATTTGGCGAAACAAAGGCTCAGCCGTCGTTGTTTCTTGTTTTTTAGTGTTTCTTCCCCTAAAAAGGTTTCGGGGAGCGCGTTCTTTTCTTTGACGAGCTCGTATACGCTTTCGGCGGTCTTATAGGCAATGCCGAGCGCGGACGCAAGTTTTGTCGCGCTTTCTTCTATGCGGTCGCATAAAATAATTTTAGGCGCGCGCGTTTTTAGACGGGATATTTTCGCTACCTCGTCCGCTTGCACGGGCGAAAACTGAAAACGCAAGAAGTAAAAGGCGTCGCCTGTATATACCTTTAAGGGCGCAAAGCGTTTGGCTTTTTCGCTTTCCGTGGATAATACGCTTTGAAAAAACGCCGTTTTCTTTTCGTCGGGTAAAAGGGCTAAATGGGTGAGCAGGCGTTGCTTTTTGGATTCGTCCGTGCGTTTTAAGAAAAAGCTTTTGCGTTTGCTTTGCAGGTACGCGCAAACGCCCATAGCGGATAAGACACCGCAAAGAATACTCAAAGCAAGCGAAAAGCTAAGCGGTATATCCAAATACCGAAACAGGCATAAGGTAAACAGTCCGCTAAGGAAAAAAGTAAAAATAATATCCGAAATAAAAGCTGATTTTTTCATATTTTGATTTTTGACAAAAAAATGCCTTTCTAAACTTGAAAAAAACGCAAATTTATAGTATAATGTGAGTGAACGAACGGAGAAGTTATGAGAGTAGCCATTTTCGGTGGGTCGTTCGACCCCGTGCATAGCGAACATATTGCGCTTGTCCAAGAAGCGATTCAAAGTCTTCATTTGGACGAGCTTATCGTGATGCCCGCGTCTACGCCACCGCATAAACAGGGTAAGGAACGGACGGAAGATTTTCACCGTTTGCGCCTGTGCGAAATTGCTTTTTCGGGTATGGCTCGGGTGCGCGTGAGCGATTATGAGATTGCAAAGGGCGGTACGAGTTATACTTATTTAACCTGTCGCCATTTTAGAAAACAATATCCTACCGCCCAGCTTTTTTGGCTGGTGGGAACGGATATGCTCCGCGATTTTCCCACTTGGAAAAATACGGACGAAATTTTATCCTTGGTAACGCTTGCCGTTTGCGCAAGGGACGAAAAGGCGGGTTGGTTGCAAAAGGAGAAACGCGATTTTTACGAAAAATTCAAGCGCGATTTTGCGGTAATCAACTATAACGGAAAACCCGTTTCATCCACGGAAATTCGCGTTTTGGCGGGGGCAGGTATGGAAATACCCAGCGTGCCTGACGGTGTGTACGACTATATCAAAGCGCATAAATTATACGAGATTAAAAACGCGGATAAAGCGTTGTCGCTCCAAACCCCAAAGCGCGTGGCACACAGTATTCGCGTAGCCGTGTTGGCGTCGGAAAAGGCGAGTAAAATGGGTATATCCGAGAAAAAAGCGATTACCGCGTCCCTATTCCACGATTGCGCGAAATATTTATCCTTAGACGCTCCGTTGTTAAAAGGGTTTGCGATGGATAAAGAATGGGGGAAAGTGCCGAGTGCCGTGCTCCATCAATTTACGGGCGCGTATGTGGCGGAAAATGCGCTTGGGATAAAGGATAGGGAAATTTTGGACGCTATCCGTTTCCATACGAGCGGTAAGGAAAATATGACCGAGCTTGGGAAACTGATTTTTCTTGCCGATATGGTGGAAGAAGAACGGGATTTTGACGGCGTGGATATTTTACGCGAGCTATTTTTTGCAAAAAAGGGCGTGGGCGCTTTGGATAAATGCTTGGTGGAGGCCTTAAAGCAAACGGTGGAATATTTGGAATCAAAGGGCGCGGAAATTTATCCGCTGACCTTGAAAGCATACGAATTTTATAGGAGAAAGAATTATGGAAACGACGAGTAAAACTTTGGTAACGACGGTATGTAAGGCGCTTGCCGATAAGCGCGGTAAGGATATTATCGCTTTGTACGTGCGTGAAAAAACGGACCTTTGCGATTATTTCGTGATTGCGAGCGGTTCTAACGCACCCCAAATTCGCGCTATGGGCGAACGGGTAGAAGAAATCGTGGAAAAGGAATTAGGTCTTGTGCCTACCCGAACCGAGGGTGTGCGCGACGGGCGTTGGGCGGTCGTGGACTACGGCGACGTTATCGTGCATATTTTTAACGACGAAACACGGCTGTTTTATCATTTGGAACGGCTTTGGACGGACGGTGGAAATATACTTTCCTTTAACGATAAAACGGGCGAGCTGGAAGAAAAAGCGTAAAACAAAAATCTCTACCAAACGGTAGAGATTTTTATTTGAAACGGATTTGCTTGGGTTCGGAATAGTTGGATTTGGTGCGTTTTTTGCGCTCGACGATATAATATACGGGCTCTGGCGCGGTCGGTTTTTCAGGCGGTGGTTCTTTTTTCGGCTCTATTTGCGGTGGTTTCGTTTTAGGCTTTTTTTGCGCGTTCCAACCCAGCCTTACAAGACGCGCAAGGTGGACGAGCGCGAAACAAAGTAAAAATAGAACGATAAGCGCAATACTGCCTGCGCCGTAGACGGATAATAAGCTATTCATAGGGACAGTATACTTTTTTTGCATTGTCATAAAATGGAAAAATTTTGTATAAGCCGTCCGCTTTTGTCGCATACTTATGCTATGGAACAAAAAACGGTAAAAAATGAAATTTCTACCAAAGAAAAGGAATTGCAAAAAAGCGTGGTACTCTCGTATAAAGACGCGGAAGAATACCGCTCGTATAAACGGCGTAAAAAGTTGAGCGAAATTACCAGTGCGATTTCCGCGTCGGGTGCGTCGCTCTTTACGGGGCAAGAAGTGCAAAAGGTATGCGAGCGCGCCATTCGTTTTAAGCAGGCGTCCGTGCGCTTGCCGATTACGAAACTTACGCAAGCGAGTTATTATTTGACGGGTAGCAAAGTGAAAATAGACTGCGTAATAGGGGGCGCAGGGGAAACGCTTGCTAAGGTCAAAGCGTACGAAGGGAAATTAGCCGTTCGTCGGGGTGCGAAAGAAATTACGCTCGTGATTACGCCGTCGCTCCTTGATAGCTGTCGATACAGCGAAATTAGAAAGGAAATTAAACGGGTGAAACGGTCGGTGAAAAAGGCGGACTTAAAAGTGCGCGTAGAGAGCGTTTTAGCGTTTGCCGTGCTTTCGCGCGTGGCAAGACTGTCCTGCGAAGTAGGAGCGAATTATTTCAGCGTACCTTATTTTCTCGGGTGTGAACGGTTGAAAATGGATATGTCGCGCGGTTGCGGTTTGGAAGTTACGGGCGTTGAAAAAACGGAAGATTTTCAGCGGTTAATCCAAGCGGGCGCGTCGAGAATCGTAACCGACCGCGTAGACGAAATTTATGCGCAATGGCTCAAATCCGCCGAAGAAGAAACGCGGGAAATTTTTGAGCAAAAGGAGCAGGAAGAAAAGAAAGAAGAAAAAGAAGAAAACACGGTTTCTTCGCCTATGCAGTCTAATGCAGTGGCTACGCCTAACGAGCCGTCCCTTTCACCGCTTTGCGCACCGACGGGGAATCCGGAAACGGATTATTGTTGTAGGTTAGTGGGGAACTCACTTGAATTCTTATAAAAAACAAAGAATATGCTACGCAATAAAAATGAATTGCAAGCGTTGCTTGCGTGAATTTTTACTGACGCTCAATGAATTGCGTGGCAAAGCCACGCGTGAATTGCAATGCGGTGCATTGCATTATGGAAATATTACAATAACGCCGACGAAGTCGGCAATTCACGAAAAATGAAGTTTTTCAATTCACGCGCGATAGCGCAATTCGCGCATACGGAGTATGCAATTCACATTTGCCATAAAGGGAAATAAATCAAAACCGCTTTCGGGCGGTTTTTTTTGTGTAAAGTGGGGGGCAGGTATGCGTTGAAATAGTCATAATGCGGACGGCGCTTGCATACAATAAAGGTATGAAAAAGACGGTTTAGCAATTTCTATGGCGGTAATGTTTGGTTTTGTATCGGCGGTGGTGCTGTGTATTCGCGCGCTCGTTGCTCCGCAAACGGTATTTTCCGCGGAAGCGGTGATGAAGGTGGTTTTGGACGCGGGACACGGTGGTATCGACGGTGGCGTTGTGGGTGTGCAAACGGGCGTGAAAGAGAGTGATTTGAATTTACAAATTACGCATTTGTTAAAGAGCGAGCTGGAAGAAGTGGGGTTTGAAGTGGTGCTGACCCGTAAAAACGCCGACGGGCTTTACGATACGACGGCAAAGGGGTTCAAAAAACGGGATATGCAAAAGCGCAAGCAAATTATTGAAGAAGCAAAGCCTGCGCTCGTAATTTCTCTGCACCAAAATTTTTATCCCTTAAAAAGCACGCGCGGAGCGCAGGTGTTCTATGCGAAATCGGACGAGCAAAGCAAGTCGCTTGCCCTTTCGTTGCAGGAAAAATTAAACGGGGTGTACGAGAAAGACGGGGTAAAGGCGCGGAACGCAAGCGTCGGGGAATATTATATGTTAGAGTGTACGGCGTATCCGTCGGTAATCGTCGAATGCGGTTTTTTATCCAACCCCAAGGACGAAGCGTTTTTAAGCTCGGCGCAAGGTCAAAAAAAGTTGGCGCAAGGTATCGTGAGCGGAGTAGTTTCTTATCTTTCGGGGTTCTCTTCGTAAAAACGGCTCGGAATTGCTTGTAAAAAATTTTTTATTATGTTATAATAAAAAAGGCTCTGTCCCAAACTCTGGTTGATTTTGGACGGCAAATAAAAAGAAAAAATAAGTGGGGAACTAGCGTGCAAGAAAAATCCGCTTTGCTTTCGGAAACGGAAGCGTTACAAATCAATCCCGTTGCTTTGGCGTTTTTGGGGGACGCGGTGTATTCGCTTTGGGTGCGGGAACGGTTGGTCGTATCCAACGCGGGGAGTTCGGCGGATTATCAACGCTCGGCGTCCTTGGTGGAGTCGGCGCGCGGTCAAAACGTGCTAATCGAGCGGGTATTGCCTATTTTGACGGAGCGCGAAACGGAGATTTTTAAGCGGGGCAGGAATGCGAAAAAGGCGACGAAAAGTAAGAGTGCAAGCGTTGCGGAATATAACCGTTCGACGGGGTTTGAGGCGGTGCTTGGGTTTTTGCATTTGACGGGAAACGACGAGCGAGTGGACGAGCTGTTGTCTATGATGGACGAAGTGAAAGCGGTATCCGCACCCAAGTCGTACAAGCCGTAAAGGAGAAAAAAATAAAATGAAAACGGAAGGAAGAAACGCCGTTATTGAACTGCTCAAAACGGGTAAAAATATAGACAAGCTGTTGATTGAAAAGGGCGCGCAGGGTTCGGCAATGATGATTTTTGCGCAGGCGCGTAAGAAAAATATTCGCGTGCAATTCGTGGATAAGCAGGTGCTCGATAAAGAGAGCGTAACGAAAAAACATCAAGGCGTGATTGCGTTTACCACCGATTACGAATATTTTGATTTGGAAGATATAATCGCCGAAAAGAAGAGCGAAAAGGGCGGTTTTATCGTGCTTTGCGACGGCGTCGAAGACGTGCATAATTTGGGCAGTATTATCCGTGTTGCCGAGTGTGCGGGCGTGGACGGCGTGGTCATTCCCAAAGCAGGGAGCGCATCAGTAACCGAGAGCGTTATCCGTATTTCCGCAGGCGCCGCCGAGCATATGAAGGTGGCGAAGGTGTCCAACTTAAACCAAGCGGTGGAAACGCTCCAAAAAAGCGGATACTGGGTGTATGCGCTCGAAGCGGGCGGAGAAGATATTTATAAAGAGAAATTCGACGGAAATATCGCGCTCGTCGTCGGGGGCGAAGACAGCGGTGTAAAACGGCTTACCAAAGAAAAGTGCGATAAGGTATTGTCCATTCCCTTGCAGGGTAAGGTCAATTCGCTCAATGCGTCGGTGGCGCTTGGGATTGCGACGTACGAAGTGGTTAGAAATAGGTTATAATAAAGCTCAATGAAAGAATTTGAAAGGAAAAAAGACGAAGAGCTGGTAACGCTTTCGCAAAACGGAAATAGACAGGCAATGGACGAGCTGGTATGTCGATACGCTAATTTGGTGCGCGGTCGCGCGCGCGGATATTTTCTCGTGGACGGGGAAACGGACGATTTAATGCAAGAAGGTATGATAGGGCTGTACGGCGCGATTATGGATTATAACGCGCGGGAAGGTAAAAGCTTTAAGAATTTTGCGTATATGTGCGTGCGTAGGCGGATAATCGACGCGGTGAAACGGTCGGCGAGTAAAAAAAATCAACCGCTCAATACCAGCGTACCGTTATCCATTGCGGATATTTGGGCGCTCGTAGAGCCGTCGCTTGATGATGAAATGATTATGCAGGACGAAATTCTTGAATATCAGCAAAAAATGAGCAAGATTTTGTCCGATTTTGAGTTCAAAATTTTTATTATGTATATGAACGGTATGACCGTTGCGGAAATTTGCACGGCGACGGGAAAACCGTTTAAGAGCGTGGATAACGCGATTCAGCGGAGTAAACGCAAATTGCAACAACTACTGGAAAAATAAGGGAGAGTATTCCATGGCGTATTTGGCTTTATATAGGGCTTTTAGACCGTCGTCGCTAAACGACGTGGTAAGACAGGAACATATCGTTACCGTGCTTAAAAATCAGATAGCGACGGGTAGAGTAGGGCACGCGTATTTGTTTTGCGGTCCGCGTGGGACGGGTAAAACGAGTATAGCGAAAATTTTCGCGTCCGCGATTAATTGCGAAAAGCCCGTAAACGGCTCGCCGTGCGGTAAATGCGATACCTGTAAGGCACTTTTAGACCCTGCGAATTTGGATATTTCCGAAATAGACGCGGCGTCGAATAACGGTGTGGACGAGATGCGTGATTTGCGCGAAAAGGTACAATATCCGCCCGTTGCAGGAAAATATAAGGTATATATTATCGACGAAGTGCATATGCTTTCGACGGGGGCGTTTAACGCGCTTTTGAAAACGCTGGAAGAACCGCCCCGCCACGCCGTATTTATTTTGGCGACCACCGAGGCGTCGAAAATTCCTGCGACCATTTTATCCCGCTGTATGCGTTTTGATTTTAAGCTCATTCCCCAAGCCGACCTTGAAAGTCGCTTAAAATTCGTGCTCGATAGTATCGGAAAAGAATACGATAGCGAAGCGATTTCCGCGATTGCGCGCGCGGGTGCGGGAAGTGTAAGAGATATGCTATCCATTGCCGATACCTGCGTTTCGTATGCAAGCGGAAAGCTCACCTACGACGCGGTTACGTCCGTGTTAGGTAGCGCCGATTTCGACGGCGTTGCGACCATGTGCGAAGGCGTTTTAAGCGGAAATGCAAGCGTGGCGTTTGAACGAGCGGAAAGCTTTTTGTCCGCAGGGAAGAGCGTGGGAACGCTGGTAAAAGACGTGATGCATTTTTTGAACGATTGCACCATTGCCAAGACCTGTCGGGACGGAAAAAATATTTTGGCGTTGCCTGAAAGCTCGTATAAGCGCGTGGCGGAAATAGCCAAGAGTGTGGACGGGCATAGATTGCTCCGCGCGAGTGAAATTTTTGCCGAGGCGGAACAAAATTTGAAGTATTCCGTGTCGCCGAGAATCGTATTTGAAACGGCGGTGATGAAAGCGAGTATGCCGTCTGCCGATTACGATTTGGAAGCGCTCATTGCGCGTATTGCGGAGCTTGAAAAACGCGTAAACGAAGGCGTATTCGTGCAAAAGGACGGGGGCAGGGTAGCGACCAATGAAGTCGCTCCTAAAAAAGAAGAAACAATAGAAACGGCGGTGGAAGAGCCAACTATTAGCCTTGAAGAAGAGTTTGCTCCACCTGAAATGGAAGCGCCACCTGACGAATCGGTAACGGGCGGAAACGTTTATTTTGACGAAGAATACGCGCCGAAAAAACGCGAGATAGCGAAAACGGTGGAGAGCGCACCTGCGTCCCGCAAGGAAATGCAGGCGGTAAAAGGGGACGCAAGGCAGACGTTCGGACGGTTTTTGAGAAGTCTTAGAACGACGGGTAAAAACGGCGTTATCTATACCCTTTGTATGGATTTGGAATGTTTTTACGAGAACGAGCTGTTCGTTTTGGAAACGGAGAGTGAACGCATTTTCCTGTCCTTGAAAAAAGACGAACACTATGCGTTACTCAAAAACGCATTCTCGGCAATCGGGGTGGACGAAAACGGTTTTGAGCTTAGAATGAAAGGTAAAAAATCGGACGATTTTAATAAAAGCGTAGAAGAAATTAAACAGACTTTTCGCGGTGTAAAAGTCGAAATTAAATAAAACGGAGGAAAAAATACAATGGCAGGTTTTAAGGGTGGTAACAACAATATGCAAAATCTGATGCGCCAAGCGCAAAAGATGCAAGAGGAAATGGAAAAGACGGCGGAGCTTTTGGACGACTGGGAAATCGTCGGTACGTCCGCAGGCGAGGCGGTCGTCGTCTATATGAACGCAAAGAAAATTATCAACGGGATTGAGCTCGACGAAAGCGTCGTAGACCCCACCGATATCGAAATGCTCGAAGACCTGATTATGGCCGCGATTAACGACGGTTACGCAAAAGCGGACAAGGTGTACGAAGAGAAGATGGGGCGTTATGGGGATATGGGTGCGCTCGGCGGTATGCTGTAAAAACGCGTATAGCACGGTATCTTATCCACAAAAACGGAACACGCCTTCACTCGTTTACTTTGGTAAATCTCCTTTCAGGCGTAACCCGTTGTTTGTGGCAATATACCGCACTCTCCGCATTTTTACTTCGCTTAGATACAAGTTTACAATTATATTTGTAAGAGCCTTGAACTGCTTGCATATACGCCGTTTTGACGGCTTAACTCGTAGTGATTAGAAAAAATTAGGAACTAAAAATGGATATTTTTATCGAACCTATCGGAAAGCTTGTGAATGAGTTTTCCAAACTCCCAGGGGTAGGGAAAAAGACGGCGCAACGGTACGCCTATAAAATAATCGATATGCCCGAATCGGAAGCGCGTGCGTTTGCCGACGCGATTTTGGGTGTAAAAAGAAAGGTAAAATACTGCAAAATTTGCGGTAATTTTACCGAAGACGAGCATTGCGCGATTTGTCGCACGCGCGATAAGTCGGTGATTTGCGTGGTAAAAGAACCCAAAGACGTTTTTGCAATCGAAAAATTGCGCGAATTTAAGGGCGTTTATCACGTTTTACACGGCGTTATTGACCCCCTTTCGGGAATAGGTCCGAACGATATCCGTATTCGTGAACTGCTTGCGCGTATTCAAGAAGGTGGAGTAAACGAAGTTATCGTCGCCACTAACCCCGACGTATCGGGGGACGCGACCGCTATGTATATAGCCAAGCTCATTAAACCCTTGGATATTCCCGTTACCCGTTTATCCCGCGGTATTCCCGTTGGCTCGGAAATCGAATATACCGACGACGTAACGTTAGCGAGAGCGTTTGTCGAACGCAATCAAATATAAAAACGCGTATAGCACGCCTACTATCCGCCGTTTTATCAGCTTAGTACTTTTAGCATGATTTTTATTATATAAAAACAAGTCGGTGTATAAAACCGACTTGTTTTTTGCAAACTGCTTATATGGAAAAGATAAAAATTTATGACGACGCAGTGCGTACGCGCGACGAACGGGAAACGCTAATGCGCGCTCCAAAATCGAGCGATAAAAATAAAATAGTAGGGGCAGGTATGCAATGACGGGTAAAAACAGACAAAATTATAATAAAAATTATATTGCTTACGTAAATTCGTTCGACCCGCCTACCCAGCATTTCAAAAACTGCTTTCGGGCGTTTATGGTAGGGGGGCTCGTTTGCTGTATCGGTCAGTTTTTACGCTATTTTTTTGAAACGGTATTTTCCCTTTCGGGGGACGAGCTGGCAGGCACGGTTTCCGTTGCGCTTATTTTCTTGGGTACGCTGTTAACGGGGTTGGGCGTATACGACAGAATCGGTCGGAATGCGGGTGCGGGCTCGATTGTGCCGATTACGGGTTTTGCCAACAGCGTGGCGTCCCCTGCCATCGAATTTAAGACGGAGGGGTTGGTGTACGGTATGGCGGCGAAAATGTTCGTCGTTGCCGGACCGATTATCGTTTTTGGCGTGCTGGCAGGAACGCTCGTAGGCATTATATATCTATTCTTATAGGTCAATCGGCATATATACGTTAAGAAGATTTGAAACACGACGAACTCATATAAATTAATAAAAAACAACGACTTGTTTTGCGCAGGTCGTTATTTTTTTATAATTTTTATAAAAATATTTATTTTATCCATATTGTTGTTTATTTTATCACTTGCCAAGCTTTATTTTATATGGTAAAATAGAGTAGAAATTATGGTTTGTAAAGAAAAATTCACATACCTACATAAGTCCATTTGGGAGAAAAGGTAAATAGAAAAAAATTTTTCTTTATAATAATTTTCAATATGGACGAAGAAAGGGAACAAATCGTTCATTTATTTAAGCGAAATTGCGACGGCGTCTTTTGAAAATGTTTTTTGAAAAGTCTTGCAAAATACTGCGTATCGGGTATATTTATTTCGTCCGCTATTTCGTTAATTGATTTATCCGTAGTTAATAATTGTTGTACGGCGCTATTAAGTTTACAATCAATAACGTACTGATGTAAGGACATCTTGGTGTGCTTGACGAGTAGCGCGTTCACGTAGTTAGGATGGTATCCGAATTTTGCGCCGATTTCTTCGTTCGTCGGGTTTTCGCGGAAATGCTCGTGGATATAGTCGAGAATGGAAGATACCAGCCCGTTGTTTCTGGAAAGCACTTCGTCCGTTTGATACGCGGTTTTAATAAGGATTTCTTGTAAAACGTTGTTACAGCGAAGAGAATAGAATTTTTGTTTTTTCGCGTACGTTTCTTCCAGCTTGACCATAAGTGCCCGAATATTGGGGGAGTTGGGTAAGAAAACCGTTTTGTTAAACGGCTCGTGGTCGGTAAAACGGATATCCTTTTCCAAAATACCGTCTTTGTTAAATTCTTTGGGACGGCTGGGGGCGATAGGCGTTCGCAAGTGGTAAAAATTAGAAGTAAAATCAAAATTACAAGTAATGCAAATCATAGCGTTCGCCTTTTCTGAAAGATAGCGATAGGGGATACCCGAGCGCCACATAATAAAAGTGTCTGGTTGCAAATCGTAGTGCTCTTTTTCGATTTGGATAGAGCCGTGTCCTTGTAAAACGTAGTAAATACGG
This sequence comes from Clostridia bacterium, assembly GCA_017536305.1. Classification (GTDB taxonomy): domain Bacteria; phylum Bacillota; class Clostridia; order Christensenellales; family Borkfalkiaceae; genus Scatosoma. The sequence continues at coordinate 11,833 of JAFXHR010000034.1, read as the reverse complement.
TGGTCGTAGCCGACGATTTCCTTTCCGTCGTTTACCCAAGAGTTGGACATATTTTGTTCCGCTACAAAGCGGACGAACGGCGTGATTTTGTCGAATAACATTTTCCTTTTCCTTACTTTAATTTCTACTCCAAAGCGGAGTTTGAATAAATTCTATCACAAAAAAAATGATTTGTCAACACTGTGAAAGAAGTGTTGTGGGAGGTAATCTAATGAAAAATATGAAACTGTATGCGTACTATTTCCCTAACTGGCACGTGGACGCGAGAAACGACAAGTGGCACGGTAAAGGTTGGACGGAATGGGAAGTAACCAAATGCGCGCGCCCGCGTTTTGAAGACCATTATCAGCCCAGAGTTCCCCTTTGGGGCTATGAAGACGAAGCGGACCCGAAGGTAATGGCTAAGAAAATCGCTTATGCTAAATCTTACGGTATTCAAGGCTTTATTTTCGATACTTATTATTACGACGACGGTCCGTACCGTGAAAGATGCTTGGACGAAGGTTTTTTGAAAGCGGAAGGGAATGAAGATTTCGAGTTCTCCGTTATGTGGTGTAACCACGACGCGATTTATTCGCATCCTTCTCCCCGTTTAATCGTTGCGCCCGTCTTAAAGAGCGGTGCGGTCAACGAAGAAGCGTTTATCCGTATCACCAACGATTTTATCAATAAATATTTCGTGAAACCCAACTATATGAGAATTGACGGTAAAATTATGTTTACCATCTATAATATGGAAAAGCTGATTAGAGAGCTTGGCGGTGTTGACGAGCTCAAACGCATTTTAGCCGATTTCCGTCAAAGAGTACGCGATAAAGGGCTTGGCGAAATGCATCTTTGCACCGTACCTGCGATTATGGAAGACGCCATTCCCGATAAGAGAAAAATCAACGATTTGCTCGTGGAGCTTGGCGTGGACGAAGGCGTGCGCTACTGGTGGGATTGTAAAGACCCGACGGGCAACGATACGCGTATTTCTTACGAATATGAAGAGTTTATCGAAAAGGGTGCGGAAAATATCGAGGACGATTTGAAATATTATAATTTCCCCGTATCCTTGCACGTGATGGGCGGTATCGACCAGTCCCCCCGTACCATTCAATCGGAAATATATGAAAATATCAACTTGTATCCTTGGTACGCAATTTGCCACGGTTGTACGCCCGAGCTGTACGGCAAGGCGTTCCGTATGGTAAAAGGTTATGCGGACCGCGGTCAAAACAAGGGACACTTTATGACGGTTATTTGGAACGAATGGACGGAAGGCAATTACTTAGAACCGGACGAAAGATACGGCTACGGTATGCTCGAAGAAATAAAAAAAGCATTGGAAGAGTAAAGAAAAATGATTGAAAGAAAGTATAAAAGAACAGGTAAAATAGCTATTTTTGCGGTGGCGCACGGTGTGTACTGGGAGCAGTTCCCCGGGCTTTTGGATAATATGAAAGGGTTTCACAAAACCCTTTGCGATAAGGTACAAGCCAACGAAGTAGAAGTCGTGGATTTCGGTATCGTTGATTCGAGCGAGAGCGCGTTTGAAACGGCGGAAAAAATCCGTGCCGTTTCGCCCGACGTCGTATTTTGTAATATGATTACGTATGCGACCTCGTCCGTGTTCGCGCCTATTTTGAAAGCGGTGGACGCACCTATGGTGCTCGTTGCATTGCAACCCCGTCGTGCAATGGATTATACCCAAGCGAATACCTTTATGCAATTGGAAAACGATAGTATTTGCTCCGTACCCGAATTTACGGGCGTTGCCATTCGTTACGGTAAAAAAGTAAACGATATTATTATCGGTACGCTTACGGGCGACGAAAAGGCGGATAAGGAAATTGCCGAGTGGTGCGATATTGCTAAGGTATTGAACGGCTTAAAGGGTGCAAGGCTTGGACTTATGAGACACGTTTTGGAGGCTATGTACGATATGCACGCTGACCCGACGGCGATTGCGTCCGCGTTTGGCGTACACGTACCGCTCATTGAAATTGACGACCTTGTCGGCGTTTACGAAGAGGCGACGGAAGAAGAAATTCAAGCGAAAATCGAGCTGATTAAAGCGGAATTCGATATGCCCGACCCCGTAAGCGACCCCGTTACTATGAAATTGACGGATAAGGACTTGCGTCAAGCGGCGCACTCTGCGGTTGCGCTCGATAGATTGGTGGATAAATTCCATCTCGACGGTATGGCGTATTATTATGAAGGTAAACCCGATAGCGTGCAAAGAAGCGTCGCGACGTCGCTGATTGTCGGAAACTCCATTTTGAACGCGCAAGGTATTCCTATGTGCGGTGAGTTCGACATTAAGACGAACGTGGCTATGTTTATTATGGATAGGTTGGATATGGGCGGTAGCTTTGCCGAACTTCATCCCTTCGATTTCGACGATAACGTGATTTTAATTGGACACGACGGACCGCACCATATCAAGATTGCGGACGGTAAGCCCGTGCTCCGTTCACTCAGCAAATATCACGGTAAACCCGGGTCGGGCGCGTCCGTGGAATTTAAGCTGAAAGAAGGTCCGATTACCATGCTCGGTATTACGCAGACGGCGGACGGAAAATTCCGTTTCATTATCGGCGAAGGGTATTCCAAGGCTGGTCCTATTCCCCCGACGGGTAATACGAACACGCGCGGATATTTTCCGCCCGATACCAAGGACTTTATCAAGCGTTGGTGTATGGAAGGTCCTACGCATCACTATGCGCTCGGCATTGGACATAAAGCAGACCTTATTAAAAAGCTTGCCGACGTGCTCGGCATTGATAGCGTAATCGTACGCTAAAAGGAAAAAAGTATGGATATAGCAAAAAATACCGTTTCGTCCAAAGGACAGGTGAAAGAGTACGATATCGTAAGACCTGTTTTTCGTGGCGGAAAAATCAACGTTTTATTCTTAGGTAATTCCATTACCCGTCATGCGCCTGCCGAAGATATCGGTTGGCCGTACGACTGGGGCATGTCCGCGAGTAAGGAAGAAAACGACTACGTACACGTGGCTGTGAAAATGCTGGACGACATATACGGCAAGGTCAATTATTGCACCGCTTGCTGTGGCGATTGGGAACGCGCGTATATGAACGACGAAAAAATTCCTCGCTGGAATTTAGCGCGTGAATTTGACGCGGATATTATCGTCGTGCGCTTGGGCGAAAATATTTGGGGACCGCTTAGAGAAAATCTCGATAAAGTCCCTTTATATCCGCACCTTGATAAGTTTATTAAGCATTTCAAGGTCAAGGAAAACGCGAAAGTGGTGGTTACCGATTTATTCTGGGCGTACGAGGGGATTGATAAGGTGCTCAAAGAAGTATGCGACAAGAACGGATATTCGTTCGTGCATATCAGCGATTTAGGGGACACGGACGAAATGAAAGCGCTCGGGCTGTTTTGGCACGAGGGCGTAGCGCTCCACCCCAACGATAACGGTATGCGCGCGATTGCCGAAAGAATCGTGCAAAAAATCAAGGAATAACTACGCAAACAGTCCTTTTATAAGAGGAGAAGGGAGATGAGAAGAATGGGTTTAAGAGTAAGAAAATTTGCAACGCTTTTACTCGCCGTTTTTACGACGCTGTTCGTCTTTTTGGCGTGCGCGTCGTCTATGAGCGTAGGTCTTTCTAAGAGCGGTTCGGGCGAAGTGAGTATTTCCGTTCGCAAGGAAAAGGCGGTGGAAATCGCGCCCGATAGAGCAAGCTTTGAAGCGTATATCAACGAATACGTGGAAAAGCTCAATTCCGAATCCATTGATACGGACGTAGTAAAGGTCAAAAATTACGAAGAAGACGATACGCATTATCGCGTTACTATCAGCACGCGCAGAGTGGACAATATCGGCGGTTTGGGGGATATTATTTTCGCCGATACCAAGAGCTTTTGCGAGAACGATTTGACCAACCTGCAAAAAATTAAAGACGGGTACGACCAACTGCTGATGCCCTCTATTTTCCGTGTTGCGCCAAATAGCGACGCTGTTCGCCACGAAATGGACCCTGAGGATAACCCGATAGAAATCAAGGCTAAAAACGCGGAAAGCGGAGAAGTCTTGGCGTATAAGGATTTTGAAAGCGAACTTCGTGCAACCGATAAAAACCATATTTTGTTTTTCCAAATCGCCGATTTGAAGTTGGTGGACGAAATTACCTTTAATCTTTCGGGGAAAGTGGAGTTCATTTCCGTAATGCATAATTATGAAACGGGGGAAGAGCTGGAAACGGTGGCTTGTTCCGATTCGTCCGTTACCGTAAAGCCCGTAGATTTGGTGTTTTCCAGCGGTGAACAAAACGCGTTCTTTGGGTACGTCGTGTATAGCGAAGGCGTGTCGCCGTGGATTGTAGCAGGCATTGTCGTCGGCGTTTTGGGCTTAGGTGCGCTCGTGTATTTCGGTATCGTTAAGGGTGGAATTAAGCGGTTTTTCCAAAGTAGCTTATGGCAACGCATTGTGCGTTATAAATTACTGTATTTGCTGATTTTACCTGCGTTTGCGCTGATTATTATGTTCCGTTATATGCCTATGGTTTGGCTGAGCGCAGGGTTTATGGAATACGACCTTTTGGAAGGCTTGGGGAGCGAATGGGTAGGGCTCAAATATTTCAAAGGGGTGTTCTATGCGACGAATACGCCTGAAATGTATCGAATTTTCAGAAATACGATATTTATTTCGCTCATTCGTATTCTTTCCAACCTGCCCGTTATTTTGTTCCTTGCCGTGCTTATCAATTCTATTAAAACGAAAAAGTTAAGAACGGCGTTCCAAACCATTTCGTTTATACCTTACTTTCTTTCTTGGGTGTCCGTCGGCGGTATCTTTAACGCCATATTAGACCCGAATACGGGTATGCTCAATCGGCTTTTGGGTTCGACGACTAACTGGTACGGCGACCCTGACCCGTGGTGGGCAATCTTATCCGTATCGTCGCTTTGGAAGGGTATGGGTTGGAGTACGCTCATTTACATATCCGCTATGTGTAATATTGATAGCGAACTGTACGAGGCTTGCTCGCTCGACGGCGGTGGGTTGATGCGACAGGTTTTTACCGTTACAATTCCTGGGATTATGAATATTATTTGCTTACAGCTGATTTTGGACGTAAGTAATATTATGCGAGATAATTACGAGCAAATTTTGGCAATGACCAACGGTCAGGTTACGGGTGTTATTCAAGATACGGTGGACGTCGTCGGGCGGATATCGTATACCGCGCTTAGCAAGGGTAATTTCGGTTCGGCAACGGCAATCGGGCTTATCCAAGGCGTAATCGGCAGTATCTTGGTGTTAATTACGAATAGAATCGTTAAAAAGACGGAAAACGAGGGGATTATATAATGGTAGGAGCTAAGAGAAATTTAACGATAGCGATTGCGAAATCCGTTGCCATTTTCGTATTTTCCGCTTTCTTCGTTGTACCGTTGTGGTTGGTGATTATGGCGTCGGTTACCGACTCCGTTACCTTTATTCAAAGGGGTTATTCGTTCTGGGCAGGGAAATTCAGCGTAAAAGCATTCTCTTTCGTGTTCAAAAATTCGCTCGTTATTACGGGGCTTATGAACTCGGTAATAGCGACCGTTTCGGTTACCGTGCTTTCCGTCGTGATTAATACTTCGGCGGCGTACGTGCTCCATGAAAAGAATTTGCCTGGGCATAAGTTTTTGAATACCTTTTTCGTGTTCACAATGTTCTTTAATACGGGTATGATACCTATCGTTCTCGTTATTCGGGAGCTGGGGCTTTATAATACGTATATGGTGCTGATTATTCCCGCCGTCTTGAACGTGTATAATATTTTGCTCATTCGCAATTATTTTTACTCCGTGCCGGCGTCCTTAAAGGAAGCGCCTATGATTGACGGGGCAAATCAAATGCAAATTTTCGTGCAAATTATGGTACCCGTTTCCACGCCTATTATCGCCACGACCGCGCTGATGGCGTTCGTGACCAAGTGGAATAGCTATATGGACGTTTTATATTACGTCAATAAAGATAACACCTCGCTTTGGACCATTCAATACGTCGTGCAGGAAATGCTTGCCGATTTCAAGGCGTTTAACGACGAGGACGGGGTTATGAGCAAGGGTGTCGTGCAATCGGCTACCATTATTATTACCATTTTACCGCTTATGCTGTTATTCCCGCTTTTGCAAAAGTATTTTGTGGACGGTATGACAATCGGCGCAGTGAAAGGTTAAACTGAAAGCAATATATGAGAAAGGCATATTGTAAATAGAAATTTATAAGGAGGATTTCAAAGATGAAGAAACCTTATGTAACATTGGAACTCGTCGTTTTGCAAGTGGTTGCAGACGACATAGTGCGTACTTCCGTGGACTTTGCCGATACGACGGTAATGGGCACGGATAACGCAGGATACTGGGATGAGGCTTGGTAAGGAGGAAAGGAAAATGAAAAAGAACATTAAGAAAATTTTAACGACTTCTTTAATCGCGTCTTTCGCACTTACCACGGCGCTTGGCGTAAGCGTATTCGCTATGCCCAAGGCAGAGGCGGATTTTAGCGACTTCACGATGGATACGGGCGCAGGCGTAAAAATGGACGAGGCGACGGGTATCCGCTTTACCGCAAACGTCGGTGAAAAAACGCAGGCGAGCTTGGAAAATGCAACGAATATCGTATTCGGTACGCTCATTGCGCCTACGCTTGGTAGCGATAATCAGCTCACGCTTGACGACGTGACGGACGCGAACGTAAAAGCAAAAAATCTCGTAACGGCGGTTTGGACGGACGGTGCGGAAAGTTACGCGGACAGCGAAACCAAGAAATATAACGGCGCAATCGTGGGTGATGCGGAGCACGTATTCCCCGAAGAGGATTACGTAACCGTGCTCAATGCAGTTGGTTACGTAACGTATACGGTTGACGACGTTACCACGACCGAGTATACGACGAATACGGCAAACCGCTCGCTTGCACAAGCGGTGGCGAATTCGGTTGCAAACGGCGTAGAAGACACGAGTGGTTTCCTTGAAAAAGTGCTTGGTTTAACGGGCGTGGATATTGAAAAGGAAAGCGTGGATATGGTCGTGGGCGGAAAGGAAACGGTAGCGACTTCTACCTATACGCAAGCAGGTATCGTTTGGGATTCGACGGACAAAAACGTAGCTACCGTAGAAAACGGGGTAATTATGGCGGTTGGTAAGGGTACGGCTACGGTGAGCGTTACGCTTGGCGATTATACTGACAGCATTAGCGTAAACGTCGGCGATTACGTTGTCGGCAGTATGATGATGGTTAGAACGGTAGACGCGACATACGGAGTATACGACGGCATGGTCAACGGCAGAACAGGCGTGTATAAATATACGGATAGTGGTGTATCAGATTGGAACGACAGACTCTCCGTATACGAATCGGCGCACGCCATTGTTACGAATCCAGAAGTGCCTTATCCGAACTCTACAAGTGCATATAACGGTATGAAGACGAAGGGTTACGATTACGTTACCTTTGACGTATGTCTTACGAGCGGTGCGTTTTTGAGAGTGGACTCTATGAATGCAAGATGTGATTTCCGCGCCAGTTCTGCCGTAAATTCGCAAACACAAAACAATGAAAATATTTCGTTGTATTCGCGTGGGGTTGCAATTAACGATTCAGAAATTGTATATGCGAATAGATGGTATACAGTAGTAGTGGACCGTGAGAATACGCAAGAGCCCGGTAGTACGTGGTCGTTTATAAATTTCGGCGGAACAAGCGGTACGGTTTATTTCGATAACGTACGCTACTACGGAAACAAGACGGATTGCGATGCGTATGTGCTTGCAAATACCAAAGACGGCTACGTGGAATACGACGGTAGCGAGCTGGTTTGGGGCGGTCGTACGAGCGCTTTGACGGCAGAAATACCGTACGGTATAACGACGGAAACGGTTGGCGGAAAAACGGGCGTGTATAAGCTGGATTTGACGGGTAGCGGTGGCTGGAACGATAAACTGATGGTTTACGAAAGCGGGCATACGTTACTGGGGGCAGACAAGGGCAATTTACAAACGACGTTCCCGTTCAGTGCTACGACCGCCGTTGACGACGCGTTTAGAAATTTGACGAATAAGGGTTATAACTACGTAACGATTGACGTATGCTTCACGTCTTCGTCGCTTCTTCGTTGCGGTGCGCCTCAAAGTACGGGTACGGCAAATAAGCGCGACGATATCTCGGATGGTAAGTATTCCATAGACGATAACGATTGTATCGCCCTGTATAAAAACGGCGTGCTGGTACAATTGAACGACACGATTGAAACGGGTGTTTGGTATACCTTGGTGTTCGACCACGCGAGTGCGATTGCAAACCGTAAGGCGGGACAATGGTCGGCTATGAACTTTAGCGGTCAAGGCGTTACCTATTTCGATAAGGTAAGATATTACAGCGCAAATCCGTTTGCGTAAGATTGAACGAAAAGTGGGTGTTTGGCACGGGTTTTTATGCCCGTGTCAGGCGTCCCCCGCCTAAAAAGCGGTGAAAAAGGAGCAAAAATGATTCGGGTTTTATATTTGGTAATTGCCATTTTAGCGTTTGTCGAATTGTATTCGGTGGGCGTTACGTTGCTGGCGAAAAAGCTGGGCGAAAAGGATTATAAGCGGTGCTTAATCCCCTTTTATGCGTTTTACGTCGTAAATCGCATTACGGGCGGATTTAACGTGTTGACAATTCCCGTGAAAAAGTATCATTTTATGGTAGCGATTTTATCCGTGTTAAGCGTGCTGGCTACCGTGTATGCGTGCTGGGGAGATACGCACTTGCCCGTGGAGTCCGCACCGTCGCTTTGGCAGATAATGGGCGTGATTTTGGGGCTTTGCGCATTGCTTTTTTGGCTTTCGATTATCGCGTCGTCCACCAAGATTTTTCGTCGGTTTAACGTGAAAAAAGACAAGCTTGCCGTTTGGCTTTCCGCGCTCGTTATTACCACGCCCGTATTATACGCATATTATGCGAAAAAGAACGAGCCCCGCTCGCTCAAAGATATGTATTGAGGAAATAGTTTTATGAAGTTAAAAGATATTTATATTCGCGACCCGTTCGTTTTAGTAGACGGGGGAAAGTATTATTTGTACGGCTCGACCGACCCGCAAACTTGGAAAGGTAAGGCGGACGGGTTTAAGGCGTACGTTTCAGACGATTTAGAAGAGTTTGAAGAACACGTGATTTTTGAAAATTCGGACGATTTTTGGGCGGAAGAACAGTTTTGGGCGCCCGAAGTCCATAAATATAACGGCAAATATTATCTTTTTGCGGCGTTTTCTAAGGGGGATAACGTAAGAAGATGTCAAATTTTGTCGTCCGATAATCCGCTCGGTCCGTTTGCTCCGCATAATGGATTATTGTTTCCAAACGATACGAGCAATCTCGACGCGACGTTTTTCGTGGAGAACGGAAAACGCTACACGGTATATTGTCGGGAGTGGACGGATATTCAGGTGGGGGAAATGTGCCTTGCCGAGCTGGACGAGAATTTAGAGGTAGTAGGGGATATTAAAACGCTGTTTAAGGCAAACGACGCGCCTTGGGTGGTGGAAGTAGAGCCTAATTGTTACGTAACGGACGGTCCGTTTATCCGTAAAAATTCCAAGGGCGAGTACGTGATGCTGTGGTCTAGCCACGGTAAGGACGGCTATGCAATGGGTATGGCTGTAGCCGATAAGCTGGATGGCGTTTGGCGTCATATTGAAAAACCGCTCATCTCTACCAACGGCGGGCATGGTATGATTTTTGAAAAGAACGGTAAGCTGTTTGCAAGCTATCATATGCCCAACGACCCGCATATGCAGGAGCGTGCGCATTTCGTGGAAATTGAAGAAGACGAAAACGGATTATTTAGAGTGAAATAAGGTAGTTAAAAAGGAGAAAAATATGAGCTTTTTGAAAAAAGTGGGGAGAACGTTCGCCGTTGCGCTGAGCCTTTGTATTCCCTTTACCGCCGTGGCGTGTAAGGACGACGAAGTGGCGGAAACGGTGGTAACGCCGACGTATATTGAAACGCCCAAAGCACCGACGTATGCGGAAATTTCTAAGGACGTTTTGGATACGGAGTATAAGACCTATTATTTCGACGCTTTGGACGGTGATGACGAAAACAGCGGTTTGAATATGGATATGCCTAAAAAATCGCTTTCGGAAATCGCCGAAATTATTTCGGGGAATACGGAAAACGCGCCGATACGTATACTCTTAAAGCGCGGTACGACCTTTTATGAAAACTTAAAATTGACGGGGTATACCGCTACGGCGGAAATGCCGTTTATTTTGGATGCGTACGGGGCAGGGGACGAATATCCCGTGATTTGCGGAACGGGTACGAGTGCAGAGAGCGATTCGGAGCTCAATAAAGCGAACGTATTGCATTTGGAAGAAGCGAACACGCGGATTATGAATATTGAAATTACAGGCTCGGACTGCACAAGGGGTATTTATATTTTTCCGAGAAAGGGCGGTGTTTTTGAAAATATCGTCGTGGACGGTTGCTACGTACATAACGTGAACTGGAACTGGACGTATAGTACCGAGCCCAACGAAACGGACCCTGACGATATCGACCCGCAAAAGGTTACGCCTGCGGACGGGAATAATGAATATGCAGGTGTGGCGCATCGCTATCGTCGGTTATACGGTGGTATTTGTATCTTTACGGGTGATTTGACCAACTCGGTCGGCGCGCCCGTTACCTTCCGTAATATGTGGATTACGGATAATAGGGTGGAAGAAGTGTCGCACCTTGGTATTAACTTCTATAACTACTGGGTAAATCGCCCTGGGGTTGGGTACGGCTATAATAAATACGTGGACGATACGACCGACCATAACGATTATAACACGGGCGTTGGGTATTTCCCGATGGAAAATATCGTGGTAACAGGTAATTATACCAACTGCGTAGGCGGTGACGGTATCGTCGTGGCTGGCGCGGATAACGTTTGGCTGGAATATAATACTTGCTATAAATCTAACTATTTGGGCCGTGCTGGTTTTTGGAACGGCGGGGTTTGGGTTCATAACGTAAGAAAGGGGTACTATCAGTATAATGAAGCAGGGTATACTTATTTGCGCCACGGTGCGTCCGACGGCGAAGGCTTTGATATTGACAATACCTGCGAAGACGTGTATATGCAGTATAATTACGGTCATCATAACGAAGGCGGTGGCTTGCTCATTTGTAATTTGGAAACGGCTATGCTGAAATTCAACGCAGACGGCGCGCCTGCGACTGAGCGGTTGGAAAATTACTGGGGGAACTGGAAAAACAATTACGTGCGCAATAACGTGTTCGTAAATAACGGTTATCCGTTCGGCGATAAGGAAGACGGTAATCACCACTCGGCGTTCGTGACCGTTGCGCGCACGGTGAATGATATTGTGTTTGAAAACAATACCGTCGTTATTCGCGGGGATATTTATAATCAGCATATCGTCGATTGTGAAGATAATAAGGTGGCGCAGGGACACGTATACAGAAATAATATTTTCTATTGCGTAGACGCAAGCAGTGAGCCTGTTTTTGATTTGGGTACGATTAAAGACCCTGTGTTTGAAAATAACCTGTATTATAACGTAAAGAACGGCGACGAGCTGTATAGCGAGTTGAATTTCTCGGCGGATAGTAAGGCGATTTTGGATATTAACCCGCAAATTGAACTGCCTGCGGACGGGAATTATTGTGGCTGGGAAAAGGCGTTTCTATTCACGGCGAAAAATGACGTCGTATATTCTAAGGGTATGCCGATTGCGACTATGATGAAGTACGATATCAAGGGTAATGACGCGACGAAGAATTTGTATCTCGGTGCGTTCGCGAAAAAGGATTAAAGGCGGTGC